>CAISJI010000040.1 GCA_903885565.1 uncultured Planctomycetaceae bacterium
CATCCGACTTACGTGTAGCGTCGGCTTCGGGACGGCAAAAGTCTCGTCGCTTACGCTCCTCGAGCGTTCGCCGACCCCTCCGCCTCCATCGCTCGATCTATTTGCCCAGTCGTCGCTACAGCTATCCCGGATGCGCTCTAGGGCGCAGCGATCGTTCCGCTTGCGCGTCAGCCCCAGGGATCGTTTTCCCGGGCCACCCAGACGTAATCTCCATGGATCGCCTGCCCTGTCATCGCCTCGAGCGAGAGCGGCGGGGAGAGGAAGATGCTGCCGTTGTCGGCCAGCCGCGGCTCCACGTGACGAACGGAATAGCCGCGGCCGTTCATTTCGTTCCAGAATGCCAGGAACAGATCCTTCACCGGCTTTGGCGCCTGCAGGAAATGTTCATCGGCGCTCCACTCGGTGATGAGGCGGATGCGGGGCGAGCGGCGGATCGTGTTCATGGCGCCGGCCAAGGCGAATGGTTCTGCGCCCTCGATGTCGAGGTGGATCAGCGCGACCTTGTTCTCCGTGGCGAGAATCTGGTCGATCGTCGTAGTGACGGCATTGAACCCGACCATCAGTCGCTTGGTTTCGACCATCAGGCCCTCGGCGTCGAGCAGATGGTCGATGTTTTCCGCGTTCCAGAGCGCTTCGGGCAACGTGCCGAAGCGGACTGCCGGCACCGCAGCAGCGCCACCGGCGTAGTGCTGGTGCTCGGCTTTGCCGTTCCCAAGAAACTGCGGATCGAATTGGAAGCTGAGGGTGGTTCCCTCGGTGTTGGAAAGGGCCCGCCGGTAGAGCCGTGACTGCTTGGGGGAGCCGTTCCAATACACCGTCTTCAGCAGGAATGGAAAAATATGAGGATTGGGTTCGACCCCATACACACGGCCGTTAACCCCGACAATTCCTCCGCCGAGCGCCACGTAATAGCCGAAGTTGGCACCCGCATTGAGATAGACATCTCCCGGGCGGAGCAACTCTTGGACCAGCCGTGTGGTCCAGGGTTCAATGATTCGATCGCGGACCACACCCAAAGCGACATCGATATTGAACGCCGGCACAACGACATGGCCACCCCAGACGGTCTTCACCACCACTTGGTGGTCGCCCAGATAGGCAGAAGGTGCTGGCTGCATGCTGGGAATCTCTGAGCAGGCAAGAGGGCGGAGCGGCGTCGACTCTTGCGTGGCAGGGTTTTTTTCAATCCGCCGATCGAGAGGGAAAGACCGTTCCGACCGACCGCCGGGAGGCAGTATACCTATCGGGATGCCGGTAGGCATGTGGACTCGCGTGGCTGCCATGGCGGATGTTTCTCACCGAGGGCGGACGGAGACGCCTGCTGGAAGCCCCGGCTCTGTCGAGGCATTCACAGCCAGCCACGAACCCCTGCAGGGCCGAGGGATCTGCAGACCGGCCACTATCCGCTTCGGCGCAGAAGCGGGGCCGCCGTGAGCAGATTCTGTGCAGCCTGCATAGGCGGCGCGAGCGGCATCGGCCCGCCCGCGGCGGGGAAGCCTCAATCGATCCGCTCGAGGCTCACCCGGCGCAGGTCCATCACGGCCCCCCCCTGCTTGTGAAGTGCCCGCACGCGAATCTGATTGGGACCGGCCTGCAGATCGATCTCGCCTACGTTCCGGGGGACGAAGGCCTGGAAATGCCCAGTCGCCTCCACGATGAATGTCAGTGCACTCGCGCCGGCCGAAATCTCCACTGTGGAGCCGCCATTTCCAGAGCCACAGCCCTGCAGCACACCGACGCGGTAGCGGCCCGCCGTCGTCGTGCTCAGGTCCCAGTGGGCTGAATCGGCGGCATCGACCCAAAACCCGAGCGTGTCTTTTTCGGGCGGTGTCTCGTAGTGCAGTTTGCGCCCCTCAACCTTCGCGTCCCGCGCCTCAAGCACGAAAAAGTGATCGCCGCTGCGGGGGCCCTCGTTGGCTGCCGCCTGCATGGCACTGCGCCAGGCCTCAAGGCCCGCTGCCATCTCGATGGCGGTGGGAGCGGCACGCAGTGTGGAGACATCGGTGTCGACGTAACAGGCCCGCCACGCCTGGGGGGAGAATTGGCCATTGGCCTCCATGCCTCGGGCACCCACGTCGCGCCGCCAGGCCTCCAGGCGGCCACGCAGCGCCGCGACCCTGGACGGTTCATCAGCCCGGCGATCGGCCTGCTCACCGGGGTCGATCGCCAGATTGAACAGTTCCAGCCGGCCGTCTTCATAGTGTTCGATCAGTTTCCAGTCTCCCATGCGGATCGCGCCCGCCGGGCGGCCCCCCTGGTTGGTCGCGTGGGGCTGGTGCCAGAAGAGCGGGCGCTCGGGCCCTTCGGCAGCCTCCTCCACCGAGAGGAGCGGGAGGAACGAGAGAAAGTCGCAGGGGGCCGGCTGGGCCGCCCCGGAGAGGTGGCAGATGGTGGGCAGGATGTCCCCCGTGGAGACTGGTGAATCGACCGTACGCCCCGGTGTCGATCTCCCCGGTAGACGCACAATCAGCGGCACGCGCAGGCCTCCCTCATAGAGAAATCCCTTGCCCGCCCGGAATGGCGTGTTGTGGGTGGCGGGCAGCGGGCTCCCCTCCGGCACATGCAGGCCGCCGTTGTCGGAGGTAAACACAACGAGCGTCGTGTCTGCCAGTCCGTGCCGGTCGAGTGCGGCGAGAATCTTTCCCACTGCCGTATCCAGCCCCTCCACAACGGCGGCATAGAGGGGATTGAAGGATGTGCTGTTGGCGTCGATCAGCCGCTGCGGCGCCGACAGGGGGATATGCGGGCTGTTGAAGCCGATCGTAAGCAGGAACGGCTCCGCCGCGTGGGAGGCTTGGTGGGCGTCGATGAAATCGACCGCCGCCTGGGCATTCCCAAGCTCCCCCTTGCCCCCTTCCGGCGACTCGGGGCCGGGATTCGCGCTCCCCGCAATTGCGGCATCAAAGCCTCTGGTGAGCGGCCCCTGCCCCGCCCCTCCCAGATGCCATTTTCCCAGGAAAACACTTCTGTATCCGAGGGATTTTAGCTGGTCGGCCAGTGTGGCAACGCCCTCCGGTAGATGTTGATTGATGGTGGGGGAGAGCAGGCGATCGGCATGCCCGGGTGGCCGCCCGGGCAGAAAGGTGGTGAGGTTGAGCCGGGCGGGATGCTGGCCGGTGAGCATGGCGGCTCGGGAGGGAGAACAGACCGAACCGGCGCTGGTGGCGGCGGTGAATCGAACTCCCTGGGCCGCCAGAGCATCCAATTGCGGCGTGCGCTGGTCGGTCCGGCCGTAGCAGCCCAGATCGTTCCAGCCCAGATCGTCTGCCACCAGCAGCACGACATTGGGCGGGCGTGTGGCGGGGGGAGCCCCTGTGGCGGAGAACGGCTGGCAGGCCAGCAGCAGCCAGAGAGCCATGAGCCAGCAGAACGCCACCGAGGGGCGCCTCAGGCCGCCTGCATGCAAGCGACGGACCCGAAGGAGGGAGAGTGTGATCAGCATCGGACAACTCCTTGCAGACGGATAGCCTCGTATCGCCGCCGGCTCCGCCCCCCAGCCAGCTTCACCGCGGTTCCCGGCTCACCAGTTCACCATTGACAACCGTGCCGATGCAATGGGTGGTGTATTCAAAGGGATCACCGTCAAACAAAGCCACGTCCCCGTCGCGGCCAGGCTGCAGCGAGCCGACCCGCTCCTCAATGCCCAGAATCCGGGCGGCATCGATCGTGATCGCCGCCAGAGCCTCTTCCAATGAAAGGCCGTTGGCTGCCGCCACCCCAGCCTCAAACAGCACCACCCGCGCCTTGGGCACATAGCTCTCATAGCCGCTTTGCAGTGCCACCGGAATGCCTGCGGCGCGGAGTTTGGCGGCGGTTTCAAAACTCAGGTTCTCGGTCTCCCCCATGCCGGAGCGGCGCATGGTGGGGTGCACAATCACCGGCACCTTCGCCCCCTTCAACTGCTCGATGAGCAGATAGGACTCAGCCCCCGAATCGAGCACGATCCGAATCCCGAATTCCTCCGCGATGCGCAGAGCCGAGGCGATGTCGGCGGCCCGATCGGCGGTGACCAACAGCGGCCAGTGGCCCTCGAGCACCGCGCCGATCGCCTCCAGATGCAGATCCTTGTCGGGATGTTTGGAGGCATCGGCCAGATGCCGTTTTCGCAGGTATTCCCTCCCCTTCACCAGTTCGCCCCGGAGCATTGCCACCGCCTTGCTGCGGGTGCCCGGGGATTTCTTCTCCGCATCCTTGCCGGCTGCGCGCCCCGCATCGCCGAGCGTCACGGCCACCATGGCCGTGGGACGAACCGTCGCTTCTTCAACCGTTTTTCCGGAGGTCTTGACGATCATTGTCTGACCGGAGATGAGGGCGCCGGGGGCGTGGCCGGTGTGCAGCGTGGTGACACCAAAGCCCCGCACCCATTCGATCAGCCGTTCCTGCGGGTTGTAGGCATCGATGGCCCGAAGTTCGGGTTGCATGGCCGTCGAGGTGTCGAGCTGATCCTGGTCCTGCTTCTGGTTGAGATGGCCGCTGAGCCCGATGGCGCAGTGGGCGTCGATCAGCCCGGGGGTGACGACGGCTGCCTTGAGCACCGTGGCCCCGGCGGGAATCGGCACCACCCCGGCAGGACCCACGGCCTCCACCTTGCCATCAACCAGCAGCACAACTCCATCGAAGAGCGGCGGTCCGTTCATGGTGTGGATCGTGCCCCCCAGAATCGCCAGCGGCGGTGCCGCTGCAAGCTCTTCTGCAGGCAGAAGGGCCACGCAGATCGCCAGTGTCGCCAGTCGGGAGAGCGTGCTAGCCATCATTGTGCTGGCCCTCCGCAGCACATTTCTGCCTGTTGATCGCGGCTGGCTCCATAGCCGCCGACGGCATAGAGGCGGTCGTCGGGATCGTCGCGGTCAAACACCTTGCGCCCCTCCACAAACGTCTGCAGAACTTTCGTGCGGAGGGCCAGCGGATCGCCGGAGAGCACGACCATGTCGGCGTCTTTGCCCACTTCCAGCGAACCGATCCTCCGGTCGAGTTCGAGCATCCGCGCCCCGGCGAGCGTGAGGGCCTCGAGCGCTTTCTCCCGCGACATTCCGGCCCGTACGGCAAGCGCCGCTGTGCGCAGAAAGAGTCGGGAGTCGGTGACGGGATCGTCGGTGTGAAACGCGCATGGCACCCCCGCCTTTTCCAGCACGGCGCCGGTCGCCAGCGACAGGTCCATCGCCTCAATTTTCCCGCCGGGGGAATCGACGACGATCACCGAGCAGGGAACCTCCGCCTTGGACAGCTGCTCCGCAACCTTCCAGGCCTCGCTGACATGGTGCAGAACCACCTTGAAACCAAATTCTTCCTTGAGCCGAATGACGGTCATGATGTCGTCGGCCCGATGGGCATGATGGTGGACCACGCGACGGCCCTCGAGCACCTCGATGAGACCCTCCATCTCCAGATCGCGGTCGGGCACCTTTTGCGGGTCTCCCGCCGCAGCGCGGAGTTTGTCGCGATATCCTTGCGCGGCGGTGAGTTTCTGCCTGACGATGGCCGCCGATTTGGCGCGGGTGCCAGGAAACGGGGCGTCTCCCTGTGAGTTGGTGCCGTTGGCCATCTTCATGCCACACAGAATGGTTCCGGAAGCATCGCGGTAGAGAAGGTCTTCGATCGTGTTGGCGGGGCGGAGTTTGGCGTAGACAGTCTGCCCGCTGAGCAGGTGCCCTGATCCCGGCATGATATTGAGCGTGGTGATGCCGCCAGCGCGGCATTTTCTCAGGCCAGAATCGCGCACATTGATCGAGTCGAGGATCCGCACATCGGGCTGCACCGGGGCGCTCCCATCAGCTCCGCTGCCACCACCGACATGACTGTGCGTGTCGACAAGCCCAGGGAGGATCACCTTTCCAGTCAGGTCGATTCGTTCCGCGCCTGAAGGAATCGGCGTGCTGGCTGCGGGCCCCACGGCAGCGATCGTGCCCCCGGAAACGATCACCACGCCGCCGGGAATGGGGGGGCCAGAGATCGGGATCAGATCGGCCCCCACAAAGGCGGTGAGCCGGTCCTGGGCAGCGGCCTGGCCTGCCTGTAAGACGGCCAGCAGCACAAGCAGCCTCCGGGCGATCCTGCGGAGGGCACTCACGAGGCTCGTTCGGCGACCCGGACCATGGCCCGCGCCGCCTCTTCTGCCTGCAGGCGGGCGGCAATCGCCTCGTCGCCAGTGGCTTTCTGCGTGCGCAAGGCCTCCAGATTGGCCCGGGCAGCTTTGGCGTCGAGCGTGGCTGCCGAGATGGCCCGCTGTGTGATGATCGTCACAGTATCTTGGCCGACCTCGACGAATCCACCCTCGATGAACGAGGAGCGCACCTGCTCAGCCCCGCTCCCCTGCTCTCCCGTGATCCGCACCTCGCCCACGCCAAGCCTGCCAATGAAGGGAGCATGGCCGCGGCCCACGCCGCGCTGGCCGTCGAACAGCGGCAGCGACACAAACCGGCCGCGGGTGTCGAGCACCGTTGTCTCCGGAGTGACGATGATGCACCGCACGCCGATGGTGGAGCGGGCCGAGGAAGCAGAGGTGGTTGTGCCTGCCATGGAAAGTCAGTCCTGGGGAAGTGTTCGGGTCAGGCCTTGGCGGCCATCTTCTTGGCCTGTTCTTCGGCCTGCTCGATGGCACCGACATACATGAACGCCGGCTCGGGGAGATGGTCCCACTTGCCGTCGGCAATCTCCTCGAAGGAGCGGATCGTGTCGGCGAGGCTGGTCTTCTCCCCCTTCTTGCCGGTGAACACCTCGGCCACGAGGAACGGTTGCGAGAGGAACCGCTCCATGCGCCGGGCGCGATGCACCACCAGTTTGTCCTCTTCGCTCAATTCGTCGACGCCGAGGATGGCAATGATGTCCTGCAGTTCGCGGTAGCGCTGGAGCGTGCGCTGCACGCGGCGGGCGATCTTGTAGTGCCGTTCGCCCACATACTGCGGGTCGAGGATGCGGCTGGAGGAGGCCAGCGGATCGACGGCCGGATAGATGCCCTTCTCCGAGATCGAACGCTCCAGATAGAGGAAGGCGTCGAGATTGCCAAACGCGGTAGCCGGGGCCGGATCGGTCGGATCGTCAGCCGGCACATAGACCGCCTGCACCGAGGTGATGGCCCCCTTCTTTGTGCTCGTGATCCGCTCCTGCAAGGCGCCCATCTCCGTGGCGAGCGTGGGCTGGTAGCCCACGGCGCTCGGCATGCGGCCGAGCAGGGCGCTCACTTCGCTGCCTGCCTGCGAAAACCGGAAGATGTTGTCGACAAACAAAAGCGTATCGGCGCCCGGTGCAGCGGTGTCGCGGAAGTATTCGGCCATGGTGAGGGCCGAGAGGGCGACGCGGAGACGGGCTCCTGGCGGCTCATTCATCTGGCCGAACACCATGCACGTCTGGTCGATAACGCTGCGGCCGGTGTCGCCGATTTTGGCCTCCTGCATTTCCAGCCAGAGGTCGGTTCCCTCGCGGGTCCGCTCCCCCACCCCGGCAAACACCGAATAGCCGCCCTGGGCGCTGGTGGCGATGCGGGCGATGAGTTCGGTGAGGATCACCGTCTTGCCCAGACCGGCACCGCCGAAGAGGCCGGCCTTGCCGCCGCGCACAAAGGGGGTGAGGAGATCGATCACCTTGATGCCGGTTTCGAAGAGTTCAGTTTTGGTGGTTAGTTCCGTCAGCGGCGGTGGATCGCGGTGGATCGCCCAGCGCTCCTTGGTGGTCACCGGGCCACGGTTGTCGATCGGATCGCCGAGCAGGTTGAACACGCGGCCGAGCGTTTCTGGCCCGACCGGCACGCTCAAAGGCCCTCCGGTGTCGACGACGTCTTCACCGCGGATCATGCCGTCGGTGCTGCCCAAGGCCACGCACCGGACCTTGCCGCCGCCCAAGTGCTGCTGCACCTCGCCGACGAGGTGCAACGAGATGCCCTTCTTCTCGGTGTCGATGCGGACGGCGTTGTAGATCGCCGGGATGCCGTTCTCGGGGAACTCGACGTCGAACGTCGAGCCGATGACCTGCGTGACGCGTCCGACGTTCTTGCCGGGAGCCTTGCGTTGCGTTGCCGTCGACATGAATGATTCCTGTGCCTATGGAAGCTTTGGGGAAAGGGACGTGGATGAGTTGCGAAACGGGCGTTACTTTTTGAGGGCCTCGACGCCGCCGAGGATCTCCATGATTTCGCCGGTGATCTGCGACTGGCGGGCGCGGTTGTAGCGCCGCGAGAGGTCCTTGATCAGGCTGCCGGCATTCTCGCTGGCCGCCTTCATGGCCACCATCCGCGCCACCTGCTCGCTGACCGCCGCATCGAGGAAGCACTTGAACAGTCGGGAGAGAAAACTGGCCGGCAGAATCTCCTCGAGAATGCTCTCGGCGGAGGGGTAGAAGTCGTATTCCTGCGAGGCAGATGAGGGTGCGGCCGCAGCCTGCTGGCCACCGCGGGGAGCCTCTGGTGGCTTCAGTGGCAGCAGCGTTTCTGTTACGGCCGACTGCCTGGCGATGCTATCGAACTTGGTGTACACGACGTCGAGGCGGTCGATCTCGCCGGCCTGATAGGCTGCCAGATAGGCCCGCCCGATCGGGGCGACCGCGGCGAATTCCGGCTTGTCTTCGAAGGTCGTGTAACGCTCGTCCATCGGCACGCCGCGGAACTTGAGGGCCGAGATCCCGCGCTTTCCCGAAACGGCGGTGTGGAGGCCAACATTTTCGCTCCGCCACTGGCCAAGGATCGCCTGCGCCTGCCGCACGATGTTGGAGTTGTAGCCGCCACAGAGGCCACGGTTCCCGGTGAGAACCAACACGGCCGATCGCTTTGTGGGACGCACCTCCAGCAGCGGATGCTCTAAGCCTGTGCCCGTGCCGATGCTGGCGATGTTTTCCAGGATCTTGGTCAGACGCAACGTGTAATCGCGGGCAGAGAGGGAGCGATCCATCGCCTTTTTGAATCGGGCGGTGGCAATCAGTTCCATCGTGCGCGTGATCTTGCGGATGTTCTTGACAGAACGCCGACGTCGATCGAGTGCTCGTGCTTTGGCCATGGGCGGGGGTGTCCGTGGTGGGGTGGATTAGCGGGCGCTGGCGAGGGCGGGCCGCTGGGGGGCGGACCCCTTGTTCTTCCATTGCCGCTTGAATTCGGCGATTGAAGCCTCGAGTTGGCGTTCCGATTCCCCGTCAAGTTCGCGGGATGTTTCGATCTTCTTCCGCAGTTCGGGCACCTGATCGCGGATGAACGTCAGGAATTCCTTCTCCCATGCCGCCACCTCTTCGCGTTTCACTTCGTCGAGATGGCCGCGGGTGCCGGCGTATATGCTCAGCGACTGATCGACCACATCCATCGGTGCATACTGCCCCTGCTTGAGCAGTTCCACCATCCGGTAGCCGCGGTCGAGCCGCTGCTGCGTGGCGGCGTCAAGATCTGTGCCAAGCTGGGCAAACGCCTCCAGTTCACGGAAGCTGGCCAGATCGAGTCGCAGGCCGCCAGCCACCTTCTTCATGGCCTTGGTCTGGGCGGCTCCACCCACACGCGACACCGAGATGCCGACGTTCATGGCCGGACGCTGGCCGGCGAAGAAGAGATCGGGCTGGAGGTAGATCTGGCCGTCGGTGATCGAGATCACGTTGGTTGGAATGTAGGCCGAGACCTCCCCTTCGAGAGTCTCGATGATCGGCAGCGAGGTGAGCGAGCCGCTCCCCTTCTCCGCCGAGAGCTTGGCCGAGCGCTCGAGCAGACGGCTGTGGGCATAGAACACGTCGCCGGGGTAGGCCTCGCGGCCCGGCGGACGCCGCATCAACAGCGACAGCTGCCGGTAGGCGGCGGCCTGCTTGGAAAGATCGTCGTACACGATCAGGGCATGCTCGCCGTTGTACATGAAGTATTCGGCCATCGCCGTGCCGGAATAGGGGGCGATGTACTGCAGCGGAGCGGCGGTGCTCGCTCCGGAAACGATCACCGTGGTGTAGTCCATGGCACCGTGGCGCTGCAGGATGTCGATGGCCACGGCCACTGACGAATCCTTCTGGCCCACCGCCACGTAAAAGCACTTCACGCCGCTGTTTTTCTGATTGATGATCGCATCGATGCCGATGGCGGTCTTGCCCGTCTTGCGGTCGCCGATGATCAGTTCGCGCTGGCCGCGGCCGATCGGCGTCATCGCGTCGATCGCCTTGATGCCGGTCTGCAGCGGTTCGCGAACGGGCGATCGCTCGGCCACGCCGGGGGCGAGCGTCTCTACCGGGCGGCGGTGGGTGGTCACCACCGGCCCCTTGCCGTCGAGCGGATTGCCGAGCGGATCGAGCACGCGGCCGATCACGGCCTCGCCGACCGGCACGCTGAGCAGTTTGCCGGTGCTGCGCACCTCGTCTCCCTCGGTGACCTTCAGATAGTCGCCGAGGATGATCACGCCGACGGAGTTTTCCTCGAGATTGAACGCCAAGCCGGTGATGCCGCCGGGGAACTCGACCATTTCGCCGGCCATCACGCCAGACAGGCCCCACACGCGCGCAATGCCGTCGCCCACTTCGAGCACGCGGCCGACTTCGCGGACGTCAATGCCCGATTCGTAGCGGCCGATCTCCTCACGGAGTACCGAGGCGATCTCGTCTGTATTGAATTTCATGGATGCTCCTCTGCTTCAGGCGGCTCCCGAGCCGAACAAGGCTCGTGGCAATGGACTGGTCGTAGACAGTGTCACCGACGCGGACGATGAGTCCGCCGATGACGTTTGGATCGACAGTGAACGTGGGGGCGAGCGACATGCCGAGTGCCCCGGCGAGATCGGCGGTGAGGCTGGCCTGGGCTGCGGTGTCGAGCGGGATTGCAGTGGTGATCTCTGCCTGACGGCGGCCGTCGCGCTCGTCGGCGAGTCGCTTTGCCGCCGCCACAATCTCGCCCAGAATACCGAGCCGATCGTGCTCGGCGAGCACATGCAGGGAGTGGAGCGTGGTGGGCAACACCTTCCCGGCGAAGAGCCGCTCGACGATTTTCGACTTCTCCTCGGCCGGAATGCGGGGGGAGGCAAACACTGCCTGAGCGGCCGGTGCCTTGGGCAGCACGTCGTGGGCGATCTGCGTCAATTCACCGAGCACCTCAGCCCGGCAGCCTTGGGCGTCGGCCGAGTCGAGCACCGCCTGGGCATAAACCTTCGCCAGCCGCAATCTGCCGATGTCGGTCGGCAGGCGGGAGGCGGCGGGGGGCATGTCGGGTGGTGGATTCATGGTATCGATGGCTGAGAAGGAGGAGGGACTGCCTGCGGTTGGATCAGTTCATGCTCGGCTTGGTGAGATTGGGCGCCGTGGCGGAGGCGAGGCCGGCCACTGATTCTCTGATCATCCGGGCGTGTTCATCGCCGCCGATCTTTTCCCGCAAAAACTTCCCCGCCACCTCAACAGCCAGATCCCCCGCCTTCTGGGCGATCGAGGAGAGAGCCTCATCGCGGGCCAAGCCGATCTCGTGGCGGGCCCGATTCTGTTCTTCCTCAGCTGCCTTGCGGGCTTCGGCAACAATTGTCTGCCGAGTGGCATCTGAATCGCGGCGGGCCTCTTCAAGCATCGTGCGGACCTCATCAGAGGCCTCGGCGAGCCTGCGCTCGTAGGAGGCGAGCATCTGCTTGGCCTCAACCTGAGCGGCTTGGGTGGCGGCGATCGTGTCGGCGATGCCCTGCTCACGCTTGTCGAGTCCTTCCATGATCGGCTTCCAGGCAAACTTCGACAGCAGGGCAAAGAGGCCAAGAAAGACCGCAAACGACCAAATCGCGAGATCTTTCTGGAACCAGGCTGGGCTTTCAAACTCTTTCAGAGTCGTGTTTGCCGGCGGATTGTGGCCGATCTCCGGGCCATGGCCGTGGTGTTCGCCATCATGTCCAGCGCCACTTCCATGGGCCTCGTCGGTCTGGGCAGCCTCCGCCGCGAGGGGCTCAGCCGCCAGCACGCCACCGCAGGCTGCGGCCAGACAGAATCCGCTGATGACAAGGCCTGCTGCGACAAGCGTGCGCAGCCGAGGCAGAAAGCGAGCCGGAATGGAGGCAGCCGGGCAATGGATTGCGTTCAAGACCTATCTCCGCGAATGGTGAACAGCAGCACAAACCAACGGGCACAAACCAAAGGACACAAACCAACGGGCACAGGAACCATGCAGGCTGCACCGGGCAGGGGCGGGCGCGAATCGCAATGCGTCCCGCGCCCCGCCCTCGTGCCGATGCTTGTGTCGCGCGGTGGCCGCACGACGAACGCCTCAGAACCGGTGCATCGGCCGTTAGGCCTTCTGCGAGCAGATGAACAGCGCGTAGAACGTGAAGCCTTCGATGAGGGCCGCTGCGATGATCATCGCCGTCTGGATGCTGCCGGAAACCTCAGGCTGGCGGGCCATGCTCTCGTAGGCTGCCGAAGCCAACTTGCTGATGCCGTAGGCGGCACCGATGACCACCATCGCCACGCTGAAGGCCGAGGTCAGGTCGACGAGCGAGCGGCCGCCGACGGCGTCCGCGGCGCTGGCCATGTCGGCGAGCAACAGGGTCGCAATCACGGCCAACAGGGTCACGAGGGGACGGGAGAAGAGGGAGCGAATCATGACGGGGTCGAACTCCTTGGAACACGAGGAACCGGACATCTGTCCAGCGGAAAAGTGAAAAACCTGAAAACGATCGCTACGGGCGGAAAACGGTGATCTGTCGCGGCGACAGGATCGCTTGTTCTAGGGGAAAACGTACAAATTTGAAGAGCAGTTTCCGGCAGACGGCTTTTTCGGCAGGCGCCGGCCACTTCACGGGGAAAAACAGGGGAAAAAGATTAGTGCTGGTGGACGGAAGCCCCGATGAAGAGGGCCGAGAGGAACGTGAAGATATAGGCCTGCAGGAAGGCGACGAACAGTTCCAGCACGCTGAACAGCGTGCAACTCAGCACGCTGATCCCGGTGACAGTGGCCCACATCCCCAGGGAGTAACTCGCAGCAGCGCTGATCAGCCCCATGATGCCGAGCATCACAAGATGCCCGGCGACCATGTTGGCCAGCAAGCGCACGGCGAGAATCAGATGCTTGATGCACAGCCCCAGGATTTCGATGGCGAAAATCATCGGCTTGAGCAAGATCGCCAGTGGCAACGGCAGATCCATCGAAGGCACCTGATTGGCGAAGAAGCCCAGGAAGCCAAATTTCAGCATGCCAGCCACGATGACTGTGAGCATCGTCACGCCGGCCAGCGCGAGGGTCACAGAGAACGATGCGGTCGGCGATCCGGCCCACGGGACCATGCCGAGCAGATTGCAGCCGAGCACAAAGAAAAAGAGCGTCAGCAGCAGCGGCACGAAGCGGTCACCGTCGTGCTTGGCCAGCAGCGCGTGGGCTTTGTGTCCATCGTGTCCATGGGCAGCATGCCCCCCGCCATGGGCGTTGTCGCCATGGTCGCCATGGTCGCCATGGTCGTGATCGTGGCTGTCGATGGCGGGGCGGGCGATCTGATCCCGGACAAACAGAATCATCGATTCAAACAGGTTGGCAAAGCGGCCGCGGGGAGCGGCGCCCGAGCGGAGTTGGGCCGCCAGCTTGGTAAACACCCAGAACATGAGCGCCGCCAGCAGCAGTTCCAGCAGCATGTATTTGGAAATACCAAAGCCCGATTTCACCTCATAGAGGCTGTCGAGCTTGGCAAAGGGCTGCGGAATCAGAACCTTACCATCCATGGCCTCGGTGAAGACCCTCACATCGGTCACGTCGGGATGCCCCTCGCGCAAAAACGCCGGCACATCGTCGAGATTCTTCCAGCCCTGGCGCCACATCGCCTTGGGCACCTCAAAGAAGTAGCTGTCCTTCAGGTGGTAGATCGGGTTGTGATCAGACATCGGCGGTGTTCCTCGGGCGGGCGGACTGGCGGGGGCGACAGCGGGGGCGGGCTGGCGTCACGGCACAACCAGATTTGGAAAGCGGAAGTGTGCTTGATGGGTGGGCTGGCGGTCAATCCGGAGCCGGAAGATCGCTTCATTTCGGCCGAATCGACCCCCACATGATGTGCAGCCCAAGCGCGATGGCAAGCAGCAGCAGATAAAAAAGCACCAGCAGGCCGTCGGCCCCTGCCTCCCGCAGGGGGGTGCCTGGGCCCTGAAGCCATGCCAAAGCACCCAGCGGCACGAAAATTCGCAGGGCGCTGGAGGCCATCGCGCCGGCCACGGCGAGAGCCGGATTGCTGGAGGGCTGGCGGGCGATGAGCCAAGCCCCCACAGCGCTTGAGCCGCTGAGAGTGGCGGCAAAGGCCACGGCCTGCGGCCACCCGGGGCGGTTCTCACCGCGGACCAAGGCCAGGCCGGTCGCGCCGGCCACGGCGCCCCCAAGGATCAGCACCCCCAGACGGGTCTGCCGGAGGGCGAGGTTTGCGGCGAGAGTCTGTGCGCGGCTCTTCAGCATGGGGCGGACTGCATTTCAGGGACGTTTTTTGGGGGTGGACATCTGTATCAGCCAGTACAGCCCGGCCGTAAAGCCGAGTCCCAGCCCAATCAGCCCCAGAAAAGCGGTTTTCAAGCGGGCGTCGAGCCAGTTGCCGGCCAGTGCCGGCAGAAACATGACCAACCCCACGGCCATGATCCGGGAGGCCCAGACCATCGCTTCACCGATCGGAGACTGATCGTTGGCACGCGGCATGGCGATATAGGATAGTCGAACTCTACGCCGCCGGGCCCCCCGCCCTGCGGAAAGAGATTCCTGAGCCGCCGGGGTTTCCACGCTGCGGCCGATGCGTCTGAGTGATCCGAGAGGGCTTGCCATGGCTTCCCGTAAACACCGCCGCCGCCGCCGCCATCGGCGGGCCGATCTGAGCCCGGAACTGGGGCCTGAGGCGGGCTTTTCCAGCTTGGAAACTGGCAGTGGAGCGCCGGTCTCGGCAGGATCCCCCGCCGTGCTGCGCATGCTGGCCTGCGCTGGCCAGATCTGCGAAGAGACGGCTGTGTTGCGGGCCGATGAACTGACTGTGGCCCGGGAGAAATGGCCCGTGGTCTGGATCGATGTGGAGGGGCTCGATGATCCAGAGACCACCCGCATGGTGGGGGCCGTGTTCGACATCGGCGAACTGGCCCTGGAAGATGCCGTCACGCCCGATGAGCGGCCGAAAGTGGAGATTTTCGGCCATCAGGTGCTGATTGCCGCCAGAACGGTTCGCTACGAGGGGGATGCGGTCGTCACTGATCCGGTCTGCCTCTTTCTGGGGGATCGCTATGTCATCACGTTTCGGGAGCGGCAGGCCCGCGATCCCTTCGAGGGAGTGCGCCGGCGGATTCACCATGGCCGCACCCGCATTGGCCACGAGGGGGCCGATGCCCTCTGCGCCCTGCTGCTCGACGTCATAATTGACGGTTATTTTCCGGTGCTGGAGCAGTTTGGCGACCGGCTGGAAACCCTCGAGGACGAGGCCCTCAACCGCCCCACGCGGAAGGTGCTCGTCGACATCCACGACGTGCGAAACGACCTCATGACGCTCAGACGCGCCCTCTGGCCCACCCGCGATCTGCTCCACAGCCTCGGTCGTGAGCCGACGCCGCTGGTGGGGGATCATGCCCGCGCCCATTTCCGCGACTGCTACGACCACACCATGGAACTGCTCGACCTGATGGAGAGCTTCCGGGAAATTGGCAGCGACCTGCGCGACATTTATCTGGCGAGCATCAACAACCGCATGAATGACGTGATGAAAGTGCTGACGGTGATCGCCACGCTCTTCATGCCACTGACGTTCATCACCGGTTACTACGGAATGAACTTCGACACCGATTCTCCGTGGAACATGCCCCTGCTCTCCTACCGCTACGGCAGCATCGTGGCGATCCTGATGATGCTGGCGACCACGGCGGGGCTGGTGTTTTTCTTCTGGCGGCGGGGGTGGCTGAGACGCTGGCACTAGCTTTACGGGAAAAAAGCCATCCTGGCCTTTTTTCCCTTGGAAACCTCCGGTTTCCGGCGGCCGCATCCCTGCGGCCGGGGCGCGGGTTGGTGCGGTGGGAGCGCAACGGAAGGCGAGCCGGAGGGATCGGCGAACTTTTCGTGCGTAAGCGACGAGACTTTTGCCGTCCCGCAGGCGGCCGGTTCGCGTGCTTGGGAAACCTCCGGTTTCTGGCGGCCGCATCCCTGCGGCCGGTTCGCGAACTGGTGCGGTGAGCCGCGCAACAGAAGGCGAGCCGGAGGGATCGGCGAACGCTGGAGGAGCGATAGCGACGAGACTTTTGCCGTCCCGCAGGCGGTCGGAATTCATGCGCATTCGGTCCGGCTGTCCCCGTAGGCGGCCGGAATTCGTGCGTAATCGATGGGCCTCCCGTCAGCTATGCCCGGCCCAGCAGGAAGGCGGTCTGCACCTTGCCCTTTCCCTTCACCACGATTTCGCCCCGGTCAAAAAACCGAAACTTCCCCGCGAGAAGCGCCCGCGTCGCTGCCGAAACCTGCACCCGCGAAGGTTCGCCGTGCGATTCCATCCGGCTGGCCACGTTGACCGTGTCGCCCCAGAGATCGTAGATGAACTTATGCCGGCCGATGACGCCGGCAACGACGCTGCCAGAATGGATGCCGATGCGCACCTCGAGCGACATCCCCCGGCCCCGCATCACGGCGGCGAAGCCATCCAGCATCTCCAGGGCCATCTCCGCCACCGCCTCGGCGTGATCGGCCCGCGGTTGGGGCACGCCAGCCACCGCCATATAGGCATCGCCGATCGTCTTGATCTTCTCCACGCCATGGTCGGCGGCGATATGGTCGAACGCAGTGAAGATCTCGTCGAGCATCTCTACGAGGTGTGGCGGATCGACATGCTGCGAGTATTCCGTGAAGCCGCACAGATCGGCAAACAGAACCGTCGCGGCCGGAAAGCTGTCGGCGATTCGCGACTGGCCGTTTTTGAGCCGCTGGGCGATCTGTGGGGGGAGGATATTCAGGAGCAGTTGCTCCGATTTTTCCTGTTCGTGCTTGAGATCGGCCAGCGATCTTTCCAACGCCGCAAAGGCAGCGTCGCGCTCCACGAGTCGCAGGTAAGCCTCGGAGTGCACGCGGATGCGGGCGATAAGCTCGATCGGATCGGGAAGCTTGACGAGATAATCGTTGGCTCCAGCTTGGAAGAGGTGCGCCTTGACCACCGCATCCTCGCGGGCCGAGAGGATGATGATCGGCACATCGCGGGTCGCCGGGAGGGCTCGGAACCGGCGCACCATCTCGAGCCAGTCGAGGCCGGGCATGACGAGGTCTTGCAGAATGAGCGTCGGGCGGAATGTCACGGCCAGTTCGAGCGCTTCCTGCGGTTGCGTCGAGAATGTGTAGACGATGTCACTCTGGTCGGCGAGCATCTTGCGCACCGCCTCGCCGATCAGCTTTTGATCGTCGAGCAGGAGAACGCGATGTTCCAGGCCGGCCACCGGCTCGGCCGGCGAGCCGGCCGCGTGGGGCCAGGAGGTTGGGGAGACGTGTGGTTCCATCGGCATGAAGATTCCCTTGCAAAAGGCAATGGTGGCGGCCAAGGTGCGGCGCACTGCAGCAGTTTAGGGTAGGGAAAGGCGGTCAGAGCTAGGGCCAGAGGGCGGGAAATGGCGTAGGCCGGGGCGACCGTGACGCTCGGCCAATGTAGGGAGGCTGAGGCGGGGGGAACGGGGCCGGAGCGGAAAGGGGTGGCAACTGGCGGCGACTGCGCGGGGGTGGCGGATGCAGCAAAGGGTGGTGGGGATCGCTCCATCCGGCTGCCGATGGGAAGAGGTGTGGAGGTTGAGAGGGCTGGAGGGCCAGCCACCCACACGCTGCAGAGGAGGAGCCCCCGATGTTTTCCCCAGAACGATCCATCCCTGAGCATGGCCTGCTCACCCGGCTTGGGATGTTTGGTTACAACGTGCTCTGTGGGCTTCCGGGAGGCACCGATCTGGCCCGCAGGCTGCGGCTGCGCACGAGCAATTTGGTGCGCACCGTGTCGCTGATCCACGCCTCGCACAAGGCGGCGGTGGCCTCGGAAGCGGCCCGGCGGATGGCGGCGGTGCGGCAGCAGGAAACGCTGGGACTGGCGGGAGCAGGCCGAAGCGAAGCCGGTCGAAGCGAAACGATTCCGCTGGTGATTGATGCCGGGGAGGCGGCCCGGCCGGCAACCTCCTCCTGGCTGGAGGCCTGTGCGGGCGGCCCGCTCAATCTGGGGCGCGGCATCCGCACCGAGCATGTGCTGCGGCTCAACATCGAGAATATCGGCACCGTCGATCTGGTGGCCGATGACGGGTTGCCGATCATGACGGAGGAACAGGCCCGCGACTGCGTGCTCACCCATCTGGCCCGGGCCCAGCGGCGGGAGCAGGCCCGCGCCCGCCGTCGCGAGAAGCGCCAGGGGCGGCAGGACGCCGCGTAGGCAACGGCGGGGCTACGTCTTGTCGGAGAGCACCGAGTGTTCGAAGAGCAGGTTCAGAATTTCGCCCTTTGGCGAATAGGTGCCGCGGCGGGCACTCTCAACCTTCTCCATCGACAGACGGCATGGTCGAAATCCGAGACGCTCAAAGGCAGCGATGAAATCGGCCAGAGTCGTATTTCGCTTTTCCATGTGGTAGCCGCAGAACTCGACAAGGGCGCGTTTGACAACGCCGCTCCCGAGCGTGTTTTGGCCGCCTTCAAGCAGGCTGAGTTCGTGTCCTTCGATATCCACCTTGAGAAAATCGACGGAGCGAATGCCTTGTGTGCTGACGAAGTGGTCGAAGGTCATTCCGTCGAGAGAAATGATTTCGCGACCAGTATCTCCACCGGCAATCCTGCCCCAGCCTGAATTCGTCTCAGGGGACGTGAGAAATGACACGGCACCGTTCTTGGCGGTGATCGCCACGGAAGTCAACACGCATTGGGTGAGGCCGTTGAGGGCGACATTGCGCGAGAGTTTGGTGAAATTCTTTGGCGATGCCTCGATCGCATAGACACGCCCGGACGGTCCTGCGAGCGTCGCGAGCAGCAGGGTGTAGAACCCGATGTTTGCGCCGATATCCACGCATGTCCAGCCGGGTTGGACATAGCTCCGCAGGAACTCCCGTTCGTGTTGCTCGTAAACGCCCAGATAGATGTCGCGCTGAATCTGATCGGCAAGATCAACGTCATACATCAGGCCGTTGCAGCGATGGATTCCGCTCGCGACAGGAAGGGCTTCGGGGAGGCTTCCCGCAATCAGATGCTTACCCCGGAAATTGCGATTGCGAAAGAGTTCAAGCAGGGCTGGTGAGAGTCCTAGGCAAGCCCCCGTCATTTTCGCGAACGGAGTGGCGAAGGCCTTGAGCGACATCTTGAGCGACATCATGTGGAATCACTGCCGGATGGTGGTAGGAAACGCGGACGGTTTCCCGCGGCTTCGGCCTGTGAAACAGCACCCGCAGGGCAAGCCCCCCGGCGCGTGAGGGGATCGGGCAAGGTCCGGAGTTCATGCCGGTTCAACCGCTTGGCAAACCGCCCAACTCGTGCCCGGCAAGCCCCCCGGCGCGTGTCGGGTAAGCTCCCCAACTCGTGCCCGGCAAGCCCCCCGGCGCGTGAGGGAAAAAAACTGGGGAACATGGATTCGAACCATGACTAACTGGTTCAGAGCCAGTCGTGCTACCGTTACACCATTCCCCAAAAAATCAGCCGCACCGCTTTCTCATTCCCATTCAAGACTCGGCCCTTCTGCCGCCAAACCGCTTCAAGAATTCTCCCGATCGCCGCCCGCCGGTCAATCGCGACTGCTCAAGAACCTTTCTCAGCAGCCTCACGCTGGCCACAGCCGCTCCAATTGGCCCCGCTGCGGGGCCGCACGTCGCGTGTGGGGCCACACGGGCAGTATGATTAACCCCGGCCGCCCATGCCGCCGAAATCTGATCTCATCGCCTGCATCAGGGGACAGACTAGCTTTTGCCGGTCGAGGAGGCAATTGTGACGCACCGGTCAGCCGCGCGGGCCTCGGGAGGCGGGATCGGCGGCCTGTGTGGCGACTGAAAAATGGGGCAGGCCGGTGGCACAGGCGACCCTCCGACCGGAACCAAGGCTGACAACACGAGACGGCTACGGATACATTGATTCACCGGCCGATGCGGCGGCTGACACCCCCCAAAAAAACTGGCTTTTGCGGGGCATTTCGGGTGGAAAAAGGCGGGGACGACTTTTCCACGGACAGCTCAGGAAACAGCGGGCCACCGCCGTGATGCAGTACGCGCCACCGGAGCAACGACCATGGCTGAAAGTTTTCTGGAGATGAAGTCGGGGCCGCACGACGGCGAGAGGTTTCCGCTCGTCAAGGAACGGACGGTCATCGGTCGGCATCCCTCCTGCGACATCGTGATCGAGGAATCGGCCGCCAGCCGCCACCATGCCGCCGTGACGTTCACCGGCACAGGCTTTGCGATTGAGGATCTCGGCAGTCGTAACGGCACCCTCCTCAACGGCCGTCGCCTTGTCGGCACGCATGAGCTCGAGCTCGGAGATGAATTGGTCATCAGTGGCCAACAGATGGCGTTTGTCTCCGATAGCCCCGCCATCATCGGCTCGGCCCGCGTCTCCGGAACCATTCAGGAAGAGATTCTGGAGGCTTCCGGCGGAGAAGCGATGATCGTGTCGCAGGTCGACCTGCCGCGTCCCTCGCCCCACAATCCTGCTGGTGGGCAGGCTGAGGCGAAATTGAGGGCTGTGCTGGGATTCAATCGGGCCATTGGGGCTTCGCTCTCGCTGGAGGATGTGCTGCCCCGCCTGCTGGAGGGCGTCTTCGGAATCTATCATCAAGCCGACCGGGCCTTTGTGCTGTTGGCCGATAAAGAATCGAAACGGCTGGTGCTGCGGGCCCGCAAGATCAAGGGAGCGCCTGAGCCGGGCCCGCTCCGGCTGAGTCTGTCGCTCATCGACCGGGTGGTGCGGTCGGGAAAGGCGATCCTCTCGGCTGATGCCCTCACCGACAGCCGGTTCAACGCCAGTGAGAGCATCCACGATTGCCGGATCAGGTCGGTGATGTGCGTGCCAGTCCTCCATGCCGATGGCAGCGTGCTGGGCGTGATCCATGTCGATTCGCTCGGGGCGGTGGGGGGGTTCACGCAGGAGGATCTTGAGGTGCTCGCCGGCGTGGCCGGGCAGGCAGCCCAGGCGATCGAGCAGGCGCTGGCCCACGACGAGCAGGTCGGCCGTGCGAAGCTCAAACGCGATCTCGAGATCGCCCATCGGGTGCAGCAGGGGCTGCTCCCCTCGCAGCCTCCCGATATCCCGGGCTACGAGGTTTTCGACTACTACGAGTCGGCGCAGCAGGTGGGGGGTGATTTCTTCGGATATGTGCCGCTGGCGGAGGGCCGGATCGCCGTCGTGCTGGCCGATGTGTCGGGCAAGGGAGTGTCGGCGGCGCTGGTGATGGCGGCGCTCTCCGCCGATGTGCGCTACTGCCTGGCGAGCGAGCGTGATGTGCCCAAGGCTGTGGCGCGGATCAACGAGAGCTTCTGCCGTAGCGGCTGGGATGAGCGGTTTGCCACGGCAGTTGTGGCGGTGCTCGATCCGGCCACCCACCGGGCCGAGCTTGTCTGTGCCGGCCACCTGCCGGTTTACCTCAGGCACGCCGATGGCACGGTGCAGGCGGTGGGGCCGGAACAGGGGGGGCTGCCGCTGGGGATGGATCCCCAGGCGGTCTATTCCTGCTCCGAACTGGAATTTGCCCCCGGCACGATCATGGTGTTCTACACCGACGGGATCAGCGAGGCGATGGACCACGAAGACAATCTCTACGGACTCGAGCGGCTGCTGAGTGTGGTGGAGGGGACGGCGGCTTCGGCCGGAGAGCTCGGCCGCCGGATTCTCGCTGACGTCGAACGGCATGCCGCCGGTCAGGTGCGCAGCGACGACATCTGCCTCGTCTGCGTCGGCCGGCCGCTTCCGGGGTCTGCCAGCACGCCAATCCCTTCGTCATAAGGCGAGAGCGCATTCGGCGTCCGTGGCGCATCGGCTGCGGGACGGCGCCGGTTTCGTCACTTGGGCCGAGGCGGCTCGGTACGCACAAAAAGTTCGCCGATCCCGCCGCCTCATCATCCTTCCTGACCGATGTTCGGGGAGGGGGTGCCCGTGCCCCAGGAGCCGGCGTAGGCGGCCAGCGGAGCCATGGATGGCGGGAGCGCAGCCGACTTTCGAGTGAGCGAAAGGCCCTGGAGGGCCGCAGCGAACGTCCGGCGATGGGGCGCGGGCATCCCCGGACCTGGAGCGGCTTCGACTTCCGTGGCGCCTCGGCTGCGGGACGGCAAAAGTCTCGTCGCATGCGCTCCTCGAGCGTTCGCCGATCCCTCCGCCTCTGTCCTTCGATGTGCCATGGATGGCTTTGTCCGCGTAAAGCTAGCGTTTCGGCCGGGGAATTCGGCTCGCCGATCCCCCCTTGGGCCCGCCGCGGCCCCGCCCGCCGGCCCGCCCCCTGCCCCCGCCGGCGCTGCCTCCCCCCGACCGCATGCCGGCGATCCGGTCGCGGATCCGGGCCGCCCGTTCAAAGTCGAGTTCGGCTGCGGCCTGCATCATGTCGGCCTCGAGCTGCTCGAGCACTTCGGCGGCCTCCTGCTGCGCTGCCTCCCCCTGCCCCACGGCGGCGAATGCCACGGCGCGGGACGTGGCTTCTGATTCAATACCCGAGCGGATCTCTTTGCGGATTGTTTCGGGAGTGATGCCGTGGGCGATGTTGTAGGCCTGCTGGATTTCCCGGCGGCGGCGGGTTTCGTCGATCGCCTGCTGCATCGAGCCGGTGATGGTGTCGGCATAGAGGATCACCCTGGCATCGACGTTGCGGGCGGAGCGGCCGATCGTTTGCATCAGCGAGGTTTCGCTGCGCAGAAAACCCTCCTTGTCGGCATCCAGAATGGCCACCAGGGAGACCTCCGGCAGATCGAGGCCCTCACGCAGCAAATTCACCCCCACGAGCACGTCAAACTTCCCCTCGCGGAGTTGCTTGAGCAGATCGACCCGCTCAAAGGCGTCGAGTTCGCTGTGCAGCCAGCGGCAGCGGACATTGCGCTCCTGGAAATAGGTGGTCAGATCTTCGGAGAGCTTTTTGGTCAGCGCGGTGACGAGCACGCGATTGCCTGCTGCCACGGTCTTGGCAATCTCGCCGGTGAGATGCAGAACCTGATTTTTGGCCGGCACGATCTCGATCACCGGATCGAGCAGTCCAGTGGGGCGAATCACCTGCTCCACCACCTCGCCACCAGTGCGGCCAAGCTCCCATTCCCCCGGTGTGGCCGACACATGCACCGTCTGATGGAGCTTTGCCTCCCATTCATCGAATTTCAGCGGCCGGTTGTCCATGGCACTCGGCAGCCGGAAGCCGTGGTCGACGAGCGTCAGCTTGCGGCTGCGATCGCCGGCATACATCCCCCGCACCTGCGGCACCGTGACATGCGATTCATCCACAAAGAAAAGGAAATCGGGTGGAAAATAGTTGAACAGCGTGTCGGGGGTGCTGTCCGGCGCCCGGCCGCTCAAGGGGCGGGAATAGTTTTCAATGCCCGGGCAGAATCCCGCCTCCAGCAGCATCTCGATGTCGAAGCGGGTCCGCGCGGCCAGCCGCTGCGCTTCCAGGAGCTTGCCCTGGCTCTTGAGCTCCTCCAGCCGCGCCTCCAGTTCCGCCTTGATCGTCGAAACGGCTGCCCGCACACGATCTTCCGGCATCACAAAATGGCGGCCGGGGTAGAAATACATCTCGTCCTTGCGGGCCGCCACCTCGCCGCTGGTGGGATGGATCACGGCGATCGATTCGAGCGTATTGCCCCAGAATTCGACCCGGGCCGCCAGCTCGTCGTAGGGGGGCCAGATGTCGATCGAGTCGCCACGCACCCGGAATTTCCCGCGCTCAAGCGCCATGTCGCTGCGCTCGTAGTGGATCGAGATCAGCTGCTCGAGCAGCTTTTCTCGCGACAGTGCCATGCCGCTGGCGAGCCGGATCACCATCGCCTTGTAGTCTTCCGGCGAACCGAGGCCGTAGATGCACGAGACGCTGGCCACCACGATCACATCACGCCGGCTCACCAGAGCGCTGGTGGCGGCCAGCCGCAGCCGGTCGATCTCCTTGTTGATCGCCGCATCCTTCTCGATGTAGATGTCGCGCTGCGGAATGTAGGCTTCGGGCTGGTAGTAGTCGTAGTAGCTGACGAAATAGTGGACGGCGTTGTGGGGGAAAAAATCGCGGAACTCCGCGTAGAGCTGCGCTGCCAGGGTTTTGTTGTGGGAGAGCACCAGTGTCGGCCGGCCGACCCGCGCAATCACATTGGCCATCGTGAATGTCTTGCCGGAGCCGGTCACGCCCATCAGCACCTGCGCAGCGCGGCCATCCTCGATTCCCCGCACGAGCGCCGCAATGGCCTCCGGCTGATCCCCTGCCGGCTGATAGGGGCTCACCAGCTCAAACACATCAGGATTGAGTGTCATGGGGCGGCTCCTGGTGCGAGATTGAGGGTCAGCGGTCGGAGGTGGGGGCGGATGCGGTCGAGCGTGGCTTCCCCGATTCCAGGCACGTCGAGGATCGCCTCGGGCGTGAGGAATGGGCCGTGGGCCTGGCGATGGTCGATCACGCGGCGGGCCAGCGCCGGGCCGACGCCGGGGAGTTGCGACAGTTCGGCGGCCTCGGCAGAGTTGATGTCGAGCGTGAATGGTATGGCCACTCTCGGCGGATGGTCGTGCTCCACGAGGCCGCCGGAGAAGCCCCCGGCACGCGCCATCCAAATGGCTGCCGCAACGAGCCCGATGGTCAGGGCCGTGGCGATCAGCGGTTGGCTTCGCGCCGGCAACATTCGCTCAAAAAAAGGGCTGGGATTCATGAATGCATGGTAGCTTCTCCCCCCGCCGCTGCCTGTAGGCTGCCGTGCCTGAAGGCTCCCGCTACGATAGGGCCTGTGCGGATCGGCTCGGAGGGTCCGCGGGATTCCCTTTTTCGCCCAGGCTGACCCCTCATGCCCACCACCGCCAGTTCCTCTCTCCCCCCTTCCGTCCGCGACCACTTCCAAACGCAGTGGAACACCCATCTGGCCGAGCATGTGGCGGAGTTGGCTCGGGGCTGGTTTGCCGAGGATCTTGGTCAGGAGTGCGATTGGACCAGCGTGGCGCTGGTGGAGGCGGATGCCGGGGCGACGCTTGACGTGGTGGCGCGGAAGCCGGGGGTGATCGCAGGACTCGAGGCGGCAGGAATAGTGGCGCGGACGGCCGATCCTCGGTTGGAGTGGCGGCCCCGCTTGGCCGACGGCTCCACTGTCGCGGCTGGCGAGGTGGTGGCCACGCTCGGGGGGGCGACCCGCAGTGTGCTGGCGGCGGAGCGGGTTGTGCTCAACGTGGTCGGCCGGATGTCGGGAGTGGCGACCGCCACGCGGCGGCTGGTCGATGCGGTTGCCGGCACCCCCTGCCGCGTCTACGACACTCGGAAAACGGTGCCGGGCTGGCGGTTGCTCGACAAGCTGGCGGTGCGGCTGGGGGGAGGCTGGAACCACCGCCTCGGACTCTTCGACGCAATCCTCATCAAAGACAACCATCTGGCCGCCGTGGCGACGCAGGGGGGGCCTGCCGGTCCGATCGCAGGAATGTCAGCCGCCGGTCAACCGGGCGGGGAAGCTGCCTCTCCCGCGGCAGCCGTCCGGCGGGCCCGTGCTTTTCTGGCGGCGACGTTTCCCCCGGCACGGGCCGAGGGGATGGTGGTGGAAATTGAGTTGGACAGCCTCGATGCACTGGCCGCTGTGCTCGAGGCCGGCCCCGACATCGTGTTGCTCGACAACATGGCCCGGGCGCAGCTCGCCGAGGCTGTCGCCCTGCGGAACCGACTCAAGTCGCGGGTGATTCTCGAAGCTTCAGGGGGCATCCGCCCAGAGACGGTGGCCGCAATTGCCGCCACGGGCGTCGATCGGGTGAGCACCGGATGGCCCACGCACGATGCGCCCTGGCTCGATGTGGCGCTCGACTGGGCGGCGGTGGGCGGGGGTAGACCGTAGACCCGGAGACCTCGCGGGGAAACGTTGCTCAGAGAACGTTGCCCACCGATCATCACCCGATAAGCAGGATTTCTGCACCTGCGCAGAAATACCACGAATACACGAATGTATCCTTGGGCAAGCAAGCGGAGGGCTGGTTCAGACGCCCAGCAGGCGATTCCGCTTGGTGCGGCGTTCGGCGCGGAGGCGGGCGCGGCGCTTCGTTTCGCTCGGCTTTTCGAAGAACTCGCGGCGACGCATTTCTTTTTTGATGCCGCTGCGCTCGACCAGTTTACGGAAGCGGCGAACCGCTTCCTGAATGCTTTCCCTCTCGCGGACAGTGAGCTTGACCATACGTTTCCTGAAACCTGAAGGTACCAAAACAGCTTCGGAGCCTAGCCGGTTTGGCAGGAAAAGTCCATGCCGGGGCCTGAGCCCGCAGGAGCGGGCCTAAAGCCCGAGGCGATTCCGATTGCAGTGGAGAACCCGAGGGCCCACAATTCTCACGTTTGGCCCACAGCCCAGTTCGGTCTGCGGAGAATTTCTCCCCGGGCGTGGGGCCACTTGGAGCGGGAGTGGATCGTGCCGAATGCCGATATGCCGAGCGATTTTCTCGGCCAATTCCTCTATTCCCTGACCGGTCTGGCCGATGTGGTGGCCGCCCGCGAAATGCTGCTGGCGTTGGCGGCACTGGTGATGTATCTGGCCACGGCCCCCAAGGGCAGACGCTGGCTTTCGTGGGTGTCGATCGTGCTGCTGGGACTGGGGCTGGTGGCGCTGCTGGCCAAGGTTCTGTTTCCGGCCGGCGCAGCGGCAGAAGCCCGCCCGCATG
Source organism: uncultured Planctomycetaceae bacterium (assembly GCA_903885565.1). Lineage (GTDB taxonomy): Bacteria > Planctomycetota > Planctomycetia > Pirellulales > UBA1268 > CAISJI01. The sequence continues at coordinate 26,669 of CAISJI010000040.1, forward strand.
CCCATCACATGCTGCAGTTTTTTCTGGTGGCCTCGCTGCTGCAGTCGCTGCTGTTGATCGGGGCAGTGTCGGTGTGGGAGCGGGTGTCGGCTCCGATGCCCAAGATCTTTCTCGATGTGCTCCGCTGTCTGATGTTTGCGCTGGCCCTGTTGATGGTGTTGTGGGAGGCGGGGATCAACGCTGGGGAGCTGATAACGGGATCGGCGCTGGTCACGGCAGTGCTGGGATTTGCCCTGAAAGACACGCTGGGCAATGTCTTTGCCGGCTTGGCGATCCATGCCGAGCATCCCTTTGAGGTAGGCGACTGGATCCAATACGACGCCATTTCCGCCCACATTGGCAAAGTGGTGGAGATCAACTGGCGGGCCACCAAAGTGATCACGCTCGACGAGGCCTATGTCATCATTCCCAACGGCCAACTGGCGCAGGCTTCCATCCGTAATTTCACCAAACCAGAGCCCTGGTCCCGCCGCAGCCTGTTTGTGGTGACTCCCTACGATGTCTCGCCGCAGCGGGTGCAGCGCATCATCCTCGACGCCATTCGCGGGAGTTTTGGCGTGCTCGAGCATCCGGCGCCGTCGGTCGTCACCAACGACTTCAAGGAACGCGGGGTCGAACACTGGGTGCGGCTGTTCACGACCGATTTTGACAAACGCGACCGGGTTGATGGGATGGCCCGCGACAGAATCTGGTTTGCGCTGGCCCGCAACGGCATCGACATCCCCGTCGCCACGCAGGCGATCCGGCTCACCCCCCTGCCCCCCCCTGCCCCTCCCGACCCGCCCGAAATCGCCCTCCACCGCCGCTTGCAGTCGCTGGAGCAGGTGGGACTGCTCGACGTCCTGGGCAAGGATCATCTGGAGAATCTCGCCATGCAGAGCCGCGAACTGCGGTTCGCTGGCGGCGAACCGATCATCCGGCAGGGGGATCCGGGGGAGAGCATGTTCGTGGTCTTGAGCGGCACCGTGGAGGTGACGGCTGCGGAGGATGGCTTGGGCCCGGTGGCGCTGGCCCACCTCGGCCCAGGCGATTTCTTTGGAGAAATGTCGCTGATGACCGGCGCCGCCCGGTCGGCCACCGTGACGGCTGTTACGGAGACGCAGGTGGTGGAGGTGGACAAGGTTGCGTTCCGCGGCATTCTGGCGGCGGAGCCGTCGCTGGTGGCGAAAATCAGTGATTCGCTCAGCACGAGGCTCGGCGAACGCTCTCGGGCCCTCGCGGCGAGCGGGCGGCCCGCTGCTGTGGCCCCCCAGGATCTCTTTCAGAAAGTGCGCGATTTTTTCGCGATGTGACGCTGCTGCCCGTCGGCCTAACGACTACGCCCTCATCCAGAGAACCCTCCAGCCATGCGTGTGGAACTGATCCCCTCGAGCATTCCGGCCAGCGACACGCAATTCCTGGTTTCGTTTTTGGTCAACGACGCCGTGGCCATCGATGCTGGTGCCCTGGGCCTGCTTGCCGATCTCGACCGTCAGGAGAAGGTGCAGCATGTCTTTATCACCCATGAGCATCTCGACCACATCGCCTCGCTGGCGATCTTTCTGGAGAATGTCTATCGGCCGGGCCCAGACTGCGTGGAGGTGCTCGGCTCCCAGAACGTGCTCGACTTTCTCCATCGCGACATCTTCAATGGCCGTGTCTGGCCCGATTTTTTCGAGCTTTCCCAGCCGGGCAATACGTTTGTGTCGACCACCGTGCTCAAGCCCTGGCGGCCAGTGCGGCGGGCGGGTCTGACGATCACGCCGGTGCCGGTATCCCATTCGGTCGAGACCCTCGGGTTGGTTGTGGACGACGGCGCTGCGGCGGTCGGCTTTCCCTCCGACACCGGCCCCACGGAGGAATTCTGGCGCTCTCTCGCGACGCTGCCCCACCTCAAGGCGGTCTTTCTGGAGGCGAGTTTTCCGGCCAGCCACAGCGATCTAGCCGCCCTCACCGGCCACCTCTGCACGCAGACATTCGCTGCCGAGCACGCCAAGGTGCCCCATCACGCCCGCAGCATTGTGGTCCACCGCAAGGCTCGGTATGCGGCTGAGATCGCCCGCGAAATTGCCGCCCACGGCCTCAGCGGCGTGGAGATGGTGCGGGCCGGCTTTGGCTACGAATTCTGAGGCAGGTCTCGAGAGAGTATTCGCCTTCCGTGGCGCATCGGCTGCGGGACGGCACTGGTTTCGTCACTTGACCGCAGCTGCTCGGTGCGCACAAAAAGTTCGCCGATCCCTCCGCCTCCGTCGCTCTTCCTCCGTCCCCTTCTTGATCGATGTTCGGGGAGGGGGTGTCCGTGCCCCGTGAGCCGGCGTAGGCGGCCAGCGGAGCCATGGATGGCGAAGAGCAGCCGACTTTCGAGTGAGCGAAAGGCCCGGAGGGCCGCAGCGAACGTCCGGCGATGGGGCATGGGCAGCCCCGGACCTAGAGCGGCTTCGACTTCCGTGGTGCGCCGGCTGCGGGACGGCACTGGTTTCGTCACTTGACCGCAACTGCTCAGTGCTCACAAAAAGTTCGCCGATCACTCCGCCTCCGTCACCCGATGAGCCCATCGGCAATCGCGTTATCCTGGCTGAGCTCAGCCCTTACCCCGGCCCTGCCGCTTGCGGTCGTGCTCGGAGAGGAGCATTTTCCGCAGGCGGATGACATCGGGGGTGACCTCAACGAGTTCGTCGTCCTCGATGTATTCAAGCGCCTCTTCCAATGACATCCGGCGTGGCGGCTTGAGGAGGATGTTGCGGTCGCTGCCGGAGGCCCGCATGTTGGTGAGCTTCTTTTCCTTGGTCGGGTTGACGTTCATGTCGTCGCTGCGGGCATTTTCCCCCACCACCATCCCCTCGTAGACCTCATCACCCGGCTGGATGAACAGATCGGCACGTTCCTGCAGGCCGTCGAGCCCAAAGGCCACCGCCTTGCCCGGCACCATCGAGATCAGCACGCCGTTGGCCCGGCCTGCAACCTCACCTTCCATTGGCCGCCAGTCTTCAAAGCGGTGGTGCATGATGGCGGTGCCTTGGGTGGCATTGAGCACCCGGGTACGCAGGCCGATCAGTCCGCGGGCAGGGATCGAAAACACGGCGTGGGCGAATTCGCCCCGGTTTCCCATGTGAACGAGCTGGCCACGGCGGGAGCCGGTCAATTCCATCACGGGGCCGAGTTTGTCGTGGGGCACCTCAACCACGAGCGTTTCAAACGGCTCCAGGGTCGTGTTTCCTTCGCGATGCAGAATCACGCGTGGCTTGCCGACCGACATTTCGTAGCCCTCGCGCCGCATCGTCTCGATCAGCACCGAGAGATGGAGCAGGCCGCGGCCCGACACCGAGAAGTTGTCGGAGCCTTCGATCGGCTCCACCCGCAACGCGACATTTTTTTCCAGTTCTTTCATCAGCCGGTCGCGGAGATGCCGCGTGGTGAGGTATTTGCCGGAACGTCCTGCCAACGGGGAGGAATTCACGCCAAACACCATGTTCAACGTCGGCTCGTCGACGGAGAGCCGCTCGAGCGGCCGGGGATCGGCGGGATCGCAGATCGTGTCGCCGATCTCCACATCCTCCAGACCGCTGACGGCGCAGATGTCGCCGGCGGTTGCCTCCTCGGCGTCGATCTTTCCCAGCTTGTCGAACACCTGCAGGGCGACCACCTTCCCCGTCACGAATGTGCCTTTGGAGGTCGAACGGACGATCTGCTGCCCCTTGGTGATCTTGCCCGATTCGATGCGGCCCACCGCGATGCGGCCGACGTAGTCAGACCAGTCGAGTGTGGTAACGAGCATCTGCAGGGGGTCGGTGGGAGCGACCATCGGGCCGGGGATCTTCTCCAGCACGAGGTCGAGCAGAGCCGCCATGGTGCCGGTGCGGACGGTGGGGTCGTGGGTGGCGAATCCTTCCCGAGAAGAGGCATAGAGAAACGGGAAGTCGGCCAGTTCGTCGTCGGCGCCGAGTTCCAGGAACAGTCCCAAGACCTCATCGAGCACTTCCAGCGGGCGGGCGTCGGGACGGTCGATCTTGTTGACCACCACCACCGGTTGCAACCGCGACTCCAGAGCCTTGCCCAACACGAAGCGGGTCTGCGGCATCGGGCCTTCGGCCGCGTCGACGAGCACCAGGGCCCCGTCGGCCATGCGCAGAACCCGCTCCACCTCGCCGCCGAAATCGGCATGGCCCGGGGTGTCGATGATGTTGATCTTCACGCCCTTCCATTCCACCGCGATGTTCTTGGCAAGAATGGTGATGCCGCGTTCTTTTTCCAGATCGTTGGAATCCAGAATGCGTTCGCCGGAGAGTTGGCTGGCGCGAAACTGCCCGCTCTGCCGGAGGAGACAGTCAACCAGAGTCGTCTTGCCATGATCGACGTGGGCGATGATGGCGATATTGCGAATGTCGTTGCGACGGATCAGGTTGGCCGGGGGGGCATCGGCGACGGGATTGAGGGGCATGGGGATTCCAGACCGCTGCGGGATCGCAGCCGGCGCATGAGGGGCGGGGTTGGAGGCAGACCGGCATTATTCCGCAGCGGGGTCAATTCCGTCCAGTGAAGATGCTGCAGGACGCCCGGGGAGCGCTTTCGCCCCCCCCGCGCGATCCGCCTGGGAGCGGGCGTGGCGATAGAGCCTGTCGAGGAGGTGTGCGGGGGGCTCGGCGGCCTCTGCCACGATCCAGCCCGCCCGCAGGAGCGGAAGGGCAGCCGACTGCCGGAGGCAGTGGGCTGCGGCTTGGGCGCGTTGGCCGGCCTGTGGGCCAGTGAACAGGGCGACGAGTTCATCTCCTCCCAACCGCGCCACGCACCCGGCACTCCTGGCGGCGGTGAGAAGGCGCTCGGCAGCAGCGCGGATCAGGGCATCACCCGCGGAAAAGCCCAGCTCTTCGTTGGCGATTGTCAGGCCGATGACGTCGACGAGCACCAGGGCTGGTGGGCTGCCAGGCTGCCGGCCGGCCCCTTGCGAGTGGCGTTGCCAGGCGCGGAGCCTGTTTTCCAAGTGCGCCCGGGGAGCCAGACCGGTGAGGTGGTCTGGGGGTTCTGGGGCGGCAAAGATGCGTCGCCGGTAGGCTGCCCGACCATGGGCCGGGACTGGATGTGCCAGCGGGGCGGATGGCCGAAGGGGCCGAGAAACGTTGCCGAGGCCCCTCAAGGCTGCAGCGGAATGTGGGGGGCCTTGGGGTGGCAGGGCGACCCTCCGCGGCTAGGAAAGTCGGGAAGAAAATGGAGACGGAGGGGCTCGAACCCTCAACCCCCGCCTTGCAAAGGCGGTGCTCTCCCAATTGAGCTACGTCCCCGACAACTGCCTGCCGCCGCGGCTTGGACTTCCGCGGCCTCAATCTCCGTCTGACGCGGCCGGGACCGCGTCGTAAGGTCTCTGTCTGACGCGGCCGGGACCGCGTCGTAAGGTCTCTGTCTGACGCGGCCGGGACCGCGTCCTCAGGATGCGCGCGCCAAGATTCGAACTTGGGACCTCTACCTTATCAGGGTAGCGCTCTAACCAACTGAGCTACGCGCGCGGGGTCTTGCCGGCGGGGCGAACCTCCCGGCGAACCACCGATTGTAGGTGTGCGAAGGGGGAATTCAATGGGTTGGTCTGGCGATTCGCCCCCGAAAATGGGATCGGAAATATGGCCAAAAAATGGGGCTGGCGCAGCGGCTGGTTCTCGCTACGTTTCCGGGGTTCACGAACCCGAAGGAAAACCCACGATGTTCTCACGCCTCCATTTTCGCTCCATGTGCCTCTGTTTTCGTCCTCTGCGGCAGGTGTCGGTCGCCGGCTTGGCCTGTCTGGGGCTGGGCACCGTTGCCGTCGCCGCCCAACCCTCGGTGGAATATGCCTTGGGTCTGGTGCCGTTCCAAAAGGAGGTCGATTGCGACCGCCCCACCGCCGAAGAGGCGAAGAACGCCACGATCAAGATGGAGAAGGAAGGCGGCCTCAATGCGTGGGTGGTGCGCGGGCCCCGGGGGGAGGTGCTGCGCTCCTTCGCCGACACCAACGGCGATCGGGTTGTCGATCGCTGGAGCTATTACAAGGATGGCGTCGAGGTCTATCGCGACATCGATTCAAATCACAACGCCAAGGCCGATCAGGCCCGCTGGCTCAATTCTGCCGGCACCCGCTGGGGCATTGACGAAGACGAAAACGGGACCATCGACACCTGGAAAATGCTCTCTGCCGAGGAGGCCACTGCTCAGGTGGTGGCGGCCATCGCCACGCGCGATCCGGCGGTGTTCACTCGCTTGCTTCCCACCCGGGAGGAGCTTGAGGCTGCCGGGTTTGAAGACCCGCTGCTGACAGAGTTGGTGGGGCGGATCGCTGCTTCAGCCAAGGGATTTCCCGCTCTGGCCAAGGGCTCGGCGGTGGGGGCGGCCGTTTGGAACAACATGCTGGCCGCGCAACCGGGCGTGCTGCCGGCCGGTGCTGTCGGTGTGACCAAGGATGTCGCTGCCTACGACAATGTCGTTGTGCTCGTCGATGTTGGTGGGGATGCCAAGGGGGGCGGCCGCAGCGGGCAGATCTATGTCGGCTCGCTGGTGCGGTGTGGCGATGTGTGGCGGCCGCTCGACCTCCCGCAGGTGCCGGGTGCCCAAGGTGAAATCAGCGAACCGCAGGGCTTCTTCACGCCCCGCGCCTCCAGCGGCAGCGCCATTGAGGCTGGATCGCAGGAGAATGAGCGCATGAAGCCGCTGCTGGCCAAGCTGCGTGAGGTCGAGGGCAAGCTCACCGCTGCCGCCGGCGAGGCCCGCCTGCCTCTGGCGCAGGAGCAGGCTGCAATACTCGAGCAGGTGGTGGCTGCCGCCGATCCGGAACAGAAGGGATTTTGGGTCAGGCAGCTGGCCGAAACGATCGCTGCCGCGGTGCAGGATGAAACGCTCCCCGACGGCATTGACCGGCTGGAAAAGCTGGGGGCGGCTGTCAGCACCGATGAGTCGCTGCAGGCATTCGTTTCGTTTCGGCTGGCTTCGGCCCGCTATGCCGCCAGCATGCAACTGCCTGGTGCGGATGTCACGAAGGTACAGGCCAAGTGGCTGGAAGAGCTGGATGCGTTTGTGAAGGCGCATCCCACCGCCCCCGATGCCGCCGAGGCCCTGTTGCAGATGGGGATCGCCGATGAATTCGGCGGCAGCGAGAAGGAAGCTCTCGACCGCTACGAGATGATCGTAAAAAACTTCCCCGACTCGATTTCAGCCAAGAAAGCCCGGGGCGCCGCCCGGCGGTTGCAGAGCGTGGGGAAGGTGCTGAGCCTTTCGGGCACGGGTCTGGATGGAACAGCAGTGACGCTTGAATCGCTCCGTGGCAGGCCTGTGCTGGTGCATTACTGGGCAACCTGGTGCGAGCCTTGCAAGGTGGATATCGCCCAGATCCGCGAGCTCTATGCCAAGTACGGTCCCAAGAAATTTGCCGTCGTGGGCATTGCGCTTGATTCCGACAAGGGGCAGCTGACCAAGTATCTGGCCGGCAAGCCGATCCCCTGGCCGCAGTTGCATGAGGCGGGAGGCCTCGATGGCCGGTTGGCCGAGGAGCTCGGCGTGTTGACGCTGCCGACAATGTTTCTCCTCGATGCCGAAGGGAAGGTGGTCGACCGCAATCTGGTCATCGCCGACCTGGAAAAGAAGCTGGAAACGCAGCTTGGCGGCCAGTGATGGCTGGCGCGTGATGCACGCGTGAGGAGCAGGATCGAGGTGGCCGGGAGGATGTGGAATGGTGTTGCTGGCTGTGGCGGTGAATCAGGTGCTCTGCGCTGTCGGAGCGGTGCAGGTGCTCGGGCTGATCGCTGCGGCAGTGGCGCGCCTGGCGGAGGGCACCCGGCATGAGCGCGGCTGCCAGTGGCTATGCATCCTGGCCCTGGGTGTCGTGGGAATGCTCTGTGGCTTTGCGATTCAATTTGGGCCCGACGCGGCAGCCGCCTGCGCCGTCACGCTGATGTTGATGACGATGATCTCCGTCGTCGACTTTCGTTCGGGGGGGTGATTTTCGGCCCGTGCGATCTGCACCACCGCTGTGCAGGGCATTTTCGCGCCAGTCGGAAAAATACTCCCGTCTGATGCGACCGGCAGCCGATACCTTTCCCACGAGTGTCGAAGCGCCCCAGGCTTGAGCGGATCTTGAGCCATCGGGTGTCCGGGAAACGCTGCCGATCCAAGGAGTCATCCATGTCCATTTCGAGGTTCACGTTCCTGATGGCAGCGGTGCTGTCAATTGGTGCGGCGGCCGCCCCGGGTGCCGATGACCTGGCCACCACGGTGGCAGGCAAGCTGCGGGATTCAAGCACGCTGAAGGGCTACCGCGTCAATGTGAAGGCCAAATCGGGGACGGTTTGGCTCGAGGGCAAGGTGTCTGACGCCAACCAGATCGATGCTGCCGTGGCCGCTGCCCAAAACACCGAGGGGGTGGAGCGGGTGGTGAACCGCCTCACGATCGGCACCGAATCAGCGCAGCCTGTGTCGTCGAAGGGCTTGATGAATGGCTTCGCCCTCCCCAGTTCGATCCGGTCGCTGACGGGGAATTCCGCCAAGGCCTCGCCCAAGCCGGTGATTGTTGACCCCGCAGCGAGTGCGGCGCAGTCCGGCCCGGCTGAACCAGAAACCACGGTCGCTGAGACAGCGACGCCAGTTGCGGCGGTGCCCAAGTCGGTGCAACTCGCAGGCGCCGTTGCCCCTGCTCCCCGCACTTCCGCCCCGGCCAAACGCGCCGCACCGGCCGCCGCCAGCCAGAATCCCCGCCCGCTGGGCCTGACTGCCGCCCGCCCGCTCCCGCCGGGACGGGCACCCAGCAGAGGGCCGGCGACTGGCCGGCACAACATGGCGATGAAGGCCAGCGCGATGGGCCAGCCGATGAGCATGCCGCTGCAGGGCGACATGGGAGGGGCTCAGGGCTATGACGAAGGCGGCTATGCCGGCAACGGCTATCCGGCCAACGGTCAGGGCCTCCGGGACGGGCAGATGGTGCCCGGCTCCATGAGAATGACTGAGGGCGGTCCGGCTGCCGGTGGCATGGCTGGCGGTCCCGGCATGGCTGGCGGCCCGGCCATGGGAGGTGGTCCAGGCATGGGAGGCGGTCCAGGCATGGGAGGCGGTCCAGGCATGGGCCCAATGCCGATGCGAGGCGCCGGAGCTGCCGGGGCCCCCATCCCGATGCGTGGGGATGGGCCAAACGTGCCCAACTACGCGTGGCCAAGCTATGCATCCCACCCCAATTACGCTGCTGTGCAGTACCCCACGCAGTATTCGCCCACCGCGTGGCCCTATATCGGCCCCTTCTATCCCTATCCGCAGGTGCCGCTGGGATGGCGGCGGGTATCGCTGGAATGGGATGACGGCTGGTGGTTCCTCGACTTCGACGATCGCCACGTCCACAGCCACCATCGGTAGGCCGGCTTGAGGCGGGGGCTGGCTGCCTCGCCACCACACGTTCCACAGACCACCCACGCTGCCGCCTCGGGCGCAGCGTGGGTGGTTTTTTTGTTTCGTGTGCCTGCTGGAGGGCACCGCAGAACCGGCCCAGGCCTGCATCTTTGCCCAGAAGGAAAAATCCACAAGTTCCCCAGGCCGCATGGTCGATACCACTAGCAGGGTTTTCCCCACGGCCGTCTTCCAGACCGTTCGAGGAGTTTCTCATGATGGTTCGAGCACGGTTCTTCGCGTTGGCCTGCGTCGTTGTCGCTGGCGCGGTTACGCAGAGCGGCTGCTTCTGGCTGGCGGCCCAGGGCCCCAACCTCGGCCCGCTCGCCTTTCCGATTCCGGTGCCGGTCTATGTTCAGAAGCGGAAGGAAGACCAGTTCTGGAACTACGAACGCTACGAGCGGTCGCCAGTGCTCGGCCCGCTGCAGGCGGGAGGCCCCTGCGAGGCGCTCGACGAGCCGAGCGACGACGAGGTGATGCGGGCGCTGGAAAAGGCTCGTCCTGTGGAAGGCAACTGGCCCTTCCTCTACGAGATCCAGCGCAACCACGTGAAAATCACCAAGTGCAAGCTGGCCGATTACATCGATCCGCCCCGCCACTATCCCCTGGCTGGCCCCGCACAGCTCCACCACGCCCACTACAAGTGCACCGTCTACTTCCAAGAGGTGCGCCGCATCGGCTGGCCGGTGCCGCACACGCTCATCGACGACGATGTGCAGGAAGTGCTCTACATAGATCACGACCACCTGCACATGGTGGGCGATGTCGACACCGGCTGCGACGCGAACTTTTAGTTGTACGCGGACGAGGCCATCCATGGCCCCGGCCGGTTGCCCCATCAACCGGGAAAGCCGGCCGCTGAGGTCGACCGGTGGACACGCCAAGGGTGTCCACGGTCGCCGGGCATCGCTTCCGGCGATGCACAGGTTTTGCATGCAGCGGTCCGCCGCTGGAGGCGGCGGCGGGCGAGCCAGGAAACCCTCAGCGTTTCCTGCGGTCGCCCGAGTGGAAAAAGGTCATGGACGACTTTTTCCACGTACAACGAGCGTCGACCGGTGGACATGCCAAGGATGTCCACGGTCGCCGGGCATCGCTTCCGGCGATGCACAGGTACGCGGACGAGGCCAATCGTCGCCTCGGGCGTGCCGCAATTCGTTCACAGGCTGATCTTTGTTGGCTGGGGGTGGCCGGCCGGAGTCGTTCGATTCCGAGCCGGCCCGCCCTGCCGCCACCTTCTGCCGCCCCCTGCTGCTGCGGCGTACCGGCGATTTGACCCCCTTTCCACCGGGGTTAGACTGAAGGTTTCCGGCTCCCTGCCGGCCACTTTCTGCGGGAAGGCCACAGGTACATAAAGATGTTCGCGTTCATGGGATTGGGCACGGTCGAGCTCATCATCGTTGCAGCTGTGATCCTGCTGCTGTTTGGGTCCCGTCTGCCGAGCGTGATGCGTTCGCTCGGTCAGGGGATCGTCGAATTCAAGCGGGGAGTGCAGGGGATCGAGGACGATGGCCCCACCAGTGGTCGGGGAGATGGGGCCCGCTGAATCGGTCTGTTTAGGCCGCTGAAAACGCCGGCGTTGGGCTGCCGCGGACTGCGGGCCGGGCCGAGCTGTTCCTGGGAAGATATAAAGGTCTAGGCATGTTTGGACTCGGGCCGGTTGAGATTGTCATCCTGGGTGCGATCGCGGTGATGCTCTACGGCAAGCGGCTGCCCGAAGTGGGGCGGTCAGTGGGGCAGACGATCGGCGAACTCCGGCGGCAGTTTTCCACGCTTTCGCGGGAAATGGATGTGGCCACGCAGGTCGATACGGCCAGTTCGGCGGTCCGGCGCGTGGGGCGGCGGGTGGACGAGGCAGTGACCGGCCCGGCAGTGGCGGCGCCCCGATTTGATCCGCCGATCGAACCGGCCGCGGAAGAATCTTCGGCTGCCGGCAGCCAATCGCCCGGTGCCGTGGGCTAGTGGAGGGCCCTCTCTGGGCTGTGGGCCGGTGTCAGCCGGGGCAGACCTTGGCAGGTCTGGGCAGAAAATGGATCAGCCACGGGATTGGCGCAATCCCGCGTGACGCGCGGCGGAACGGATGCTACGATTCTCGACGAGAGTTTCGGGCGGCTAGCTCAGTTGGTTAGAGCGCTACGTTCACACCGTAGAGGTCACAGGTTCGAATCCTGTGCCGCCCATTCTGTTTTCGTACAAAATCTCAGTTTTTCCCGATACAACCGTGTTTTTCCCTGTGGGGAGCACGGTTTTCTGCTTTTGATCCACTTCATCCCTCACCGCGTTGCAGCGTGCCTGAGCCCCTGAGCCGTCAGCCACCCAGCGGAACAAAACTCCGTTTCTTGCCCCCTCGACTCAAGGGGATCCGCTCCAGAAACACCACTTCAGCACGCGCTTCGTCGGCACAGCCTGTGCGAAAGGTGGGTGTGAAAGAGCTCCGCCAGCCGGGTAGCCAGGTCGCCCTGATCGTCGTTCAGGAGCACCAGGGCCCAGCCAGTTGAAGCCGGCGGCGGGCACGCCGCTCGACGAGGCCCAGCGAGGCCATCAGCAGGGCGAAGGCACTGCCGAAGGAGCCGGGGTCGATTTCGGGTACGAGCGAGATGATCGCGATCTCATGGAGACCGAGGTAGTTGTAGTCCACAAGCCACGTTGCATCGGAGAGGCCATTGATGGTGGAGAATTGCCCTGTCAGCGTGCCGTAATGGGCGATCACATACGCCACGCCTGCTTCCTGCACCGCCAACGTCAGGTCGAGCGTGGAGCCGCCGAGCAGGAGGTTGCCCGACACATCGATGAAGTCGGAGGCGCCCCCCACATCGAGATCGATGGCCAGCGTGCCGCCACCGGTGAGATCGATGTTGCCGTCGAAAAAGAGCGAGCCGAGCGGGGAGTAAGCGCCGGGCCTTATCACGCCGCCAGCGCCAACGAACGTGTCTCCCTGAATCATGCCAAAATCGCCCCAGATCTCCCCGCCATTCCCGACGAGCGTGCGGTTGGCGTCGACCACGCCGCCGTATGCAACGGCCAGAATATTCAAGGAACTGTCGCCTGTTGTGCCGGTGACGTTTGCCGAGACGACGACGTCGGCGCCGGTCGCCTTCACGCTCAGTTCTCCGTTGAGCACGGCGACGATGTTGCCAGTGGCCGACTTGTCGTAGCCGACATAGAAGTTCTTGCCGGCGCCTGTGAGTGCGATTGTGCCACCCTGCACGAGATAGACAATATTGTCCGAACCCTTGTCTCCCACGCGGACGGTGCCGTTGGTCGTGAGCGTCGATTCAGCCACGATGAGTCCGTTGCCGCCTGAGCCCGCGTTGACGCCGAGCCGTACGCCGCCGCTGGTAACGGTGCTGCTGCCGCTGATCTCGAGAATGCCGCTGGTACCGTCGAGGCCGGCGATGATATTGCCTGTGGTGGAGAGCGTGCTGCCGTCGGAGACCACGACCCGGTTGTCTGTGGCCGTGCTCCCGGAGCTGATGACGAGGTCGTTCGATCCGGTCAGTTGGAGCGTGCCGCTGGTGGCGATGGAGGGGAAGTTTTCGTCGGTGTATCCCACAAACACCCGATTGCCGGAACCGCTCACCCCGACAGTGAAGGCGCCCGAGTTGGTGAAGGTGCCGCCGGCGGTGATCACAAGGGAGTTGTCGGTGGATGACGCCAAGGCGCCGAGGGCCGTGTTGCCGATATTCCAGGTGCCGCCGTAGTTGTCGGCGCCCCCCTGACTGCCGGCGAGCCCGAGATTCAGGTTGGTTGCTGTGACGGTGTGGCCGGTGTTGTAAGTACCAATAGAGTTGTAGTTGTCGACGCCAGAGCTGGAGAGCACGCTCGCGGCAATCGTGGTGGCTGTGATTGAGGCCGAGCCGGCAGCAGTGCCAGAAAGCGGGGAAGTGTAGACGTAGTTGCCGCTGCCGTCGTAGCCGACCGTGATGGTGTCGATGGCATTGAGCGACACACTGCCGCCCGGCAGGCTGTCGAGGATGACGCCGCCCTGGGAGCCGGGGGCAGCGCCGAGCGTAACATTGTTGGCTATGACTGAGACAGGCGACGACCCGCTGTCAGAGAGCCGCAGCGGGATGGTGGTCGCTTCCGTGGTGCCGGTGGCGACGTTGATCCAGAGCTGGTCGGAAAGCGTGAGGGTACCTGAGCTGAGCTGGCTCTGGCCGCCGCTGGGGCCTTCCACGAAAAACGACTTCGCCTGAGCGCCAGAGCCGAGGGCGATGTCGGCGCCGCTGCTGGTGGTGAGGGCGTTGGTTGTGGAGTCGGGGACGCCGCTCGACCAGTTGCCGGCGGTGCTCCAGGCACCGGGAGTGGTGCCGGGTTGCCAGTAGGTATCGGCTGACTGAGCCGCCGAACCGGCGATCAAGAGGCCCGCTGAGAGAGCGGCGGCGGCGCAGCGGCGCAGCAGGGAAACGCGAGCGGAGGGAATCATCGGTGTTCCTTTATGTCTCTATGGTTGCCGCCCGGAATGGGGGCATTTGCCGAGGCTCTGGCTGGCGTTTCCTGAGGCGCCCGCCGCCGCATCCGGCGGCGAGTCACTTTGGCCGCAGCCAGCAAGGCAAAAAATTTACCCAATAATCAACCTGTCATAGAGGTCTCTCGGTACTTTCGTCAAACAGACTGTCGGCCGGGAGGGGGCAAGCCGCTGTCGCTGCTGGGGCTGCTGCGAAAACAGCCATGGATCGCCTATGGGACGGTCAGTTAAACTCTCTTGGTTGCTCTTTCCGGCCGTTCTCCCCCCTGCCCTCTCTCACTCCCGGAGCCGCTTGATGCTGTTCTCTCGCTGCCCGTGGGAAAAGTCTTCCAGGCACTTTTTCCACTCGGTCGACCGGTGGAAAAGCCGAGGTTTTCCACGGTCGACGGGCATCGCATCCAGCGATGCTGCACTGTATCCACAGCCTGCGAGCGAATACCGGGGCTCGTGGTGGGGGGGAGTCTGCCTGCTGGTTGTGGCGGGGCTGATCGGGGGGGCGGCGACCGCTCGCTGCCCCACTGCCCGGGCCGCCGACGGGCCCGCTGCCACTCCGGCCGCCGCCGCCTTCCCCTGTGTCGCGCTCGATGGCAGCTCAATCGCGTTTGACCCCATTGCCCCCTGCCATGTGGTCGCCTTTCTGGGGGCTGGCTGCCCCGTGGCCAGGCAGTATGCCGGGCGCCTCGAAGAGATTGCGGCCCGCTATGCCGCTCAGGGCGTGCGGGTGATCGGCGTCGATGCCAACCGGCAGGATTCCCCCGCAGAGTTTTCCGCTGCAGCCCATGAGATGGGGGTGACGTTTCCGCTGGTGATGGATCCCCATCAGCAGATCGCCCGGGCTCTGGGCGCCACGCGCACTGGCGGCGTGGTGGTGCTCGATGCGCTGGGCACGATCGCCTACGCCGGGCGGATCGACGATCAATTTGCCCCGGGCGTCACCCGGCCGCTGGCCACGAGCCAAGACCTCGACGCCGCCCTCGACGACATCCTCGCCGGCCGGTCCGTGGCCACACCGCGCACGGAGCCGGTCGGCTGCCTGATCACATTCGACGAGGCAGCCACTGTGGCCGAAGCCTCCGCCCCCACGTTCCACCAGAATATTGTTCCGCTGCTGCAGAAACACTGCCTGGAATGCCACCGCACCGGGGAGATTGGGCCGTTTGAGGTTTCCACGCTCGACGAGGTGCGCGGCTGGGCGGCGATGATGCTGGAGACGATGGAGCAGAAGCGCATGCCCCCCTGGCACGCGGCGGATGGTTTTGGCGAGTTCAAAAATGCCCGCCGGCTGCCGCCGGAGGCGACGGCCCTGTTCCGGGAATGGATCGAGGCCGGGATGCCGGCCGGCGACGCGGCGCTCTCTCCCCCGGCCCCTCCGCTGATTGAGGGCTGGCGCCTGCCTCGGCAGCCCGAATTGGTGGTGCCTCTTGGACGCAAGCCCTTTGCCGTCCCTGCCGCCGGAACGGTCGACTACCAGTATTTCGTCGCCGATCCGGGCTTGGGGGAGGAGACCTGGGTGGCGGCGGCGCAGGTTGTGCCCGGGGCGCCGTCAGTCGTCCACCATGCAATCGTATTTGTGCGTCCGGAAGAGGTCGCCGACTTCCGCGGCATGAGCTTTGTCACCGCCTATGTGCCGGGCCAGCGGGCCACGGCATTCCCGCCGGGGTATGCGCGGCGGATCCCGGCCCGGTCGAAGTTTGTGTTCCAGATGCATTACACCCCCGACGGTCAGCCACGGGAGGATCTCACCCGCGTCGGCGTGGTGTGCATTCCTCGGGCGGAGGTGACGCACGAGGTGGTCACCTTGGCGGCGGTCGAGCAGGACTTTGAAATTCCCCCCCACGCTGCCAACCACGAGGTGCGGGCCCAGACCAAGGGCTTCGCCAAGGGGAGCAGGCTGTTGGCGGCCTCTCCCCACATGCACCTCCGCGGCAAGGCGTTTGAGCTGCGCGCCCGCCGGGGGGAGCAGACGGAAGTGCTTCTTTCCGTGCCAGCCTACGACTTCAATTGGCAGCACACCTATGAGTTTGCCGAGCCGCTTTCGCTCGACGGCGTTGATGCCCTCGAGGTCGTGGCGGTGTTTGACAACTCCGCAGGCAATCCCGCCAACCCCGATCCGAAGGAGACGGTGATGTGGGGGGAGCAGACATGGGAGGAGATGGCCCTGGCATTCTTTGAGGTCGCCCGACCGCTGGAGCCAACGGCGGAAGCAGCGCCAGCCCAGCCTGCCGGGCCCGCCGCACCGGAGGAGAGCGTGGCCTCCGCCCGGGCCGATTCGTTTCTGGCCCGGTTCGATGCCAACGGCGATGGTGCCGTCGTCCGCACTGAAGCTTCGCGGATTGTGCGCGACTATTCCTTTTCGATCCTCGACGCCGATGCCGACGGCCGGGTTACGCGCGACGAAGCGGTGCGGGCGATGCGGGGGCGGCGTTGACCACTGATTTCCTGCCAGCCGGGCCCGGGCCCGGTACGAACTCCTCCCCCCACCCTGCCCCACGGCTCTCTGCCACAGCCCGAGCCTTTGCGACGGTCATCGACCACCCCTGGCTCTGTCTTTTGTTGGCACTGGGCCTTTCGGCGCTGGCGGCCACGGGCTACCGCGATCCAGGCTGGGCCAAGGGGGCGTGGAACGGAACCTGGTGGCAGGCAGATGCCGAGGGAGATGGCGACAAGAATCAGGCCGGTGCCGCGGGAGGGCCAGCCGCGGCCCCCCGCGTCGATGCGCCACCGCGCAGGCGGGCTGGCCGCGGCCGGGGATCGGCTCTCGGGCGGGCCGATGCGATCATGGTGGTGGAATGCCCGGCAGCTTTCACGCGTGAGGGGGCTGCGGCACTGCGGCATGTCGTGGAGCGGCTCGAAACGCTCGACTCGGTGGCGGGGATCACCTGGCTCGACCGGGCCCCGCCGCTCAATATCTTCGGCCTCGACGAACCGATTCTGCCCCGCGGCCCCGCGTCGGACCAGCGCTTTGAGGTGGCCCGCGAGAAGGCCCTCAAGCACCCGCTGGTCATTGGGCAATTGCTCTCTCCCGATGCCAAAACGCTCCTCTTCCTCATCACCTATGACTGGGCGCTGGTGCAGGAGGAGGCCGACGTCACCGAGGCCTTGGTGACCACCGCCCGGACGGCGGCGGCCGAGCATCCCGATGTGCAACTCTCCTGTGCGCTCACCGGCCCGGTGCCGATCCGGCTGGAGTGGGTGCGCAACCGCGATGCCAATGAAGGCCGCTACCAATTCGTCGGCTATGGTTTGATTCTGGCCCTCTCCGCCCTCCTCTTCCGCGGGCTCTCTGTTGTGCTCGTCACGGCGGCGGCGCCGGCGCTGGGCGTCTTTTGGACGCTCGGGCTTGTGCGCACGATCGGCCTCCAGGACAACCCCTTCGGCCATGTGATCCTGCCGGTGCTCCTGAGCCTCGTCGGGTTTGCCGACTCGGTGCACATGATGGTCGATATCCGCCGCGGGCTCGCCGCGGGGCTGGCCCCGCGCGAGGCCTGTCGGAGGGCGCTGTCCACGGTTGGCGTCGCCTGCTTCCTGACGATGATCACGACGGCGGTCGGGATGGCGTCGCTGTCGCTGGCCCGGCATGAGGTGGTGCGCGATTTTGGCTGGTCGTGCGTGATCGGCGTGGCTTCGACCTGGGTGGCGGTGCTGACGGTGCTGCCGCTGTGCTGCGCCACCCCCTGGAGCCGGGTGCTTTCTCGCGGTGCCGGCCGCGAGCTGATCGGCGGCCAACTCCATCGCGTGGCCGCTGGGATCGACTTCACGCTCCGGCATGCCAGGGTTACCAGCGCCCTGACGATTGGTCTGTTCGCGGCGCTGGCCGTCGTGGCACTGCAGGTGGAGCCGGATGACCGCAAGGCGAATATCCTGCCGCCGGGCAGCCCTGCCCAACGTGCCCTCGCACAGATCGACGAGGCGCTCGGCGGGCTCGATGTCTGCTCCGCCGATCTGCAGTGGACCGGTGAAAAATCACCGGAGGAGATCGCCGATATTCTTGGCGATGTCGATCAGCTCCTGAGCGATGAGCCGCTGCTGGGTCACCCGCTTTCTGTCTGCCGGCTCATCGACGCCCTGCCCGGAGAAGGGACGGCCCGCGAGCGGATGGATCTGCTCGATCTGCTGCCGCCGCCGCTGAAACACAATCTCTACGATCCGGCCAAGCAGACGGCGCGAGTCACGTTCCGCGTGCCCGACCGCGGTACGGTCGCCTGCAAGCCGACATTTGAGCGGGTCGATGCGGGGCTGCGGCGCATCGAGGCCGCCCATCCAGGTTGTGAGCTTTCCCTCTCCGGTGAGCCGATCGTGCGCTGGCGCGATCTCTATCAGGTCGTGACCGATCTGGCCCGCAGCCTCGGCACAGCAGCCGTTGAGATTCTCGTCGTGATGATGGTGGCGTTCCGGTCGCTGCGGCTGGGGCTGATCGCGATTGTGCCCAACATGCTTCCGCTGGCGGCGGCCGCCGGCTGGATGGTGGCCACAGGGCAGCCGCTCGATATCGTCTCGGTGTGTGCCCTGACGATCTGCCTGGGAATCGCTGTCGACGACACGATTCACTTTCTCTCCCGCTATCGCTTCGAGCTCGATCAGGGGCTGGAAAAGACTGCGGCGATTCGCCAGGCCTTCGCCGAGGTGGGAACCGGCATGATCATGACGACCGTCGTGCTGCTGGCTGGCTTTTCATCGGTGCTCGCCAGTGACAGCCGCGACCACCGCGCCTTCGCAACGCTGGGCATGGTGACGCTGGGCATCGCGCTGTTGTGCGATATTTTCTGCCTGCCGGCGTTGGTGGCGATCTTCGACCGGCCGTCGCTTCAGCCACCATCCTCGCGCCCGGCTCAATCGCGCAGCCTGGCGATCGGCGCCGAGCCGCTGCCAGCATCCCCCGCCACACAGCAGGCCGGTTCCGCAGGGTGATGGATGGCGGCTGAGGTCCGCGGAGGGCTGGCCGGCTCTCGGGGGAGCGGGGCCGGGAGCGAGCAGAAATCTGTAAAAAAGGCCTCGAGCTGGCCAGACGGGCTACCAATTCCGGCCGGGAATGAGCGGCGGAGTTGTCGCGCCGGGCCCAAGATGTTAGAAAAATGGGGTTCGACTGACGAGCTCCTGCACTCCAGCCCGCTAGGGAACTGCGGTTTGTGCATCTGGCAAACATCGTTCAGTCGGTTGTTTCGCGAAGCCTGTTCCCGATTCTAGAGGTTGTTTTATGTCCCGGAAGATTTACGTGGGGAACCTGCCCTGGTCCACCACGTCCTCCGATCTGGAGGCGATGTTTGCTCCCCATGGTGCCGTGCGAGCTGCCGAAGTGATCTCCGATCGCGAGACCGGCCGGTCGCGTGGTTTTGGTTTTGTCGAAATGGAGACCGACGACGGCCTCCAGGCGGCTATCGCGGCCCTCAACGGCCACGAGATGAACGGCCGTCCCCTGACGGTGAACGAAGCCCGTGAGCGCACTCCCCGTCCAGGTGGCGGTGGTGGTGGCGGCGGTCGTTCCGGTGGCGGCGGTGGCCGCGGGTACGGCGGCGGCGGCGGTGGTGGCGGCTACGGCGGTGGTGGCGGCGGCGGTGGCGGCCGCGGCTACGGTGGCGGCGGCGACCGCTACTAGGCCATTGCGGTAGTTCCTTCGATTTTTCCGGGCATCCATGCCGATTCAGCTGCTCTGTGGCATTCCACTTACGGCCTGACTTTCTGCTCCTGACTGCCTGAAAAAATGTATGTTCCATGCTCACAGGGGCTGGGAATCCTCAGCCCCTGTGAGATTTGGAAGTCTGCTTGATTTTTTCTATCCATACATTTCCTGCCCGGACAACAGACTTGTGTCTCTGAACAACCCCTTCATTTTTTCCCTCTGAGAAGCGATGCCTCCAGCCAACCCGAAGTTTGCCAAGTTTGCGAAGAAGAAGGCCAAGCCGCGTCTGAAGGTCAAGCGGCGCGACCCGATCTTCATCGACGGTGCCCGTCCACGGCCCATGTATGTCGATTACAAGGATCTCGAGTTGTTGGGCAAACTCGTGAACCGTCAGGCCAAGATTCTCGGCCGGCGCAAGAGTGGCTGCACGGCAGCCAGCCAGCATGCAGTTTCGAGCGCGATCAAGCGGGCCCGGTTCATGGCGCTGCTCCCCTACGTCGGCGAGTGATCGCCACTCTTCGACAGCCAGTGGAGCGGCTCTCATCCCCGGTGACCGGGGCAGCAGGAATGGTGCTGGAAATCCACTGGCGGTGTGAGATCTGCTCCGCGCGGCCGGGTCAGCCCGGCGGCGGCCTTCGGTATGGGGCAGGCGGTTGGAAACAATTGCCTCGGGGGCGAGGCGGGCAGCCTCAATCCTGAGGGCGGGAGGGAATTGATGCCATGGAATCTTCCCCTCCAGCCGGTTTTGCAGCCCGTTCCGGAGTTCCTTTCCGCGTGCAGCGGCGGGTTGAATTCCGCGACACGGACGCCGCTGGCATTGCTCATTTCAGCGCCTTCTTCTTCTGGATGGAGTCGGCTGAACACGAGCTTCTCCGGGAACTCGCCATCGCGGTGGTTGATGGGAAAGGCTCCGCCCGTCAGGGGAGTGATCACGGCGGCCACGAGAGTTGGCCGCGGGTGAGTGCCGGCTGCGACTATAAGGCGGCAGTGCGGTTTGGGGATGAGATCGACATTCTCGTGACCGTGGCCGAAATCGGCAGGTCGAGCGTGACATACGCTTTCCGGTTTGAGCATGCCGGGGCTTGGGTGGCGCAGGGGCGGGTGGTGGCAGTGCGCTGCCTCATGCGGGGTGACGAGCCTCCGGCAGCAGTGGCCATCCCCGCCGACATCGTCAGCCGGTTGGAGAGACACCGGACCGGCGGCTGAGTGGCGGTGTGGAAAGTCGCTCGTTCGCCTGAGCGACGCAGATGGCGGGAGCAAGCTGTGCTGGAAGTTACCGACCTCTTCAAGACATACGCCTCGGCATCCGGGCCGATCGACGTGCTGCGTGGCGTGTCGTTTCGGCTGGCGCCGGGCGGGCGCATGGTTGTCATGGGGCCGAGCGGATCGGGAAAGAGCACGCTGCTGTCGATCCTTGGAACGCTCGATGAGCCCACCTCCGGCCGAGTGACGCTCGATGGGCACGATCCATTTGCGGCGGCAGGTGGCCCGAGTGGTCCCGCTGCGCGGGCCGCCTTCCGTCAGCGGCAGATCGGTTTTGTGTTTCAAGAACATCACCTGCTCGATGGCTGCAGCGCCCTGGACAACGTCGTGGTGCCGGCCCTGGCTGGCGGTGGCGTTTCCGCCGCTGTGGAACAGCGCGCTCGGTGGTTGCTCGATCGAGTCGGTCTGGCCAAACGTCATGCGCACTTTCCCGGGGCTCTCTCCGGTGGGGAACGGCAGCGGGTGGCTGTGGCGCGGGCGCTGGTGCTCTCTCCCCGGCTGATTCTGGCCGATGAGCCGACGGGCCAACTCGATGCCACCTCCGCAATGCTGGTGACAGAACTGCTGGTGGAATTGTGCGCGGAGGTGGGGGGAATGTTGCTGGTCGTCACGCACGCCGGAACGATCGCGACGCGGATTGGGCCGATCTACACCCTCGTTGACGGTCGGCTGCAATCATGACGTCGCCGACGCCTCCCGGCGCGGGAGGGCCCTGCCGAGCGGTGCGTTCCCTACCGGGCTTGGCCGGCCGCCTGACGCTCCAGTGGTGGCCGCAGGTGCTGGCGCTCGCGGCGGCCTGTGGGGTTGTCGCCGCTACGATTGCCGGTGCTTTGGGGGTGGGGGATGCGCTCCAAAGCGGGCTGCGCCGCTTGGCGGTCGATCGGTTGGGAGGCATCGACAGCGCGGTTGTGAGCGACGATTTCTTTCGGGCGTCCCTGGCCAAGGAGAGCGCCGATCGATCGACTCCCGGGGACTCACCGACCGCCGCCACGGGACGGTCGATCATTCCCGCCATCGTGCTGGAAGTCACGCTTGAGGCGGGGGGCGGCCAGTCTCGCCGCACTGCTCGGGCCACGCTGCTGGCCTGCGACGAGACCGCGGGCCTGGGGTTTTCCGCAGCCGTAGCCCCGGTGGCTTCCGGAGGCGCAGCGGCCACGGCGATCAACGGAGTGTTGGCGGAGGATTTGGGGGTGGGGGCTGGGGATGGGGTGGTTGTGCGGATCACGAAACGGTCCGACGTTCCGGCCGACAGTCCGCTGGGGCGACGCACCGCCGAATCGGCCGGCCGGCGGCTGACGATCGGCCAGGTGCTCCCTCGGGAAGGGCTGGGACAGTTCTCGCTCCGCCCTACGCAGGTGACTGGCGGGCTGATCGTGGTGCCACTGGCGACGGCTCAGGAGATCCTCCGGCGCGGTGAGGTTGCCAATGTGCTCTTCGTGGCGTCGACTGGGGCCGACCGGCAACCTGCGGCCACCGCGGCCGACGACTCGCTGGAGTGGTTGCGCCGTCGGCTTCAGCCGACGCTGGCAGATCTGGGCCTGGGACTGGAACCGGTGGCTGCCGGCGGGGCGCTGCGATTGACCAGTCGCCGGTTGATCCTTCCAGCCGATGTCGATGCGGCAGCCGGCAGATTGCTGGCACCTCAGGGAGGGATGCCGACGCTGGTGTTTCTGGCCAATGCTCTGGCCCCGGTGTCGCCGCCGGGGGAGACACGACCGCTCGCCACCGTGCCCTACTCCACCGTGGCGGGGGTCGATTCGATGCGGCTGCCAGTGGGCGAACTGGTCGATGCTCTCGGGGCAACCCTCGCGCTCCCCGCGCCAGAGGAGATCGTCATTGATCGCTGGATGGCGGACGATTTCGCCGCCCAGGGACGGCCCGTCGTGGAGGGTGACTGGCTTGAACTCTCCACGTTTCTTCCCGAAACGGCCGACGGCCGAGTGGAGGAGGCATCCTGTCGGCTCCGCATCAGCGGAATCGCGGCGATGCGTGGGGCTGCGGTGGCGCGGGAATTGGTGCCAGAGGTGGAAGGCGTCACCGACACTGCCTCGATCGCCGACTGGGATCCCCCCTTCCCCTTCGATCGTTCCCGGGTGCGCACCACCCCGCCCCACGATGAGGATGATCGCTACTGGAAGAACCATGGCGCCGCACCGAAGGCGTTTGTCTCACTGGAGTGCGCCCGCCGCTTGGCGGGCAGCCGGTTTGGAGCCACGACTGCCTGGTTTGTGCCGGCGGAGCGGGTTGGGAATGCCACCCTGCTCGGTGCCGAGTTGGCTTCGGCGATTCCTCCGGAGGGGATGGGCTGGCGCCTGATGCCCCTGCGGGCCGACGCTTTGGCTGCGGCGCAGGGATCGACGCCGTTTGGCGGCCTGTTTCTTGCGCTCTCAAGCTTTATTGTGGCCTCGGGGCTCCTGCTGGAATGGCTCCTCTTTCAGCTCCTGGTGGCAGCCCACCGCCGCGATGTGGGGTTGCTCTCCGCGCTGGGCTGGCCCGCCGGCCGCATCGCGAAAGTGCTCTGCCTGGTGGGCGTGGTGGCAGCGGTGGGCGGAATTGTGCTCGGCACCTTGTGTGGTCCGCTCTGGGCGGGAGTGTTGTTGCGGACGCTTGCCGCTTCGTGGAATGCCGCGGTTGCGGCCGGATCGAGCCAGGCTTTTGGCGACGGAGCCACTGGCTGGAGGGCACTGGGGATAGGAGCGGTCGCCAGCACGCTCTTGTCGCTGGCGGCGATCTGGTGGGCGGCGCGCGGGGCGGCACGGCAGAAGCCGCTGCGGCTGTTGCAGGGTGGTCAGGCGGCGGACGAAACCTCTCTGTTGGCCGGTTCGCTCTGGCGGGTGGCTGCGGTGGCGGCGGGTGGTCTGGCGGTGGGAGCGGGGCTGGCATGGGGGGCCGGCCGGGCCGACGCCCAGACTGCGGTGGGACTCTTCTTTGCCAGCGGCGCCGCCCTGCTGGCCGGTTTTCTCGGAGTCGTGCGTCTGCTGCTCGCTGGCGCCGGTGGCCGGCGACCGCTCCGCACCCTGTCCGCACTCGCGTGGCGGGGACTGGCACACGCCCCCGCCCGCGCCTTCTCAGTGGCGGCGATCGTGGCTGTGGCGGAGTTTTTGATCGTGGCGGTGTCGGCCTTCTCCCTCGCCCCCCCTGCCCGGCCTCACGAACACGCCTCGCCGACTGGGGGCTGGACGTTCATTGCCACGTTTGCCGAGCCGACGAGCGTCGACCCTACGGATGCCAGCACGCGGAATAGTCTCGGGCTCTCCGACGACGCGGAGCGGGCGCTGGCCGATTGCACGTTTGCCCGCCTGCGGGCCAGCAGCGGGGATGACGCCAGTTGCACAAACCTCTATGCCGCACAGCAGCCGACGGTGCTGGGCCTGGGGCCGGGGTTCATCCAGCGTGGTGGCTTTGCCTTCACCTCCCACGCTCCGCTCCCCGCTCTCTCTGGCGATCAATCGCCCTGGCAGTTGCTCGAGAGAGTTCCCGCCGAGGGGAGCGGCCAGACGCCGATCCCCGCGATCCTCGATGAGGCGACCGCCCGCTGGGCGCTCAAGCTGGGAGGTGTGGGGGCCCGCTTTCAACTGCCCGATGGCACGGGGGGCACCGCAGAGCTGGAGATCGTCGGCCTGTTGCAACCGGGAATCCTGCAGGGCTATGTGCTGGTGGGCGAGCGCCATTTCCAGCGCCTCTTTCCCCGCTCCTCCGGGTACGCCATGGCGCTGGTCGACGCCGGCGCGATGGCAGCCGGCGCCAATTCCGGGAAGGCCGGTGCAGATGACGCTGCCCAGCGCCGGGTCGCCGCAGCGCTTCGCGCTGCGTGGGCCGATGCGGGAGTGACGGTGCAGCCAGCCCTGGATCGATTGCGGAGCCTCGCGGCGGTGCAGAACACATTCCTCGCCGGATTTCAGGCGCTGGGCACATTGGGACTCCTGCTCGGCACCGCAGGCGTGGGGGCAGTGCAGATCCAGGGGGTGCTCGAACGCAGACGCCTGTTCGGCCTGCTCCAGGCAGTGGGATTTTCCCGGGGGCGGCTGGCGCTGTTGGTGGTATTGGAAACGCTCTTCATGGTGGGGCTGGGATTGGCCGCCGGAGCGCTCGCCGGGGCGGCCACGCTCCCGGCCCATGCCGCCAGTGGACGGGTGGGGCTGCCACTGGGATGGATTCTGCTCACCTGCGGGCTCACGCTGGCAGTCGCCCTGCTGGCCGGTTTGGCGGCCTGTCGCGGCGTGCTCTCAGTGGAGCCCCGCGAGACGCTCTCAGACGCTTAGCAGGCTGTGGATAAAGGTGCTCATTCTGCCGGAAATGGGCCCGCGTTCCGCGCGGCGGGGAACGGGCTGGTTGGGGAAACTTTTTTTGGCTTTGAAGCGGAGCCGCCGGAGCGGGTAATGTGCCCCCCATGCACATTGTGGTTATTCTTCCGCGCTGGGTGGGCGACGTCGTTATGGCGACACCCATGCTGCGCGCCGTGAAGGAACACTTCGGCACTGCCGCCGAAGTCACGGGGGTGCTCAAGCCGATGTTTGCCGATCTCCTCGCCGGCACTCCCTGGCTGGACCGCATGATTTTCTACGACCGGCGGGGGAAGGATCGCAGCACTCGATTTCTGGGAGCGGTGCGGAAGCTGCGGTCGCGGCCGATCGATGTGGCGCTCATCGTGCCCAATTCGCTCTCCACTGCCGCTTTGGCGTTCGCGGGAGGCGCCCGACGGCGGGTGGGCTTTGCCCGTCACGGGCGGCGCCTGCTGCTCACAGATGCCCTGAGCGTGCCCCGCCGGGGGTGGCGCGTGGAGCCTGTGTCAACGGCCGCCCACGCCATGGATCTGGCGGAACGCATCGGCGTGCCCCGCGGCCGCTTGAACATGCAACTGGCGACACTGCCGCAGGACGAAGCCCTGGCCGATGCCGTGCTGGGCCGATTGTTTCCCGACAGTCAGGGGCCGCTGGTGGTGATCAACGACAACGGTGCGTATGGGCCGGCGAAATCCTGGGGAGGCGAAAAATGCGCTGCCCTGGCCCGGGCGGTGTTGCACCGCCGGCCGACCGCGCGCGTCTTGGTGCATTGCGGACCAGGCGACCGCGATGCCGCCCGCTCCATCGTGCGTCTGGCCGGGCATCCCGCAGTGCGGAGCCTCGCGGACGAGACCGACCTGCCCTTCGGGCTTTCCAAGGCGCTGTTGCGGCGGGCTTCCGTGGCGCTCAGTTCCGATTCAGGCCCGCGACACATCGCCGGCGCATTCGGCACCCCCACCGTGGTACTGCTGGGCCCGATGGATCCGCGCCTGAGCCGGTCCGATCAGCCCCACCTGCGCGAGATGCGGATCGATCTCGCCTGCTCCCCCTGCGGCCGCCGCACCTGTCCGCTGGTGCATCACGACTGCATGCGGTTGCTCACGGTGGAGGCGGTGGAGCGTATGATGGACGAATTGCTACAGGATGCCGAGTCGCGGCGCGACCGCGTGGCCTGATTGCTCCGGCCCCGAGCCTTTCCCCGCCCCTTCCCCCGCCCCGTCTCTGGAGATCTTCATCATGATGCAGTTGCTCAGCATGCTCGCCGCGACGGCCCTGACCGCGCTCTGCTGGGGGCTGTATGGACCGGTGCTCCACTTCGGCCGGGAAGGAATGGGATCGGCCCTGCGGCCGTTCGTGTGCGTGGGCATCGCCTATTTTCTGCTGGCCGTTCTCATTCCGCTGGCGCTGCTCGCTCGCGGTGGCGAACGGGGTGGCTGGACACGGCAGGGGGTGCTCTGGAGCCTGCTGGCCGGTTGTGCCGGTGCGCTGGGGGCGCTGGGGGTGATTCTCGCCCTGAACTTCGGCGGCAAACCGATCTATGTGATGCCACTGGTGTTTGGCGGGGCGCCGGTCGTCAACACGCTGCTCAACGCCGCCATGACCCGCTCGTTCAACCAACTCAAGGCCCCGTTTCTGGCCGGGCTGATTCTCGTGATCATGGGCGCTGTCACTGTGCTCGTTTTCAAGCCGCAGCCGCAGCCGCACGCCCCCAGCCCCGCCGCGGCCGTGGCGGGAGATGAGGCGACGCCTGAGGCAGCGCCGGCCCTCCACTCGGCAACACCGCTGGAGGCCAAGGGGGAACGCTTTCTGGAGGTGCTCCTCTCGGCCTGCATGGCGCTGGGGTGCTGGGGAGCGTATGGCCCGGTGTTGCATCGGGGGCAGGCGGCGATGGGAGGGAGCCGGTTGCGCCCCCTGATCTGCATCGGCGCCGCCTACTTTCTGATTGCAGTGCTTGTGCCGATGCTCTTGCTGGGTCCTCTGGGCGACACAGGCCAGTGGAATTTCTCGGGGGTGGCCTGGAGTCTCGCTGCAGGGTCGCTGGGGGCCCTGGGGGCGCTGGGCACGATTCTGGCCTTTGCCTGTGGCGGCAAGCCGTTCACGGTGATGCCGGTGGTGTTTGGCTGTGCGCCGGTGATCAACACGCTCGCCACGATGGCCCTCTCACATACTCCGCTGGCCACGCTCAGCCCGCTGTTTCTGGCCGGTCTGCTCATTGTGGCGGCGGGAGCAGCCACGGTGCTGATCTTCGGCCCGCGCGCCCACGCCCCCGCCAAGCCGGCCTAGGGCGCATTCGGGATGGTCTTAGCGCCGACCCCTCCGCCTACGTCCCCCGTGTATTGCCATACCAGGTGATGTGGTGCCGTGGGGCGAGTTGTACTTCCGCATGGCGGCAGGCCGCGGCGAGCCAGGAGGTGGTCGCGGCCAGCGTTGCTGCGGTCACGCCCTGCGGCATGATGAAAACACTCCCCTCCTGCATCTCTCCTGCTGCACGCAGGTCATCGGTCCAACGCAGGGCCTCGTTGAGATCGGCGGGAGTGTCGACCACAAACTTCAACTGCCACGGACAAGCGCGCATAAGCGCGAGGATCACGTCATCGCGGCGGCGGGAGGTTTCGTGACGCTGCTGCCAGTTCTGCGGCGTGTCGGCCGGCGGCGTGGAGGAGGCGAGTTTGGGGCTGATCGACATCAGGTCGGCCAGCTCCTCAGGCGCCGTGTTCGGCGGCAGCACGGTGCCGGCGGTTTCGACCGTCACATGAAATCCCCGCTGGCGCAGCGCAGTGCACAGGTCTCCGGAGTCTGCCGGCAGCAGCGGCTCCCCCCCGGTGACCACAACATGGTCCATGCCCAGAGCCTCGACGGCGGCGCAGATCTCCTCCACCGAGCGGTCTTCGCCTCCAGGCTGCCAGGACGTGAAGGGAGTGTCGCACCAGCGGCAGCGGAGGTTGCACCCGCTGGTGCGCACGAACGTGCTCGGCGTGCCGGCCAGCAGCCCCTCCCCCTGCAGCGAGGCGTAGAGTTCAGCGATGCGCACGCGGGGAGTCCTGGCAGCGGGGGTCGACCAGGCCCGCGGCGGCAAATCCGGCAGCGCGCAGGAGGCAGGCATCGCATGTGCCGCAGGGCTCTCCTTGGGGGCCGGGATCGTAGCAGCTGCTCGTCAGCCCGTAGTCGACCCCCAGGGAAAGTCCGAGCTGAATGATCTCTGCTTTTGAGAGCGCGATGAGAGGGGCGAGGATTTCGATCGGGTGGCCGGTGGTGCCCGCCTTGGTTGCCAGTTGGGCCAGATGGGAGAAGGCGGCAATGAATTCGGGTCGGCAGTCGGGATAACCGCTGTAGTCGATCGCATTGACGCCCAGCGCCAAAGCGCTCGCGTTACGTGTTTCCGCCATCGCCAGAGCGAGGCTCAGCAGCACCGTGTTGCGTGCCGGCACATAGGTCGTGGGCACGCCGTGCGAGATTTCTGCGGCAGAGCGTCCCTTGGGCAGCGGCACTGTGGCATCGACCAGAGCACTTCCCCCAAAGACAGCCAGATCGACAGAGAGCACGACATGGTCGGTGATGCCGAGCCGAGCGGCCACGGTCCGGGCCGCCTCCACCTCGCCGCTGTGCCGCTGTCCGTACTGCACCGTGAGCGCCGAGACGGCATATCCCTGGGCTTGGGCCCAGGCAGCCACGGTGGTGGAATCGAGGCCACCGGAGAGGAGCACGACGGCCGCACGCCTCCCGGAGGGGGAAATTTTGGCGGCGGACTGCGGTCCATCTTTCGTACGGTCGTGGTTCATGGCACAATCTTTCTCATCATGAGCCTAACCTTGCAACATCCATCGCGCAGTCAGCTGGAAACCTTCGCCAACCAGTTTCCCCACCGCGATTACCTGATCGAGATCATCTGTCCCGAGTTCACCTCGATGTGCCCGAAGACCGGCCAGCCCGACTTCGGCACGCTGACGATCCGCTACATCGCGGATGCGGTCTGCGTGGAGTTGAAGAGCCTGAAATTGTATCTGCAGGCCTTTCGCAACGAGGGTATTTTCTACGAAAATGTCACCAATCGCATCCTCGACGATCTGGTGGCGGTGATGCAGCCGCGCCGCATCACGCTGGTGGCGCACTTCACGCCGCGGGGAGGCATCTCCTCCCGGATTGCCGTGTCGCATCCCACGGGGGAACCCCTCTCCGCGTTCTGACCGCCGCCGCTTCCACGAGTCCCCGACCGTTAGGCCCCTTCCGTTAGGACTGTTCCACCATGGCTCCTGCCTCCCGAATTCTCCTCTCGGCGCTGGCCGACGAATCGGCCTTCGGGCTGACGGCAGTCGAACAATTCACCGCGCTGTCGGCCATTGGCTTGGAGTATTACAGCCTGCGGAATGTCGATGTGGGCAAGGGCATCAAGAACGTGATGAAACTCACGTTGCCTGAGATCCAGCGGCTGCGGCATCTGGAGGATCAGTACGGACTCAACGTCGCCTCGATCGCATCGCCCATCGGCAAGATCAAGCTGGTGGATGTGGAAGACCGCACGAAGAACCGGTTCGTGCCATTCAAGAAATATCTCACCACCGAGGTGGCAACCGCCTGCAAGCTGGCCCACGCCTTCGAAACGAAGCTGATCCGCGGATTTTCCTTCTATCATCCGCGCGGCACTGCCCCGGAGGAGTATTTGGAGCAGGCTGTCGATCGCATCGGCCAGATCGCCGAGGCCTGCCACCGCTCCGATCTCACCTTCGGGCTGGAGGTGGAGGCCAATCTCGTCGGGCAGACGGGTGAGCTCCTGGCCGAGATCTACCGCCGCGTAAACCACCCGGGGCTGGTGCTCGTGTTCGACGCAGCCAACCTTATCGTGCAGGGATTCTCCACGGCCGAGGTCTACCGGCAGTGGGAGGCGATGAAGCCCGGCTTGGGCTGGGTGCACATCAAGGACTATGCCAAGGTGTCGGCGACGGAGCGGGGCAGGCATGTCAATGAGGATGCCTTGGCCAATTTCGTGCCAGCCGACCAAGGCGCCGCCGGGCATCAGAAGATTCTGGCCGACCTCCGCACGATGCTCCCCTCGCTCTCGAAGCGGCTGGAACGCCGGGGCATTCCGGGTGTGTTTCTCGATCTGGAGCCGCATGTGCGGGGTGGGGGCCAATTTGGTGGAACCAGCGGCCCCGACGGGATGGGGATTGCCCTGCGGGGCCTCTGCCGGGTGCTCGATAAGGCCCAGATCAGCTACCACCTCCGCGATTTCGATGACCTGCTGGCAGCGCGGGGTCTGACGACCGGGTGACCGATCTCTCCCCTCCCTTCCCCGCGAGCGTGACGCGATGAGCGAGTCGACCGAGCCAGGCAGCTACTTTGTGGCGAACTATCCGCCGTTCGACCGCTGGACGGCGGCTGCGGTGCCTGCTGTGCTGGAGGCGTTTGCCGAGTCCCCCACTGCCGCGGCCCTCGGCCTCTATCTGCACGTTCCCTTCTGTCGCAAGCGGTGCAAGTTCTGCTATTTCCGTGTGTACACCGACACCTCCGCAGCGGATGTTGAGCGGTATTCCCAAGGGTTGGCCCGCGAAGCGGCGCTCGTGGCGGAGCAGCCTGCGGTAGCCGGTCGCACGTTGAAATATGTCTATTTCGGAGGGGGAACTCCTTCGTTTCTCTCCGTCAAGCAACTGGAGAAGCTGGTCGCCGGGCTGCATGCGAGCTTTGGCTGGAACGATGCCCAAGAGGTGACATTCGAGTGCGAGCCAGGCACTCTGTCGGAGCCGAAAGTGAAGGCCCTGCGCAGCCTGGGGATGACGCGCATCTCGCTGGGAGTGGAAAATTTCGACGATTCAATTCTGGAGGCCAACGGCCGGGCCCATCTCTCCGGCGAGATCGGCCGGGCCTGGGATTGGATCAAGGCGGCCGATTTTCCCAACACGAACGTCGATCTGATCGCAGGCATGGTGGGCGAGACATTGGAGAGCTGGCAGCGCACGGTGGAGAAGACGCTGGCGCTGGAAGCCGACAGCGTCACGATCTATCAGATGGAGCTCCCCTTCAATACCACGTTCGTGCATGACGCCAAGGAGTCGGGGGCCGTTGCTCCCGTGGCCGATTGGGCGACCAAGCGTGCCTGGGTCGACTATGCCTTCAACCGCTTCACTGAGCAGGGCTATGTGGTGTCGAGTGCCTATACGCTGGTGCGCGATCCGCAGCGGGTCCATTTTCGCTACCGGGACATGCTCTGGGAGGGAAGTGATCTGCTGGCCCTCGGGGTGGCGAGCTTCGGCCACCTCTCCGGGCACCACTACCAAAACGCCACCCACTGGGATGAGTATCTGGCCGCCGTCGAGGCCGGCCGGCTGCCGGTGGTTCGCGGCCTGCGCCCCACCCCGCGGGAGTTGTTGATCCGCGAACTGGTGCTGGGGCTCAAGCGGGGATCGCTCGACGTGGAACGGCTGCGGAGCAAGTTTGGGATCGATCCGCTCAAGGAGTGGGCGGCCCAATGGCGGGCGCTTGAGCAGGAGGGATGGCTTTCGCAGGTCCACCCCGGCCCGGTGCTGTCGCGGGCCGGCCTGCTCCGGGTCGATGCCCTGTTGGCCCGGTTCTTTGAGGAACCGGGCACGCGTGTCGATGGATGAGCCCGGCCACCCAAAAGGCCTGTCGATTTCAGGGTTACTCCCCGGAGATGCGTGCGGTTCTGATTTCAGAGGCGGCTTCCGGCCGGGCCCTGCCCCCCTTGCGAAGAGGTTCCATCTGTGCGTGAAACCAGCCCATCCCCCATTTCCCCGGCCCTGATGCCGGCCGCGGGGGCGGGATCCGCCGAACGCTTGGCCTGCCCGGAGTCGAAGGTTCTGCGCGAACGGCTGCGGGGCATGGCGTCCGATACCGTCGCCGGGTGGCGGGCTGGGGAATTACCCGCCGGAGTTCGCTCCGCAGCCGGATTACGCTCCCAGGCCGTGGCACTCGTGCAGCGGGCGGGCGCGCGCCCGGAGCATGTGGGCTGGGCGATGGTGACATTGGTATCTGAATACTGGCGCGGGCGGCTGGCATCGGGGGCCTCCGGCCGCCGGCTCCTCCTGCTGCCCGATTGTCCACATGCCTCGAGCGAGGCCGCTGGGCCAGCGGTGGCGGGGAGTCAGATGCCGCGGGCATGCGGCCCCGGCTGTGGCGTGGCGAGGCTCTGGGCGGCTGCCCGCGATGGCGGGTGGGTGGTTCAGCCAACGTCAGAGGCGATTGGCGCGATCGGCAGCCTGCTCACGGGGCAGTACGACGGTATTTTGGGAGTCGCCAAGCTGGAGCATTTGCAGAAAGCCTTTGCGATGCTGCCGGCATTCTCGCTGCCAATTGCGGCGGTGCCCTTCCAGCCGGTGGGAGCGGCCGGTTCCTGTGGCAGCTGTGGCGAGGCCGCGGCTGCCGCGGCGCTCGATGTGGAATGGGTGATGGGACTGCTCGGCAGCGCTGGAGAGGCAGCGGCGGGCGCAGCAGATGAACGTCCACTGCTGAGGGAGGCAGCCGAACTGTTTGCGCCCGAGTCGCTCCAGGCTCTGGCGGAGCGGCTCGGCAGGCCGGGGGTGTTTGGCCCGACAGCGTTGCCTGACGGCGGCCAACGGCATCCTCCGTTGGCGGCAACGGCCGGTATGGCGGGGGAATTTCTGACCCGTGGCGGCAAGTTTCTGCGCCCGTTCATCGCGCTGGCGTCGTTTGATGCGATCGTCGCCGAAGGTCCTCCCGGAAGCGTCCCGGCCCGGCGGCGGGAGGCAGTCCGGGACGCCGCCGTGGCGATCGAGATTTTTCACAAGGCATCGCTGGTGCATGACGACATCGAAGATGCCGACGCCATGCGCTATGGCAAGCCGACGTTGCATCGGCAGCATGGTGTTCCCTCGGCGATCAATACCGGCGACTACATGCTCGGTCTGGGCTATTCGATTGTGGCCTCCCTGCCGGGTGTCGATGCCGAAACCCAGCGCGACCTGCTCGCGATGCTGGCCGATGCCCATTTGCGTCTGGCGCAGGGACAGGGAGCGGAGTTATGGTGGCGCGATGCCAGCGACAAACGGCTCTCTCCTGAGGAGGCGCTGGCCATCTACGGTCTCAAGACATCCCCGGCGTTTGAGGTGGCTGTGGCGATGGGCATCCGGCTGGCCGGTCTGCAGCCCACTGCGGTGGGGGCAGTCGACCGCTACGCCCTCCATGTGGGCATGGGGTTTCAGGTCCTCAACGATCTCAAAGACTGGTCGGGAGATTTGGAGAACAACCGGCGGGCGGCCGGGGATCTGCTGGGAGGGCGCCCCACGCTGATGTGGGCCTTGGCCATCGAGCGGCTGCCGGCTGCAGCAGCGGAGCAGTTGTTCGAACTGGCCGCGGCGGCCGGTCGTGCGGATGCTCCCGAGTCGCTGATCGCGGAGGCGATTGGTCAAACGCGATCCCTTTACGAAGAGGCCGGGGTGTTTGCCCGGGCGGCATCGATCGTCGAGGCCGAGCGGGCGGCGGCCCGTGCTGCGGTGGCCACCTGCCGGCAGGTTCGCCTCAGAAAGGTGCTGGAGTTCCTGCTCGATCTGGCGGTTCCGGAAAATGCTGCGGCCGAATGGACTTCGCGCCGCGGTTGAACCCCGCGGTGTTGTTGCCGGGCCCCGGTTGCAGCGAGGCTGCACCGCTGCGTAATCTCTTCTCTATGGAATCGAATCATCCAGGCCAATCGAGCCGCGCCAAATTGCCCGGCAACCCGCCGCCAGCGGGATCGGTTGAGCGGGCGCTCCGTCTGGTGCGGCTGTTTTGTCCTGCAGTTGAGGACTTCGCGACCTTCACCGCCGCAGCCCCCGAAACAGTTCCCGCCCCTTACCGGGGACTGCTTGACCACACCAACCACATGACGGTTGTGATGGAGCAGTTCCATGGCGAACCGCCGCACCTGCAGGTGGTGGCCCGCTGGCTGCCTGAAGCGGAGGGGCGTGGCGACTGGTATGCCCGTGAGATCCTGTTGCTTTCGGCGGCGGGAAAGGTGTGGCAGCAGGGCATCGTGCGGATCGATCTCGATCAGATCGAACCCGCCACCGCCGCCCTCATCCGCGCAGCGCACCTGCCGCTGGGACGCGTGCTCATCAACGCCGGTCTGCTCCGGGAGGTGCAGCACGTGGCGCTGGTGAAGGTGGTTCCGGGCCCCCATTTGGCAGCCCTGTTTGGCGGGGGAGAGTCGGGGGCAGTGCCCGCCGGGAATCGAGTGACGTACGGACGGGTGGCCGAGATCTCACTCGGAGGCGTGCCGGCGGTGGAGTTGCTGGAGATCGTGGCTCCCCAGTGAAGCGTTGCCCCTGCCGGCCGGCGGATGGAAAGACTGGCGGGGCGGCTCCGCTCCTCTGTGCCATCGCCTTCTGGAGGCCATCGCCGTGCGGGGCTGTTCGTGGTCCGTTGGCAACTGCCGCAGGGGGCAAGTGCTCTCCTCCGGGGCCCCAGAAAAATTCCGTGGGCTCCTGTAATGATTGCCCAAAGTGTTGCGCAAAAGGGGTTTGCGTTAAATGCATCGATATTGACTCACTGCGTAATCTGGCTGTACAGTTGGGCGTCAGGCAAGGATGGCAAGCAGGGTAGCGATCGTAGGGAACGGAGTTCCGGCGGTCAGAGGCCCTTGGGCTTGCCCACAGTCCGGATGTTCTGGGCTGTTTAGGGAGCCTGGATGGTTTTTTGGCGTGCCTTCCTTTTGCGGCAGTGAGACCGAGCCTTTGAGTTGGGTTGGGTTTCGGGGCTGTGGGTGGGAGTGGGCGTCTGGTTGGATTGCGGCGGTTTGGGAGTACGGCAACAAGGAGGCCTAGGTGTTCGGGGCTGTCTTTGCGGATGAGGCAAAGCCCTGGATCCCGTTTTTGACTAGCTGCACCACGGCTAGGGAGAGGGTGGTAAAGCACATGCAGAAAACTGTTTACACGACCGGAGAAGCAGCCAAGATTTGCAAAGTGAGTCAGCAGACGATCATTCGCTGCTTCGATTCCGGTCAGCTGAAGGGGTTTCGCGTGCCGGGCAGCCGGTTTCGTCGAATTCCCCGTGATCAGCTCTTCCTGTTCATGAGGGACAACGGCATCCCCACGGATGCTTTGGAAAGTGGTCGTCGGAAGATTCTGGTAGTCGACGACGACAACGATTTGGTCGAACTCATCACCGATGTCCTGGAGCGGGATGGTCGGTTTGAGACTCGCAGCGTCAATAATGGATTTGATGCTGGCATGATGGTGAAGGATTATCGTCCTGATCTGATCGTGCTCGACGTCATGCTCCCCGATATCAACGGCAAGGAAGTCTGCCAGCGGGTGCGCAGCGATTCGACCATGGACGAGGTGCGTATCATCTGCATCTCCGGCATGTGCGAGCCGGACAAGATCGAGGAGCTCAAAGCCTCCGGGGCGAATGAGTTCCTGCAGAAGCCGTTTGAGGCCGAGATGCTGGTCGATCGGATCTGTGCGCTGCTGGACATCGAGTCTGTGGCGGCTGGTTGAGCTCTGGTCTCGGTCGCTTGTCTCACCCGGTCGGAGGTTTTTTGGGACACTGCCAATCCTCCGGCGTGCGGCTCTTGGTGATCCCCGCGCCCTCCATAACGCTCGCGTTGCCGGTTCCGCGCCAGGCCTGCTTAGGCCTGGCGCGGGCCGTGCTCGCCGAGGTGAGGGACGGAAGTGGGCCTGCTGGCCAGTCGGGCGAACCGATCGCAGCGGCTTGGGCGGCACTGGCGGCTGAGTCGCCGGTGGTCGCTGTCTGGCTGGTCAGTGTCGATCCCGATGGGGCGGCAGAGGGCTCTGCCCCTGTGCGCCGTGGGGCGTTCTTTCGCAGGCTCGGCGGTGCGCTTGTCGTCGGTCAGGCTCCGCCGGAAGCGATATGCGTGGGCGAGGCTGCCTGGGAAGTGTTCGCGACTCAGTCGGCTGGGATGGGTGGTCGCAGCGTGGAGCAGACCTGCGCATCCGAGTGGCGTCAGCAGGGCTTGGAAATATGGCGCCGGATGGAGGGTGGTCAATTGCCTGTCGTGGGGCCTCCTGATCTGCCCGCCGTTTCGGTGGAAGGGAAACTGCTGGCCGACCTTCTGGCGATGGCGGCCACGCACGCCAGTCTCACGGAGAGGTTTGGCGAGTCACTCGCCGAGGCTCGCCTGGAGGCGACGAGGGAACTGGCGTATGGCGCCGGGCACGAGATCAACAATCCGCTGGCCAATATCGCCACCCGGGCCCAGTCGCTGCTGCTGGAGGAACGCGATCCTGAACGCCGCAAGCGTCTGGCCACGATTGTCGACCAGTCGTTCCGCGCGCGGGATCTGATCGGCGGCATGATGCTGTTCGCACGGCCGCCCAAGCCGCATCCGGCCGTCATCGATGTCAGCTTGATGGTGGCTGCGGTGATCGATTCACTCGCCGTTGGGGCGGCAAATCGCTCCATTCGTCTGGAATACTCTCCGCCCCCGGTTCCGCTGCCGGTCGTGGTCGATCGGGCGCAGATTGAAGAGGCGATTCGGATGGTGGTGGTCAATGCTGTTGAAGCAGTTGCGGATGGTGGCCGGGTCACGCTTCAGGCCTGCGGCCGGCAGGAGCAAGGGCGGGAGTGGTGTGCGATCACCATTGATGACGACGGCCGGGGAATGGACCGGCAGACGGCGCAGCGGGCCTTTGATCCCTTTTTCAGTGGCCGGGAAGCCGGCCGGGGCGTGGGACTGGGGCTCTCCAAGGCCTGGGGATACGTGACCGCCGCAGGTGGCATCATCCGGATCGATTCCCGCCCCACGCAGGGAACCTGCGTGACGATTCTGGTTCCCGTTGGCTGACCTGAGTTGTCCGTGGAAAAAGGCATCCTTGACCCTTTGGATGAAAGAGAGCCTGCTTGGTCTGCCTGCAGCAGGCTGCGCGTTAGAGTCAACCCAAAGCCCCCGGCGTGATGAGGCCAGGGGCTAGTACGGCTGCGGCAACCAGTTTTTTACGCTTCCAAGGCGGGTGCCGGCCGTTGCCGACCTTGTCGGTACCACTGCGTTTCTCTATCCTCGCTTGGCTTCCGGTTCGCGCTCGAAGGCCCTGCCGGAAGACCCCGAGTTCAGGATGGACTTGCGGGAGCGAGACGCGGGAGTGGGTCCCGCCGGCTTGGAGCTTGGATCCGCTGTATGACCTCCAGAGCGACCGGTATCACAGTTCACTCGACCGATGCTGGAGCGCAGGACGCCTCATCTTCCTGCCTCGGATTGCCGGTCTCCCCCACTCCCCTGCACCACCCTGCAGCGGTTCACGAAGCCGGCCTGAGGGGCAGCGATCGTGTGGCTGATCGCCTCGGCACGGCAGGCCGGCAGGCGGCCGTCCTCGATACGGTGGGGCTCACCGCAGACTGGCTGCGACGGAACCAATACGCCGACGGCCACTGGCGCGGTCCGCTGGAAGGTGACACGATTCTGGAGAGTGAATACATCCTGATTCTGGCCTGGGCGGATAAGCTCTCCGCGCCGGAGGTGCCGGGGGCTGCCCGTCGCATCCTCAAGGAACAGTTGCCCGGCGGTGGCTGGTCCATCTATCCCGGCGGACCGATCGATGTGAGCGCCAGCGTGAAAGCCTATTTCGCCCTGAAACTCACCGGTTACAGCCCGCAGAGCGAACCGCTCCTGCGGGCGGCGCAGGCCATTTCCCGGGCGGGCGGTCCGTGGGCAGTGAACAGTTTCACCCGGTTTTATCTGGCGCTGCTGGGGCAGATTTCCTATGCGTCCTGTCCGGCGGTGCCACCAGAGATGGTGCTTTTGCCGGAATGGTTTCCGGTGAATCTGCACCGCGTCTCAGCTTGGTCACGCACCATGATCGTGCCATTATCGCTCATCTGGGCCTACAAGCCGGTGCGCTACATCCCTGCTGATGGAGGCATCGCCGAACTCTTTTCGCCGCAGTCGGCTTCCGGCGGCGTTCGCACCGCTCCCCTTTCGGGCGGCAAGAGTGGCGGCTGGAGTCGGTTTTTTCTCGGGATCGATCGAATGCTCAAAGGCTGTGAGGCGCTCGGTCTGGAGCCACTGCGCAGCCGGGCTGTCGCTGAATGCCGGCGCTGGATGCTCGAGCGATTTGACGAAAGTGATGGGTTGGGAGCCATTTTCCCGCCGATCGTTTGGAGCATCGTGGCCCTGCGGGCGATGGGGTGCGAGGATGATTCCCCCGAGGTGCAGGAATGTTGGCGCCAGTTGGCAGGCCTGGTCGAACACGAGGACGACGGTACAACCCGGCTGGAGCCCTGCCGCTCGCCGGTGTGGGACACCGCCCTCTCGCTCCGGGCTCTTTCGGATGCCCATCGGGCCGCCTGTCGCAATGGCGATGCGGCAACCCTGCGTGGGAGTGCTGCCAGACTTGATGCGGCTGTCGATTGGCTGCTCGAGCGCGAGGTGCGCACCAGCGGGGATTGGACGCACCGGGTCGCCGCGGTGCCCCCCTCGGGGTGGTGTTTTGAATACGCCAACCGCTTCTATCCCGACGTCGACGATACGGCCATGGTTGTGATCGCCTTGGCCACGTGGCGCGAGGCGCTGGCGGGCGTGGCGGATGCTGGGCGCCTGGCCCGTGCAGCGGCGGCCATCGAACGCGCCCGGCAGTGGCTGGAAGCAATGCAGAATACAGATGGTGGATGGGGGGCATTTGATCGCAACAACGATTTCGAACTCCTCTGCAAGGTCCCGTTTGCCGACCACAACGCGATGATCGATCCCAGTTCCCCCGATTTGGCCGGCAGGGTGTTGGAGGCCTTTGGCAGGATCGGCCTGCGGGTCGGCCACCCAGCGGTCGATCGGGCGATCACCTACCTGCGCAGTGTGCAGGAAGCGGACGGATCGTGGTATGGGCGGTGGGGTGTGAATTACATCTACGGCGCGTGGCAGGCGATCGAGGGTCTGCGGGCGGTAGGTGTGCCTGTCGAGGATCGGGCGGTGGCAGCGGCCGCCGATTGGCTGGCTCATCACCAGCAGGACTGCGGCGGTTGGGGGGAAACCCCTGCCAGCTATGCCGATCGATCGCTGGCGGGCAGCGGGGAGCCTACTGCCTCACAAACAGCCTGGGCTGTGGCGGGACTGGTTGCTGCTGGCCGGCACGACTCCCGCGAGGCGAGGCGGGGTGTGCAGTGGTTGGTCAGCCGGCAGGCCACGGGAGGCACCTGGGAGGAACGCGAGTTCACGGGAACCGGCTTTCCCAAGGTCTTCTATCTGCGATACCACTACTATCCTGTCTATTTCCCGCTGATGGCGCTGTCGCGATGGTGGTCGGCCACGCAGATGGCCACGGTCGTGCCGGTCAGGCATGCCAAAACAGGGCCTTCGATGGTGGGCAACGGAAACGGTTCCAGGGAGCATGTCGCATGAGTGTGCCAGTCGGACAGATGATCGCCGTTGTGAGGCATGTGTTGACGCAGCGAATGCGGGGCAACGACCGGTATCCACTGGTGCTGATGCTGGAACCACTCTTTCGCTGCAACCTTGCCTGCGGAGGATGCGGCAAGATTCAGCACCCAACCGAGATTCTCCGCTCGCACCTCACGCCCCAGCAGTGCTTCGGCGCGGTGGATGAGTGCGGTGCCCCGATGGTCTCCATTCCCGGCGGTGAACCGCTGCTCCATCCGCAGATTGAGGAAATCGTGGCGGGGATCGTGGCCCGGCGCAAATACCTCTACCTCTGCACCAACGCGCTCAAACTCGAGGAGATGCTGCCGCGGTTCAAGCCCTCCCCCTATCTGGCGTTTTCGGTGCACCTCGACGGGCCGCGCGAGGAACATGACAGGGCGGTCTGCCGCGAGGGAGTGTACGACGTGGCGGTGTCGGCCATCCGTGCTGCGCGGAAGGCGGGGTTCCGGGTAACGACCAATTCCACGCTCTTCGCCGATGCCGATCCGGCACGGTATCGGCTGTTTTTTGATGAGGTGATGGCCCTTGGGGTGGAAGGGATGATGATCTCTCCGGGGTATTCCTATGCCAAGGCCCCCGATCAGGAGCACTTCCTGCCCCGGCAGCGCAGCCAGGCACTGTTTCAGCGGATTCTCGCCGGTGCTTCCAGCCGGTGGAAATTCAACCAGTCGCCGGTCTTCCTTGAGTATCTCAAAGGAGCCTGGGATCTGGAGTGCCGCCCGTGGGGCACACCCACCTACAACCTCTTCGGCTGGCAGCGCCCCTGCTATCTGCTGGACGAGGGCTACGCGAAGACTTTTCGTGAGCTGATCGATGAGACCAACTGGGAAGGCTATGGCCGCGCCAGTGGAAATCCGCGCTGCCAGGATTGCATGGTGCACTGCGGGTATGAGCCGGCGGCCGTCGAGGCCACGTTTGGCTCGCTGCGCGGATTGCTCGGCACAGCCCGGCTCATGCTCTTCGGTCCGCCCCGTTCCCAGCCGCCGGTGGCCGAACCGCCCCCGTCGCAGCGGCCCCGGCCAACGACTCCCGTCAGGCAGCCCAACGGCCTTCCCTCGCTGCCCATTCTCGATCAGGTCGCTTAGCGAAATCGCGCATGCGGGGAGGGATGGCTTTTTCCCCTCAGAGTGACGGTGCGTGCAGGGATGCGGTAGACTTTTCCGGGGCATGAGCCCTGTCTGCCTGATCCGCACCATTCCCCACGAAGAGCCAACTGTGCCGTACCAACTACGCCCCCTGCGATCCCTCGCCATCCTGCTTGTGAGCCTGTCGGTTGGCTCAGTTGCTCCTTGTCTGCTGCTCGCGGCGGAGCCTTCCTCATGGAAGCAGCACACGATCAATCATCGCTCGCCATTCGAGGCGGTTGGTGTGGCCGATTTCAATGGCGACGGGAAACCGGATGTCTTCTGCGGCGATGCGTGGTACGCCGGGCCGAATTGGACCCAGCACAAAGTCCGCGACGTCCCTCCCGGCACGAATCCGCAGTACCACGAGGATTTTGCCGACGCCCCTCTCGATGTCAACGGTGATGGCAAAGTGGACATCGTGACCTGCGCGTATTTCAGCCGAAAAATAGGCTGGGTCGAAAACCCCGCCGATCCGACTCAAGCCTGGACCGAACACACCATCGATCTGCCTGGCTCGATGGAGACAAGCTATCTGCTCGATCTGTACGGCGATGGAACGCCTGTCTTGATCCCCAACGTCGGCGGACAAGTCCTGTTCTACGAACTCGTATCCCGGTCGCCACAGGTGGAATGGAAGACCCGCACCCTTGCCCCACAAGGAGCAGGCCATGGCGTTGGGCATGGCGATATCAATCGGGACGGACGCATCGATCTGATTACTCCGATGGGATGGTATGAGCAGCCAGCCGAACGCACCGGTGAATGGGCATTTCATCCCGACTTCCAGCTCGGAACAGCCAGCGTCGAGATCATCGGCCACGACTTTGATGGGGACGGCGACACCGATATCGCGTGGGGCATGGGGCATGAGTTCGGGCTGTACTGGATGAAGCAGTCGGTCGATTCAGCCGGCAAGCGGACCTGGACGAAGGAAGATATCGATACGACGTTCTCCCAGGTCCACACGCTGCACCTGGCAGACTTCGATGGAGACGGCGAGAAGGAGTTTGTCACGGGGAAGCGGATCTACGCTCACGCCAGCGAGCCCGGGGCAACAGCCGAGCCGTGCCTGTTTATCTACAAGTTTGACCGCACATCTGCGCAGTGGTTGAAGACCACCGTCTATCGCGGCGAGCCAGCGCCATTGGCTCCAATCAACCCCGAGCAGCGCGACGCGCTCAAGGATTTCCGGGCCGGGTCGGCAGGCACCGGCCTGCAGATGGCGCTTCACGACATGGATGCCGACGGCGATATCGATATCGTGGCCCCCGGCAAATCGGGAGTCTACTGGTTTGAAAATCCCCTTCGCTGAAAATACGTGGAAAAAGCCATCCATGGCCCTTTGAATCGAAGACAGTCCACTCGGTCGACCGCAGGAAACGCCCCCGCCATAGGGCCCGGATGGCGTTTCCTGGGTCTCTAACCGCCGTATCCGGCGGCGAACCATTTGATCCACGGCCTGTTCACTGCCCGTGAACAGCCCCCTCAACCTCCTTGAGAACCATTCCCCATGCAATCACGAAGGCAGTTCCTCAAAGCAAGTGTCGCCGCGAGCGCCGCAATTGCAGTGCCAACGATCATTCCCTCGTCGGCATTGGGGCTCGACGGGACGGTCGCTCCGAGCGAGCGGATCGTGATGGGGATTCTCGGCAGCGGCGGTCGCGGAACATACGATCTGGGCATATTCCTGCAACAGCCGGAAACCCAGTTCGTGGCCGTGAGCGATGTGCGCAGCGAGCGGCGCGAAGCCGCCAAGAAAATCATCGATGAGAAGCATGGCAGCAGCGACTGCGCGGCCTATCGCGACATGTTTGAACTCTTCGCTCGCGATGACATCGATGCCGTTCTGATCGCCACCGGAGACCGCTGGCATACCCTGGCCTCGATTCTGGCAGCCAAGGCGGGCAAGGACATCTACTGCGAAAAACCGTGCTCGATGACCATTGCGGAGAGTCGAGCGCTCGCGGATGGGATTCGCCACTATGGCCGGATCTATCAGGCTGGCACTCAGCGCCGCAATATCGGCAATTTTATGCATGCGATCGATCTCGCGCAGAGCGGGCGGCTCGGAAAACTCCACACCGTCCATGCCAACACCCTGGCGCCGGCCACCAACCACGATTGGCTGCCCGCCGAACCCGAGCCCCCCAAGGATGTCGTCGATTGGGAGCGGTGGCTGGGGCCGACGCCATGGCGGCCGTACAACTCG
Source organism: uncultured Planctomycetaceae bacterium (assembly GCA_903885565.1). GTDB lineage: Bacteria > Planctomycetota > Planctomycetia > Pirellulales > UBA1268 > CAISJI01. The sequence goes on from CAISJI010000040.1 coordinate 69,328, forward strand.
GCCTACGTGGCCGGGCGCTGGCGGGGCTATTTCGATTTTCATGGGGGGGGCATTCTGGAATGGGGCGCCCATACCATCGACTTGTGCCAGGCTGCCTGTCAGATGGACCACACCACTCCCGTTCACTTTGAGCCTCAAGTGGGCGGCGTTGTGGCCCGCTATGCCAATGGCATCAAGCTCGTCATGCGGGATACCGGATGGCTGGGGATGGGGACGTGCAGCGTGCGTTTTGAAGGAGAGGATGGCTGGATCGAAACCGGTGACAGCGGCAACATGCTCCTGGGGCCGGGCGCGTTGAAGGCGGAATATCGGGAGTTCAGCGATTCAGGCACCGATCCCACCACTCACATTCGGGAGTTTTTACGGTGCGTTCAAGCGCGAGGCATTCCTTCAGCCAATGCCGATGTTGCCGCACAAACGCATGTCGCAGCCCATGCCGCCTATATCGCATCCCAACTCGGACGCGCGGTGCAATTCGACCCGGTTGGTGAACACTTTGTCGACGACGACGAGGCCAATCGCATGCGTGGCCGTGCCTACCGTGCTCCCTGGCATGCGTAGCTGACTCTGAGCCGATTCAACCGTCCGCTGTGTTCACTTCAAAACCTCAACACCAATCCACATGCCCCTCCTCAAAACCTGCCGTGGCCGCATCTATCCGTGCATTCTTGGTGTCTGCGTCGTGTTTGCCATGGGGGCGACTAGCCAAGCAGATGAAGTCGCCGAGCTGTGTGCGATCCTCCAGTCAGATGCCCCCCTCCACGATCGAGGCGTTGCCTGCCAGCGACTGGCCGTCGTCGGCAGCACCGAATCGATCCCCATCCTCGCCACATGGCTGGGGGATGCGGAACTATCTCATCTGGCGCGGGCTGCCCTCGAAGCCATCCCTTCGCCTCAGGTGGATAGCCTCTTTCGCCAGCAGCTTTCCACTGCCAGCGGAGATCAGCTCATCGGGATCATCGACTCGATCGGGAATCGCCGGGACGCTGCCGCAGTTGAATCACTCGCGGAGCTGTTGCCACAATCTTCTGGTGCCAGGCAAGCCGCTCTTCTTTCCGCCTTGGGCACGATCGCCAGCCTTGAGTCGGCGGAGATATTGCTCCCCCAGCTGAAAAATCCAGCGAATCCCGATGTCAACGCTGTCGCTGACGCGGCGCTGCGCTGCGCCGACCGATTCGCAGCAGAAGGAAAAACAGCCGAGGCGCTGCAGGTGTATGACGCCGTCCGTACCGCGCCCGTTTCCCCCACGCTTCTGGCGGCAGCCACGCTTTCCACGATACGCATCTCCGGCAGCAAAGGCTGGGCGCTGCTCAATGACCAATTGGCCAGCAGCAACGACGACCAGTTTGCTGTGGGATTACAAGCCGCCAGACGTGTGCCCGCACGTGATGTCGTCGGGAAGCTTGCTGGCGCGCTGCCGAATGCCACTCCCGGGCGAGCGGTGATGCTCTTGGACGCCCTGTCAGACCTGGGAGACACGAGCGTTCTTCCCGCCGTTAGGGACGCGGTCGGCTCCGAGAATGCTTTCGTCAAAGCCGCTGCCATTTCCGCTCTGGGGAAGCTGGGGGATGCAGCGGATCTTGAACTGTTGTTGGCGGCCAGCGGCAGCGACAACGCAGCTGTCGCCAGTGCCGCGCTGAAAAGTCTGGTGGAGCTGCAGGGGGAGGGAGTCGACCAAGCCATTCTGAGCACGCTTCAGCACACCACCGCATACCAGGAAACCCTTATTCGCCTCATCGGCGCCAGGCGAATAAAAGCTCTGCCTGTGCTGTGGGCAGCCATGAAAACGTCAGAAATGCCCGTGCGCATGGCCGCGCTCGACTCACTTGGTCGCACGATACCCGACGCCGATATCCTCCCGCTGGTCGATGTGGTGCTAACCACCACTGGGGAAGAGCATGCCGCCGCGATTGCGGCGCTCACCTCGGCCTGTCGCAGGGCCAGCGATCCTGATGAAACCGTCCGGCAGATATCAGCTCGATTTGCCGCCGCGCCGCTCGATCTCCAGCGGGTGCGGTTTGAAATCCTCAAGACGATCGGAGGCGAGGAGGCCCTCAAGCAGGTGATCCGGGGTGCCATGGACCCGGAGGAACCGATCCAGGATGCCGCCACGCGAGCCCTCGGTGAGTGGCCAACCCCCGATGTCGGCCCTCAACTGCTGCCCTTGTGTCATTCGCTCCAGACACCCAAGTTTAAAATCCGCGCCCTGCGGGCCTACATTCGGGTGTTCAAGCAATTCGGATTGCCGAGCGAAGAGCGCCTGCAGATGGCCCGCGATGCCTTCGCTCTGGCCACTCGGCCGGAGGACAAAGTTTTAATTCTGCACTCCTTGCTCAGTTTTCAAAATCTGGAGTCGCTGCAGTTTGCCCTGGAACACATCAAGGACCCCGGTCTCGAAGCGACCGCAGCCCAGGTGGCGATCTATATTTCTGACCAGGTCAGCGACAAGAAAGCAGTGATCGACGCGATGCGGGCGATCCTCGATTCCGGTGCGGAAGAAACCTACGCCAAGCAGGCCCGCGACATACTGGCCAAAAATGGGGCTGGCGGCCAATAGCCCAAGAGCGCTCTTGGAGAGCTGGGACAACGACTGCGTAGATCCAACGAGCGAGCGGCGTAACACGCTGAGAAAAGGGTGGTCCGCCGCAGGTGGCGGCGGTCGACTCAGGAAACCCTCGGCGTTTCCTGCTGTCGACGGAGTGGAAAAAGGTCAGGGATGACTTTTTCCACGTAAAGATCAGAGACCGCGTTCGCGGACCAGTCGCACCGCATCGAGCGCCGCGCCGCGGGCGCCGGCGGTATCGCCGTTGGGGATCACGTGGATGGGGATGCCAGCCTGCTCCTCGCGCTGCGAGGGCATGCCGGAGCGAATCTCGTCCACGAACCAGGCCTGGAACGCAGGCGACGTCTCCACGGCGCCGCCCCCCACGATGAGTGCGTCAGGGTCAAACACATTGATCATTTCGTCAAAAAAGAGCCCCAATGCGTGCGCCTGCACGCGAAACACATCCCGGCAGAGAGGATCCCCCTCCTCCGCCCTGCCCCGTACCAATTTCGCTGCTTTGGCGACGTCGCCCAGGGCGGCCAGCGGATGGTCTGGCTGGCGGCCAAGGAAATAGGGCAACAGCGACTGCCTGATCGCCGTCAGTGAACAGACCGACTCCAGATCGCCAACACGGCCACAGTTGCAGGTGGGGACAAGGCCCTCGATGCCTTTGATCTGGCCGTAGGGAATCAGCACATGCCCCAACTCACCGCCGAAACCATGCCGCCCAGTCACCACCCGGCCGTTGGTGATGACGCCCCCTCCCAGGCCGGTGCCGACGATCGCCGAGATTGATGTGGCGGTGTTCTCCGAGCCGAACAAGGCGACATGCCCCCACAGAGCGGCTGCATTGCCGTCGTTCAGGTAGGTCACCGGCAGTCCCAACCGGGCCGAGAGGCCAGCCCGGATGTCGTAGCCGGACCACTCCGGGTGGACAAAATTGGTGGAGCCACGCCGGCTGAACACGCCGGCCGAGCTGGCCGGTCCGGGGGTGTCGAGCCCGATGGCGACCAGATCGGACAGTCGCACGCCGGCTGCCTCCGCAGCGATCGCCAGTCCATCGGCAATTTGACCGAGGCAGATGTCCGGCCCTTCAACGCTGCGGGCCGGATGCTCGCACAGGCTTTCGATGAGAAACTGGCCGCGCTCATCCAGGAATGTGTAGTTGATCGCAGTGCCACCGAGATCGATACCTGCGACGACTCTCGCTGTCATGGTGTTGCCTATATTTTCGCGTTGAACTGGCGGGTTATTCCCCGTTTGACATGTCCCACGATTGATCGCAGGCCTCTCGTCCGCAGGATGCCCAGCACCTCGGCCAGCCCCATGCGCTCAAGGATGTCGTCAGGGAGCCCCTCCGCCTCGGCCGCCGGCTGGTCTTCGATGGCTTCGGCAAGGAGTGCCACGAAGCCTTTCACTGTGGGGGCCTCCGGCGCCACCTCGGCCACAAGCCGGGCCCGGCCAGCGATCACCTCGGGCCAGAGAAAGACCGGCGTCTGGCATTCATGAACGCGCCGGTCCTCGATCGCCTTCCGCTCGAGGTAGGTGGCAGAGAGGGGGGGCAGGCGATTGGCGAAATCGAGCAACAACTCCAGCTTTTCGCGACCGTCGAGGTCGGCAAACTCGCTGATGATCGAATTCAGTCGGGTCTCAACGCTGGTCATGCGTGGCGCATCATGCATCGGAGGAAGGGATTAGCCGCAGAGGAAGGTGTGTCGCGACCCTCAGGCATGGACAGGAGCCGGGGGAACAGACGCTCCGGCAGCCTCCGCAACACCATGCGGCTCTGATCCACCGGAGGGCTCTGTTCCCTTCACCACCGGCACACCGACGCAGTTGCCCCACTCCATCCAGGAGCCGTCGTAGTTTCTCACGTTCGAAAAGCCGAGCAGATACTTGAGCACGAACCAGGTCAGGCTCGACCGCTCGCCGATGCGGCAGTAGGCGACCGTGGGGGATCGCCGCTTGAGGCGGGAATCCTTCGTGTACAGCTTCTCCAGCTCCTTGGCAGATTTGAACGTGCCGTCGTCGTTGACCGAGAGCACCCAGGGCACATTGACCGCGCCGGGGATGTGGCCGCCGCGGAGGGCGCCTTCGTTGGGGTAATCGGGCATGTGGAGCCGCTGGCCGCTGTATTCCTCCGGCGACCGCACGTCGACCAGCGCCCGTCCCGCCTTTTGGTGCTTGAGCACCTCGTCGCGGAGGGCTCGCACCGAGGCGTCCTGCTCCGGGGCGACGTAGCTCGTCTGCTGCGGATGGACTCGGTCGGTCGACCAGGCTCGGCCGTCGAGGTCCCAGCGCTTGCGGCCGCCGTTCATGATCCGGCAATCGGGGTGGCCATAGAGCTTGAACACCCAGAAGGCGTAGCAGGCCCACCAGTTGTTCTTGTCGCCGTAGAACACGACGGTTGTGTTGTTGGAGATGCCGTACTTGCGGCAGAGCTGTTCGAATCCGGCCCGATCGATGTAGTCGCGGCGAACCTGATCCTGCAGGTCGACCTGCCAGTCGATCTCCACCGCTCCGGGAACGTGGCCCTGGATATAGAGCGCGCGATCCTCGTTCGATTCGACAATCCGCACCCCGGGATCGGCTGCATGCTCCGCCACCCACTCGGTGGTGACCAACACTTCAGGATGGACGTACTGGGCCATGGGGCAAAATCTCCTTCGCAGCGGAAACACGCGGTCTCAACATCCCGAATCGTATCCATGCGGACCCCTCCAGTCCATTGCCCCGGGGAATGCGGCCTTGAAGCGGGCGTGAACAGATGGCGGGCGGCCTGCTAAGATGGTTGCTTCCGCTCAGGAGCCCCGCCGGGGGATCCGACCGTCTGGCCCAATCAGGAGTGATTTTTCGACCGATGGGTGCCGCCTTCATTTATCAGATCACCGACCTCACCAAGAAGTTCGGCCAGCGGGAACTGCTCAAGAACATCAATATCGCCTTCTATCCAGGCGCCAAGATCGGCCTGCTCGGGCGCAACGGCTCCGGCAAGAGCACGCTGATGAAGATCATGGCGGGTATCGATAAGGAATATGAAGGGGAAACGCGTCTGGCTGACGGCTATTCCGTCGGCTATCTGCAGCAGGAGCCACAGCTCGATCCGCAGAAGACGGTGTTTGAGAATGTGATGGACGCCGTGGCCGGGACGCGGTCGATCCTGACCCGCTTCGAGGCGATCAACGCCCGGCTGGGGGAGTCGATCGGGCCGGATGAGATGGAAAAACTGCTCGAGGAGCAGGCGCGTGTGCAGGATCAGATCGAGGCCAAGAATGCCTGGGATCTGGATCGGCAGGTGGAGATCGCCATGGATGCGATGAATCTGCCCCCCGGCGACTGGCAGGTGACCAATCTCTCCGGCGGAGAACGCCGCCGCGTCGCGCTGTGCAAGCTGCTGCTGGAGCGTCCCGACATGCTCCTGCTTGACGAACCGACGAATCATCTCGATGCCGAGAGCGTCGACTGGCTGGAAAAGCATCTGGCGGAATACCCCGGCACGGTGGTGGCGGTCACCCACGATCGCTACTTTCTCGACAACGTCGCCAAGTGGATTCTGGAGGTCGATCACGGCCGTGGCATCCCCTTCGAGGGCAACTACACCTCCTGGCTGGAGCAGAAAAAGGCCCGCCTGCAACTCGAGGAGAAGCAGGCCAGCACGCGGCAGAAGACGCTCGACAAGGAGCTTGAGTGGATTCGCATGTCGCCCAAGGCGCGGCAGGCCAAGAGCAAGGCCCGCGTGTCGGCCTATGAAAAGCTGTCGGCCGAACAGGCCGCCACCCGCGATCAGGATGTGGAGATCTTCATCCCCGCCAGCCGACCGCTCGGCGATCTGGTGATCGAGGGGGAGGGGCTTTCGAAGTCGTTTGGCGATAAGGTGCTCTTTGAGAACCTCTCCTTCCGGCTGCCACCCGGCGGCATTGTGGGCATCATCGGTCCCAACGGCGCCGGCAAGACCACGCTCTTCCGGATGCTCGTCGGGCAGGAAAAACCCGACAGCGGCACGCTGCGGGTTGGGGCCACGGTGGACATTGGCTATGTCGACCAGAGCCGCGACTCGCTCGATCCCAACAAGACAGTGTTTGAGGAGATTTCAGGCGGCCACGACACGATCGAACTCGGCAAGCGGACCGTCAATGCCCGCAGCTATGTCGCCAAGTTCAATTTCCAGGGCCCTGACCAGCAGAAGAAGGTGGGCACGCTCTCCGGCGGAGAACGCAACCGCGTGCATCTTTCCAAACTGCTCCGCGGCGGTGCCAACCTGCTCCTCCTCGACGAACCGACAAACGATCTCGACGTCGACACGCTGCGATCGCTGGAGGAAGGGATCACCACCTTCGCCGGCTCGGTGGTTGTGATCACGCACGATCGCTGGTTTCTCGACCGGCTGGCGACCCACATCATCGCCTTCGAGGGAGATGGGTATGTCCATGTCTGCGAGGGCAACTTTGAGTCGTATGAGCAGAATCGGCGCGAGCGGCAGGGGATCAGTGCCGATGGGCCGCATCGATTCCGTTACAAGAAGTTGCAGCATTAGCCTGAGCGCCTGAAGGGCCATCCTGGCCCCTTCAGGCTTACGGCATGCGGAGTCACAGCCGAGGTGTGCCTCGCATGCCGGGCGGCCGCCGTCCGGGCGGCCGTGGGTCGGGCAAGAGCGTCTGGTTCGCGCCTGAAGGGCCATCCATGGCCCCTTCAGGCTTGCGGCATGCGGAGTCACAGCCGAGGTGTGCCTCGCATGCCGGGCGGCCGCCGTCCGGGCGGCCGTGGGTCGGGGCAAGAGCGGTCTGGTTCGCGCCTGAATGGCCATCCTTGGGCTGGCTCACACGGAACACGGCCATCCAGGCCGTTTTCGCTTGGCGGGCCTCCGGCCGTTTCCTTTCGGCCGCCACCGATCGATAGGCTGGTGCTTGGAAAGACGATCCCCGAGCGATCGGCGGCCATCCCGCAAAGTCCGCCAGACTGGATTTCTCAACCCAATCGGCACAGTCGGCCGATGAGTAATCATTGGGAATTGTCACAACAAAGGGGGGAGGACTATGCGCAGTTCCCCTCATCTGCCCGACCCGCCTACACAGCCAGTAGGTCGAACGACTATGGCGTGGAGTCCATGGAGAGAATCTCAGCTTCATGACTCATGCAGTGCTGGATTGCCCTGCGTCATGACCAACATCCGCATTGTGATCGTTGTCGGCCTGCTCGTGCTCGTGATGACGACCCGCAGCCCTGCTCAGGATCCTGCCGGACCCGACGAGGAGGTCGTGACCGAACGGCTTGCCTACCCATATTCCATCGATCTGCTGCCCGACGATCCGGCACCGCGCCCCTTCGGGGAAGCCCCCGGTGCATCCGCTGGGCTGCCGGGAGAGGAAGCCGATGCGTTCGGACCCAAGACGGTGACGGGTGACGCCTTCGATCGCTTGTTCTCCACGAAGGAGTCGGGCATTACGTTTGGCGGTCGGGTGACGCAATTCGGATTCGGACTCGCGGGCGGCATCGATCAGCCGGTGCCGCCGCCGCTCGGGGAGGGGAACGCCTTCTGCTACACCGGCCGAAGCGAATACGACGCGGTCTTTGATCTCGAGAAGTTCGGTGGCCTGCCGCATGGTCGGCTGCTTGTGCGGGCTGAGCAGTGGTATGGCGAATATGGCAATGTGTCACTGCGAGCGGGTTCCTTCACGCCGGTGGTGTTTCCCGCCGCCCTGCCGCCGCGGCCCAACAATCCCGGTGTTCCCTACATCACCAATTTTTTGTTCACGCAGCCGCTGTCGCCGAACTGGGTCGTGTTCGGTGGGAAGAAAGACGTGCTCGGGTCGTTTGACCAAGACGTCTTCGCCGGCGGCGACGGCACCGATCAGTTCGTCAACCAGGCGCTCATCGCCAACCCTTCGTTCCTGCTCGGGTTGCCCTATTCGTTCTTCACCGCCGGGGTCGTTTCACCTCGCGACTGGGGCGGCATGTCGGTGTTCGTGATGGATCCGAAGAACCGTACAGCCGACTTCATGCAGTTCGGCGACCTGTTCAACCAGGGCATCATCATCGGCGGCGAGATCAAGTTCAAAACGAGGTTTTTCGGACTGCCGGGGCAGCAGCACGTCGGCGGCGTCTGGAAGCACGAGGAGCAACTCGACCTGCGGTTTGCTTTTTCCCCGCCGGGGCCCCCTTACCAACCGCCGGGAGGCGGCGCCGCGACGCTGTGGGACTCCTACACGCTCTACACCGGCTTTGATCAGTATCTCGTTCGCTACGCCGGCGCTCAAGACCGCGGCTGGGGCCTGTTTGGCCGGGCTTCGATCTCCGATGGCAATCCCAATCCGATCCGTTACTTCTTAAGCACAGGCCTCGGTGGCTACAGCCCTCTCGGGCAGCAGCGGGGCGACACGTTTGGGCTCGGCTGGTTTTTCGTCGGGGCGAGCGACCAGTTCGGACCGGTGCCTACCGCCCTGTTCGGCCCCCGAGACGGCCAGGGCGTCGAGTGGTTTTACAATATTCAGGCCACTCCCTGGCTCAACATCACGCCCGACCTGCAGTGGATCCGTCCAGGACTCGGGGCGATCTCCACCGACAACGCCTTCGTGTACGGCGTGCGCGCCAACGCGACATTTTGACCACGGCCAAAGGGGGCCCTTTCAGTCGCCGCCATTTGCCCCTTGCCTGAGCGTCTCCAGGACCTTGTCGAGCGAAAAGCTGGCAGCCTCCATCCGCGGCGGGTAGTCCTTAAAGGTTGCCAGGAACTTACCGACATAGGCCTGAGCCGGCACCAACATAAAGGCTCGGTCGATCATCCAGTCGTAGTAGGTGTTGGACGTGATCGAGGCCCGCTCGTAGGGATCGCGGCGGAGATTGAACACCAGCGGTATGCGGAGCGGAGTGAAGGGCTCCATCCAGACTCGGAGCGTTCCCTGCGTCTTCTGTTCCATGAAAATGAACTTCCAGTCGTCATATCGCAGCGCCGTCAGGTCGCCGTCGTCAGAGAAGTAGAAGACTTCCTTTCGCGGGCTCGGCGTGCCTTGGGGGGCCCGCAGGTGGTTGGAGAGGTCATAGCCGTCGAGGTGCACCTTATACTCGCGGCCAAGGGCTGGAGACTTGTAGCCGTCGAGCAGATCCTGCTTGATATCGGGCTTGCCGGCGGCCGCCAGAAAGGTCGGCAGCCAGTCCATATGATGGACGACACCGTTGGAGACAGTGCCGGGCTTCACCACGCCGGGCCAGCGGACCAGACAGGGAACCCGCCAGCCGCCCTCCCAGTTGGTGTTCTTCTCGCCGCGAAACGGGGTCGCAGCAGCATCTGGCCAGGTGTTGGAATGCGGGCCGTTGTCAGTCGAGTACTGGACGATCGTGTTATCGGCGAGGCCAAGCTCATCGAGCAGCGCCAGGAACTTGCCGATGTGCATGTCGTGCTCGACCATGCCGACGGTGTATGCGTCGGCGTGTGGATACTGCTTCTTGATTTCGGCTGTCCGCTCGTCGCTGATGTGCGTGCGAAAGTGCATCCGCGTGCCGTTCCACCAGACAAACCACGGTTGGCCGGCCGCATGCTGGCGACGGATAAAGTCAATGGCACGATCGCTCGTGTCGTCGTCGACCGACTCCATCCGTTTGCGGGTGAGCGGACCGGTGTCTTCGATCGCGCCGTTGGCAAACGACTTGATCACGCCGCGGGGGCCAAACCTCTTCGCGAAAGTCGATCCATCGGGCAGAACCAAGTCGCGTGGATAGTCTTCGTTCTCGGGTTCCTCCTCGGCATTGAGATGGTAGAGGTTGCCGTAAAACTCATCGAAACCGTTGTTTGTCGGCAGATGCTCGTCGCGGTCGCCGAAGTGATTTTTGCCGAACTGCCCGGTGGCATAGCCTCGATCCTTGAGGAGACCGGCGATGGTGGGGTCGAGCGTGCTGATGCCTTCCTTGGCACCGGGCAGGCCGACCTTCGACAGCCCGGTGCGAAACACGCTCTGCCCAAGCAGGAACGCCGACCGACCCGCCGTGCAGCTCTGCTCACCGTAGTAGTCGGTGAACATGATGCCTTCGCGGGCAATCCGATCGATGTTCGGCGTCTGGTACCCCATCACGCCCCGCGTGTAGGCGCTGATGTTGGACTGGCCGATATCGTCGCCCCAAATAACGAGAATGTTGGGCTGCTTCGGCTTTTCCGCGACGGCACCGGAGGATAGCAAGCCCACAAACGCAACGGCGGCAAGAATCAGCAGAGAAGATCGTTGGATAGCCATCGTGAACAGACCCTTTCGGAAAGGCAGAGGTGGCGATTGCTGGATCGGTCAATCGCAGGATTGAAGGGGCAGGAAGGTCAACGGCACTTCCGCACGTAAGAGACGGTCGAAGAGCGGCCTGTGAGATGCAGCCGGGTGCGGTTCGCGGCACCGCAGGCTGTTGAGCGACTCCATATCCCCATGGCAGTATATCCCCACGGCAGTCGCAAGTTTCGGGACCGCGTCAAGTATTGCAAGGAATGGTTCCAAGTCAAGCAAGCGTCGGTAGCCGAACGCCATAGCCTCCCCGCCATGGAGGACCGATCGTGAACGCTTCTTTTTCACGCTTCGATGGCCTGAGCGACCCACGGTTGGCCCCAAGACAGCGTCATGGTACATCCGTTTTTTGGGGGGCGCCGGGTGGGCCATGGATGGCATGTTCGACGGACAACTACACCATCGGAAGCTGGGCGGCTGTGGCTGCCGCGCGGAGTTCTTTTGGCAGCGGAAAATAGACATCTTCCTGCCGGATTGAACGTTCTTCCACGGTGGCGTTGTACCGGTTCACCAGCCACCGGACGCAGTCTTGAACCACGCTCTCCGGCGCGCTTGCGCCCGCGGTGATCACCACCGTCTCGCTCCCCTTGAACCAGGCTGGGTCGATCTCGTTGGCCCCGTCTATCAAGTGGGCAGTGATCTGACTGTCGCGGGCCAGTTCCGCCAGACGTTGGCTGTTGGAACTGTTCTGACTCCCCAACACGATCACCACATCAGCCCCCTCGGAGACTTTCCGGACAGCCTCCTGACGGTTTTGTGTGGCGTAGCAGATGTCGTCCTTGGGAGGACCGACGATCTGCGGAAACCGATTTTTGAGACTTTGGATCACACGCGAGGCGTCGTCGACCGAAAGCGTTGTCTGAGTGAGGTAGGCGAGTTTGTCATCCGGGCCGAATGGAAGCGTGGCGACCGCGTCGGCCGTCTCCACCAGCGTGAACGCATCGGGGGCCTGCCCCATCGTGCCGATCACCTCGTCATGCCCCTCATGGCCGATGAGCAGGATGCGGTACCCCTGCTTGGCGTATTTGATCGCCTCCAGATGCACCTTTGTCACCAGCGGGCAGGTGGCATCGATCGCTACCAGTCGCCGCGCTTGAGCGACAGCCCGCACCTGCGGGGCCACCCCATGGGCAGAAAAGAGCAGCACTCCCCCTTCGGGCACCTCTTCCACCGTGTTGACAAACACTGCCCCCTCGCGGACAAACCGCTCCACGACATGCTTGTTGTGGACAATTTCATGGAAGACGTAGACCGGGGTCCCGTAGAGGCGGATGGCTGTTTCGAGTGTCTCGATCGCCATGTTCACGCCCGCACAAAAACCGCGCGGACCGGCAAGGAGGATTTTCATCGATGGCTTTCGGCAGGGAGGCAGCAGGGAAACGCGTGTCTGCAGCAGGCCGGCAGCGCTCCTGGCGGCATTCGCAGTGGCCGCGTGGGCGGTTGGTGCGGAGGAGAGTATGGTAATGCGACAGATTGTATCCGACCAGCGCTGCCGGCCAGAAGCGGTCCCCGCCATGCCACTGACACCCCATTCCCCCAGCACCGCAGGCCCTCTCTCCGGGGCGGCCCGCCGCGATCCCACCCCCTGGCAGATGGCAGCAGTTCCGGGGGGCGCTGATCTGGCCGCGGCAGAGGCGTTTTGCCGGGAGGTGGCCCGACGCCACTATGAAAACTTCACCGTCGCCACCAGGCTGGTGCCGCGTCGCTTGCGCCAGCATCTGGCCAACGTCTATGCCTATGCCCGCTGGAGCGATGATCTCTCCGACGAAGCGGCTTCCCCCGCCGCGGCGCTGGCTGGCCTGCACGAATGGCGACAGGGATTGGAGGACTGTTTTGCCGGTCGGCCGAGCCACCCTGTGTTTGTGGCACTGGCTGACACCGTCGGGAGGACAGGCCTGCCGATGCAGCCCTTTGCCGATCTGCTCGATGCCTTCGCAGAGGATACCGATTTCGATGCCCGGGAAGTGGCAGTGCGATATGCCGATCGGGCGGCCCTGCAGGCTTACTGCCGGCGGTCGGCCGACCCGGTGGGGAGGATCGTGTTGGGATTGGAGGGGTGCCGCGATGAGCCGTTGCTGGAACTCTCCGATTCGATCTGCACCGGTTTGCAGCTGGTAAATTTCTGGCAGGATGTCAAACGCGATCGGTTGGCCGGAAGGGTCTATCTGCCGCAGGCCGATATGGCGCGGTGCGGTGTCACCGAACGGATGCTCGATGGAGATCGAGCCCCGTCAGAACTGCGTGCGCTCCTGCGCGAAGAGGTGGGGTGGGCTCGCGCCTGCCTCGCCCAGGGGGCGCCACTGATGACGCTGGCCCCACGCGTGCTGCGCCCCGCCATCCGGATGTTTGTGGGCGGGGGGAATGCCTTGGCCGATTGTATTGAGCGGACGGGCTTCGACACCCTCTCCCGCCGGCCAACGGTCAACCGCTGGCAGAAGGCCCGGCTCGCCGCCGGTGCTTGGTGGGGCATGGCCGCCAATGCCATGCTGGGGTACTCATGAACACGCTGGCTGCTGACCACGCCGTCTGCACCGAACTGCTGCGGCGGTCGGGATCGAGTTTTGCCCTGCCGATCCGGCTGTTGCCCCCCGAGAAGCGCCGCGGCACGACGGCGCTCTATGCATTCTGCCGCCGCGCCGATGACATCGTCGATGACGCGACCGATTCCGCCACGGCGCGGTGCGATCTGGATGCCTTCGCGGACCAACTGCGCGGTGCGCTTGGCGGCGAGGGCTCCGCCGATCCAGTGATCCGGGCGCTGGTCGACACCACCCGCCGGTATGCCATCCCTGAACACTACCTCCATGAGATTCTGGCCGGGGTGCGGATGGATCTGCAGCAGCCTTCCTATGCCACGTTTGCCGAGTTGGAGGAATACTGCCGGAGGGTCGCCAGTGCCGTCGGCCTGGCGGCGATCCATGTGTGGGGATTTCGCACGCCGGAGGCGCTCGTGGCTGGGCACGCCTGCGGGATGGCCTTTCAACTCACCAACATTCTTCGCGACATCACCGAAGACCTCGGGAGGGGGCGGATCTATCTTCCACAAGACGATTTTGCTGCTGCTGGCTGCAGCGTGGATGCTCTGCGGAAAGGGATTATTGGCGGCGAATTCAGCCGTTTGTCATCCCTGGAAGTGGGCCGGGCAGAACGGTTTTTCAGCGCCGCCCAACCGCTCGATGGCATGCTCTCCACCGACGGTCGGCTGGTGTTCCGGGCAATGTTTGGCGTCTATGGTGCCCTGTTGGGCGCTGTGCGCCGGGCGGGGATAAGCATTTTCTCCCAGCGGGTCAGGCCGCCGAAGCCGCTGCTTCTAGCCGCGGCGCTCGCCACGCTCGCCACGGGGCCAAAGGGGATCCGGCTCCCGTTGTAAAAATGCCCGTGTCCGCGGGATTGGAGTGTCTGGTTCTGTTCTCCCTTTTGGAAGCCGAGTCGACCAATGCATCTGGCCGCCACCTTTCCCGCCGCCTTTCCCGCCACTGTTCCAGCGGCTGCCAGCGCGTCGCGCGTGGTGGTGGTGGGCGGGGGGCTCGCAGGACTCTCGGCTGCGGTGGCCCTCGTGGAAGCAGGATGCGCCGTTACGCTGCTGGAGTCGCGACGCCGCGCTGGGGGACGGGCGGCATCATTCGACGACCCACAGGGAGCGGGGCTGGTCGACGCCTGCCAGCATGTGGCGATGGGATGTTGCACCAACTTTCTCGACCTCTGCTGCCGCACAGGGCTGGCCGATCGCCTCCGCCGCGACCGCACGCTCTGGTTCATCGGCCCCGATGGCACCCGTGCCGACTGCACCCCCTCGGCCTGGCTGCCGGCCCCCTTGCATCTGGCACCGTTGCTGCAGGGCATGCAGCACTTTTCGTGGCGCGAAAAGATGCTGCTGGGCTGGGGCATGCTGCGCCTGGCCCGGCTGCGGAATCCTCTCGACGCTGCGCCGCAGACCAGCCGGGCGTGGCTGGAGTCGATCGGCCAGCCGGAGAGCGTGATCCGGCTCTTCTGGCAGCCGGTGCTGGAAAGTGCGCTGGGCGAATCGATCGATCTGGTGAGTGTGGCGGCCGCCCGCAAGGTGGCCGTGGATGGTTTTTTAGCGCACCATCAGGCGGCGGATGTGTATGTGCCGCTGGAGCCGCTGGGCGTGCTGTTTGGCGAGAGGCTGGTGGCGTGGCTGCGGGCGCGAGGCGCCGCAGTGGAGACGGGACGGGGAGTTACGGCGCTCGAGCGGTCTGGCGACGGCCTGGTGCGGGGAGTGGTCTGTGGCGGCGAGAGCATTCCCTGTGACGCGGCGATTCTGGCGGTGCCGTGGAAGCCGGCGGCCCGCCTGGTGCCCGATCTGGTGCCGGTTGCCGACGAGCGGCTGGCCGGCTCGCCGATCACCGCGGTGCACCTCTGGTTTGACCGGGAGGTGATCGACCTCCCGCATGCGGTGCTGGTGGGGCGGGTGTCGCAGTGGGTGTTTCGCTCCGAATCACCGGCCGGAGATGCACGGGGCCACTGCCAGGTGGTGATCAGTGCCTCCCGCGGTCTGCTCGGCGGGGATCGGCAGAAGCTCGTGGAGACGGTGGTGGCCGAACTTCGGGAGACGTTTCCGCTTGTCCGGGAGGCAACGCTGCTGGAGGCTCGCGTGGTGACTGATCCCACGGCGGTGCTCTCAGTGCGGCCGGGGGTCGACGCGGTCCGCCCGGCCGCGACCACTGCAGTGGGCAATCTTTTTCTGGCTGGCGATTGGACCGCCACGGGTTGGCCCTCCACGATGGAGGGAGCGGTGCGGAGTGGGACAACCGCCGCAGTGGCCACCCTGCAGAGGCTCGGCTTTCCCGCTCCAGCACCCGTGCCCGATCTGCCCAAGGGGCTGCTTGCGCGCGTCATGCTGGGGGTTTGAGAGGCAAGCTGTCGCAGAGCTGTTCCAGGGCGAACGCCAGCGATTTTCCATCCACCACAGCATGCTCCCACAGCCGCCACAGATCGACGGCGGCCCCGGGACGGCGGCCGAGGGCTGCGCAGGCCGCACCCAGCCGGCGCAGCGACGACTGCGGCTGGACGAGACGGGCCACCTCCGGCGGAAGTTGGTCGTCGACGGCATCGGAGATCACCCGCAGCGAATGGCAGTCGAGGCCGGCGGCAATCGCCTTCCGCGCGACGCCCCAGGTTTCCATATCAACGAGATCGGCGCCGGTGGCCTGAGCCAGCGCTCTTTTTTCAAGCGTGGTGGTGGCGATCGTGTCGGCCGTGAGGAGCGTCGTGGCGGTGGAACTGGCCAGGATGTTTTCGGGCCACGGAGCGAGATCGATCGGCTCTTGCCCGCGACGCAGCACGCGCTGGGGCGTGGTCAGGCTGCCGCGGGAAAGGTTCTCCACCAGGCCGCCGGCAAACCCCGGACTGACCAGGCAGTGAGGCCTGTGGCCATCGATCAAGAGACCGGCGGCGCGGGCGGCCCGCTCCTCCCCTGCCCCGGCGATCACCCACACAATCTGCCGCCCGGCGAGAGAGCCAGCGTGGATCGTCAGCCCTCCCGCCTGCGTCGACACGCTGCCGCTGACGCGTGAGGCGAAGGGCTCGGCTTCGACCGCCATGGCGAAGACGATTCCGGCGGCGGGGCGTTCTTCGGTGCTGCGTTTCACCACCAGCAGAGCCTCGCGAGCGTTCGGTGGAGAAAGTCGGTGGCGCGCTCGCAGCAGGACTCGCGCTCGCAGCACTGGCAGGGAGGGGGCGGCACCATCACCACCTCATATTTCGGGATCTTCTCCACTTTCTCCGTCTCCTCCTTGAAGAGCTTCTTGCGGGGGAATGGCACACCGCAGGGAGCCGAAGCGGGGCACTCTTCGCAGCAGTCCCCCTTATGGAGGCAGGAGTGGGAGCAGCGCATCGGCCCGGCCGCCCGCTCGCACTTGGAATCGCACTTCATCGAGTAGACGGCCTCCCTGGTCTTCTTTTCATCCCAGCTCGACTTGCAGGTGGGGATGCCGCAGGCGTTTTTTTCCTTCTCGGCGGCGGCCGCCTTCTCCATGGCCTTCTTCGGAGCCGCTTCGGGCGTGGCGGCCCCTTCCGCAGCGGCTGGTTTTGCTCTGCCGGGAGGGGCGGGAATCTCCTGAAGGAATTGCTTGGGCGGGTCGGGGTCGGCCGCGCCAGCAGGCAGGCAGGCCAGGAGACAGGCGGCGGGGAGCAGCAGGCGGAGGGGAATGAGGATCAGACGCATGGTGGAACTTCCTCAGGAATGAACGGTGGGATCGCTCAGAAGTCGAAGGCGAGTCGCATCCCCAAACCATTGATGAAGCCACTGCCGTTGTAGCTCGGCGAGGGCACCACGGAGGTGGTGGTGGTGACCGCACCCGTGGTGAGATCGGCCGTGGAACTGGTCACGTTTGTGTAAGGGGTGCTGATAAACTGCCGGTAGGTGAGGTCGTAGTTGAAGTAGACGCGGGCGTTGGGATTGATCAGCCAGTTGAGGCCGAGGGTCATGCCGTTGAGCACGCCACCGTTGACCTGACCGTCGTTGAGGCAGAGGTAGTTGTAGCGGGCGCCCACCTGCCAGGCACCCTCGCTGAAGTTGATCGGGGCGTTACGACCGCCGCCCCGCACCACATAAAAATTGTTGCGCGGAATCGGGCGGTCGAACCGGTATTCGATCTTCGTGTAGGTCCGGCTTTCGCCAGTGAGGAAGTAGAGCACCTCGGCATAGCCTGACTGGTAGAAGACAGTTCCCACATTCGTTCCCGGCGCCGGTTGGATGCCGTTGGTCGCCAGTGGTCCAAGGCTGGTCGTGGCGGCGTTGTAGAGCCAGGAGCCGAAGTATTCTGATTGGAACGACCAGGGACCGTTGTTGCCGACGAGTTCCAGCCCCATCAGATTCTGCCAGGTGCCGGTCAGCAGACCGCTGTCGGCATAGATCGAATTGAGTCCGCCAGGTGGGCCGTTGCGGATGTCACCCCGGCTGCGGAAGCGGACTTGCCCGTTGCGGAGGCCCTGCGTCTTCCCCGAGATGCCGAGATGGAGCAGTTGCCGGCCCTGATCCTCGTAGATCGGCAGGTAGATGAGGCGGCCAACGGTGGAGCTGCCACCGCTGTAGTTTGAAAAGCCGAACACGTTGGAATTGTTTTTGAACTCCCCCACCTGCCAGCCGATGCTGCCATCTTCGTTGTTGTTGAGGAACTGGATGCCAGGGAGAAAGCCATTGTTGAACGGCCCCTCGAAGGCGTCCTGGGAATAGGATCGCTCCATGAAGTTGAGGAAGCGGCTGCTGGTGAGATGCTCGAAGCCGTAGGGGTCTTTCTGGTTGCCGACGCGCATCGTTCCCAGGATCGGCAGTTCGCGGACCTGAAGCCAGAGGTCGGTGACGGCCGTGAAAGGCCCCTGACCAGATTCGGTGGGGTACGTCTGGTTGGCGATATTCAACTGATTGACGAAGTCGTATTCGGCCGCCCAGTCGTAGAGTTCATACATCCGGCCTTCGATGCGAATGCGCGCCCGACGGAAATTGACCGTGTCAGACAGCCCCGGGACGAGCCCCCCCTTATCTGGAGGTTCACGGGGACCGGAGGCAGCACTGAAGGCGACTGTGTCGAGCTGCGTGCGACCACCGATCTTGACGCGGAAATCCTTGTGCTCCGATTCGGCCGTGAAGCTCGCTACTCCCGCTGGATCCCAGCGGGTTGTGAGCGCTGTGTCGGTGCCCACCTCGTAGGGTTCGTCCGGTTTCTTCTCCGCTGTCTTGGCATCCTTGCCATCCTTGGGAGACTCTTTTTTGCTGCCTGCATCGCTGGCGGCCTCCTTGCCGGCCGCATCTGTGCCCGCAGGAGCGGTTGGCGGCAGGAGTTCAACGCCGCTTGTGGCCCCCTGCCCCTCCAGTTTCTTCAGCCGCTCTTCCAGATCGGCTATCCGGCGGCGTTCGGCCGAGAGGGCGGCGGAGACGTCCTGAAAGGAATCGAGGCTGGCCGAGGGGCTCGGTAGCTCGATCGATTGGCCATTCCCCGATTCTGCCAGCACAACAAACGGGTCGTCGGCCTGGGTGGCGCTGGGACACAGGCCTAAAGCGCTGAGAATTGTCAGCAGCAGCGGAGCAAAGCCCCAGTTCGTCGGGGGCAAACGCAGAGCGAATCGAACATCGCCGGCGTTATGATCCCGATTCATCGTGTACGTTCCGTAGCCGGTGCTGATTCCGCCACCGTCATCATCGACCGCATGTTTGGTAGAGATTGACGATTGTGCCGGCTGGAACGACACGGCAAGCATTTTTTTGGCTGGGCGGGAGGGAGAGCGAAGATGGGTTGGATGGGTGGGCGGTGTGGCTGGTGACCTGCAGGCGCGGCCCCCTTCCGCCGACAGCGTCCGGTTGGGCTGCTGCCCCTGTTCAGGCACTCCCCAGCGGCAGGTGAACAGCCACCTGCGTGCCCTGCCCCACCCGGCTGGTGATGCCGATCCGGCCCCCGTGCCGCTCCGCGATCGAACGGCAGATCGCCAGCCCGAGTCCGCCGCCGCGCCGCATGTTGCCGCGGTCGCGTCCGGCGTCGGCCTGGAAGAACCGCTCAAAAACATTGCGCAAATGCCCAGCCTCGATCCCGCGACCGGTGTCCGCCACGGTCAGGCAGGCCTCGTGGGCAGCGGGATCGCGTGCCACCGTCAGGGTCACCGAGCCGCCCGCCGGCGTGAAGCGGAGGGCGTTGTCGACGAGATTGCTGGTCAACTGCCGCAACTGCTGGGGATCGCCCGGGATCTTCAAGCCTGCCGGGGAGCGCACGAGCAGCCGGATCGATCGGTCCTCCGCCACGCCGGTGAACATCGCCACCGTCTGCCGCACCACTGCGTCGAGATCGGCCTGCTCGCTGGGCGCCACGTTGGCATCGGCTTCGGCCTCGGCGAGCAGAAGAAGGTCGTTGGCGAGCTTGGAGAGCTGACGAGTTTGGTCGAGCACATCCTCGAGCGTGGAGCGATAATTCTCCGGGCTGCGGTTCTTTGCCGAGGCGACCTCCAGCGAATTCTGGATGGCCGCCAGAGGGCCGCGGAGTTCGTGGGCCGCGTCAGCCACGAACTGATGCTGGCGTTCCACATGGACGGCCACATTGTCGAGCAGCCGGTTGATCGTCAGCGAGAGCCGGTCGAGTTCGTCGGCAGTCCCCCGCGTTTTCAGGCGATCCCCCAGCCTCGTTGGCTTGAGAGACTCCGCCGTGCGCAGGATCTCGCTCAGCGGTTGCGTGGCCCGCAGGGCGAGCCAGTAGCCGGCCAGCGGTGTCAGCAGTGCCAGTCCCAGCCCAATCGGCAGGAGCAGACGGGTGATGCCATCAACTTCCGAATCGAGCGACAGCGTCGGCACCCCGATCCGGATATACATCGGAGTGTCGTTGGGAGCGGTGATCCGGCGCCGGGCCCAGCGGTAGTTGCCCAGTTGCTGCACCTTTTCGACGACCGACTCGTCGACCGGTTCATCGAGCACCTCCTGCGGGCAGTTGTCGCTGTTCCACACGGTGGAGCGGCCGCCGTTGAGCAGTTGCACAAACCAGCCCCGCTCCTTGTGGCTCTGCGTCTTGCGGCGAAGTTCGCCGACGAGCAATGAGAGATCGGGGTGGAGTTCGTTGAGCGCCAGGGAAATCTCCCGCACCTCACCCCGCAGGGTGTCGTCAATTTCGTTGAACAGGGCTGCCCGCAAACCCACCCGCACCGCCGCCAGAACGGCCAGCGTGGCCAGCAGCACGACGGCGGTGTTGAGCAGCGTCAGCCGCACCCGCAGCGTGGCCCAGGTGATCGGTTCAAGCAGTTGTAAGGGCATAGCCGCGGCCCCGAATGGTGCGGATCTGCGATTCGTCGCGGTCGCGGTCGAGCTTTCCCCGCAGCCGGTTGATGTGTACCTCGATCACATTTGTCGGGCCGTCCCAGTCGAAGCCCCACACATGCTCGCAGAGCATTTTCCGCGTGACGACCTGCCCGTGAAAACGCATGAGAAGCTCAAGGATGCTGAACTCGGTGGGCGTCAGTTCGATCTGCCTGTCGGCGATCGTCAGCCGTTTGTTGGCCAGGCTCAATTGCAATTGGCCCACGACGAACTCCATGGCCGGCTTGTACGCGGAACGCCGGTGCAACGCCTCGATTCGGGCCAGCAGTTCGTCGATCGCAAACGGCTTGACCAGATAATCATCTGCCCCGGCATCAAACCCCTGCAGTTTGCTCGGAATCGTTCCCAGGGCTGTCAGCACGATGACCGGCGTCCTCACTCCGGCATCGCGAGCCTCCCGGAGCACCTTCAGCCCCCCGATCTTGGGCAGCATCAAGTCGAGCACCACGATGTCGCTGCGCAGGAGCGTTTTGTCGCGGACGGCGGTTTCGCCGTCGGGCACCCAGGTGCACTTGTGGCCTGCCTCGCTCACGGCAGTGACCACCGCTTTGGCGACTACGGGATCATCTTCAACGATGGCAACTTGCATGACCAGACCTCACTGTGGGCAAACGGCCGTCGGTGGGAAGACCCGATACAGCACGCGGATTGCGGACCCTTGACCCAGTATGCCATCCGGGCCGCCCGGGTGGGGACCTGTGCGAATTAACAGCAGGTATCTTGAGAAAAAGTGAGGCTTAAAATGGCGACAGACCCTCTCGGTCGGGGTCGCCTATTTGCCGCATCCCTGTACGCTGTGAGTCCCTGCCGGTTCTGGACGGTGTCACGGTCGAACCGTCCTCCCACCTCTGCGAGTTGAGCACGATGCACTCCAGCGAACATGGTCTCCAGCTGCTCGCCGCTCTTTTCGCCGCAACTGGCGGGGGTCAGTTGTCCCGGATTCTGGAATCGCTCGAACGCAATCTGTTGACGCCCATTCCGCTCTGCTTCCTGCTGGGGATCATCTGCACGCGGATCCATGGCGGCATCAAGATCCCCAAGGAACTCTACTATTCGATTGCCATCTTCCTGCTGATGTCGATCGGCTTCATTGGCGGCCATGAACTGGCGCATGAATATCAGGCCCATGGAGTGGCAACGATCTGGAAGCCGGCTCTCGCCACGCTCTTTCTTGGCTGTGTGACGCCGATTACCTCCTTTGTGGTGCTTCGCTATCTCGGCAGGATGTCGATCGCCGATTCCGCCGGCATCGCTGCCCACTATGGCAGCACCTCAGCGGTGACCTATGCCGTGGCCAATTCGTTCGTTGAGCAGTCGCAGCATCCAGCCAACAGCTTTCTCCCCACGCTGGTAACGCTGCTGGAGTGCCCCGGTATTGCCATCGCCTTGGTGCTGGGGGCGGCGCTGTCGGCCAAGGAACGGGCCGCGAAGGCGGCGGCGGGATCGATTGCCGGTATCAGGGGGCCGGGGCGCGAGTCGAAGCTGGGGGAGGCTCTTTACGAAGTGATGACCGGCCAATCGATCATGCTGATGGCAGGGTTGCTCGTCATCGGCTTCATCTCCACGCTGTTCATGGATGAAAAGGCCTTTCAGCCGTTCTACGAGTTCTTCCAGAGCAAGGGGATGCTCTTTCGCGGTGCGCTGTGCATCTTCCTGCTCGAGATGGGCCTGGTGGCGGGTGAACGTCTGGGCGACCTGGTGAAGGTGGGCCCGTTCCTTGTGGCCTTCGGCATTTTCATGCCGCTGATCCATGGGTTTTTTGGGGTCTCTATGGGCCATCTGGCCGGGCTCAATCTGGGCGGCTGCACCGTTCTTGGGGCGATCGTGGCAAGTGCGTCCTACATTGCGGCCCCACCGGCGGTGCGGCTTACGCTCCCCGAGGCGAATCCGACCTACTCGATCACCGCGGCGCTGGCGGTTACATTCCCATTCAACATCGCTTTCGGCATTCCCATCTACTATGAGATGGCCAGGTGGGTGGGGGCTCAGTAGGCAGCCGTCGCTGGATTCCTCGCGGCAGAGGGGGCTCCTGGCAGTGCGGTGTGGAATCCATGATGAGAGGTGCCCGGCTGGGCATGTTTCCGGATCAATCCCCAGACTTTTGCTGGAAGGCAACCAATGCAGCTCTATCCGCTGAAACTGGTGACTGTGGTCGGCGAGTCGGTGATCATGGAGGATATCGCCGAGCGGGGCATCAAGCTCGGGGCCTCGGGGTATACGCTGGTCGATGTGACCGGGCATGGCGCCCGCAGCACCCGCAACGTGAGCATGTCGGGCGGCGCCCGCACGCAGAAGATTGAGTTCGTCGTGTCGGGGGAGGTGGCTGTGGATATCCTCAGCTACGTCTCGCACCAATATTTCGAACACTACGCCTGCATCGCCTGGCTCTCAGATGTGTCGGTCGTGCGTGGCGATCAGTACGTCAAACCGGGCGGCAGGTGATCCAAGGCCGCGGCCGCTGGGCGGGCCCGTTCACTCCCATTCGATCGTGGCGGGGGGCTTCGAAGAGATGTCGTACACCACCCGGTTGATCCCCCGCACCTCGTTGATCACGCGGCTTGAGATGCGGGCGAGCACGTCATAGGGGAGGTGGCTCCAGTCGGCGGTCATAAAGTCTTCGGTTTCCACCGCGCGGACGGCAAGCACTTCGTCGTAGGTGCGGGCGTCTCCCATCACACCGACGCTCTGCACCGGCAGCAGCACGGCAAAGGCCTGCGAGACCTGCCGCATCAGCCCTGCTCGGGCGAGTTCCTCCAGCACGATCTGATCGGCATCCCGCAGCGTCTCGAGTCGCGGCCGGGTGATGTGCCCCAGGCAGCGCACCGCCAGCCCAGGGCCGGGGAATGGATGCCGCCACACGATGCTCTCGGGCAGGCCGAGCTGCAGTCCCAGCCGCCGCGCCTCATCCTTGAAGAGGTCGCGGAGGGGTTCCACCAGTTCAAACTGCAGGTCTTCCGGGAGGCCACCGACGTTGTGGTGGAGCTTGATCGTGGCGGCCGGGCCGTCGGGAGCGGCTCCGCTTTCGATCACATCGGGGTAGAGCGTGCCCTGGGCGAGGTAGCGGGCTCCCTTGATCTTGGCCGCCTCGTCGGCGAAGCACTCCACGAACGCCTTGCCGATCCGGCGCCGCTTCTCCTGCGGTTCGGTCACGCCTGAGAGCACGTCGAGAAACTTCTGTTCGGCCGGCACCACGTGGAGATCGGTCTGGAAGTGCGTGGTGAAGGCCTCGATGACGGCCGCAGCCTCGTTTTTTCGCAGCAGTCCGTTGTCGACGAGAATACACGAGACCTGACCGCCGATGGCTTTGCTCAACAGGGCGGCCACCACCGCCGAATCGACGCCGCCGGAGAGGCCGCAGATCACCCGATCGGTGCCGATTTTCTGGCGGAGATGGTCGATCGTCTGGGCGGCAAAATCCTCCAGCCGCCAAGCCCCCCGGCAACCGCAGAGCGTGCGCACAAAGTTGGCCAGAATTGTGCTGCCAGCAGGGGTGTGCGTGACCTCGGGATGAAATTGCAGGCCATACACCGGCAGCGTCTTGTGGCGGACTGCGGCCAGCGGGCAGGTGGGGGTGCCGGCAAGCGCCACGAAGTCGGGCGAAACCTCGTTGACCTGATCGCCGTGGCTCATCCACACCTCGGTCGACTCCGGCACTCCGGCGAACAGGCCCGCCGAGGCGAGTACGTGGCAACTCGCCCGGCCGTATTCGCGCGACGCCGCCTGCCCGACGCGGCCGCCGAGGGCATCGCAGGCCAGTTGCATGCCGTAGCAGATGCCCAGCACCGGGATGCCCAGCCGGAAGATCTGCGGGTCGCAGCGGGGAGCGCCCTGCTGGTACACGCTGGCCGGACCTCCGGAGAGAATGATGCCGCGCGGAGCCATCTCCAGAATTCGGGCGGCCGTGATGTCGTGCCGGACAATCTCGCAGTAGACGTTCTGTTCGCGCACCCGCCGCGCGATGAGCTGGGCGTATTGGGAGCCGAAATCGAGCACGAGCACCCGTTCCGCTGAAGGCGCGTCGGAGGTCGGGGATGCGGCGGAGGATGAGGCTGGGGGCGTGTGGGGGCGGGCGGGCGTCGTCATAGAATTGCGGTGTCGGATCAACGGAGGAGCCGGACAGGAAAAGCCCGACAGTATAGCAGGATCACGTTCCACGGCCCGCATCTGGTGTTTCGGACACTCCGGCCCCGGTGGCAGCCGGTCTGCCCTGCGGCGTGAACAGCGGAAAATCGATCCTTTTTCGCCCGGAACAGGGCCCCGCCCCTTTTCCCACTTGCCGATCCCGGCGGCGGGGGATCTATAGTGCCAACTGGCGGAGGTGTTGCCCCGCTCCCTGTCTGATGTATTCAGTTCGTGAACCTGGTGGACCCCCCTATGCTGACCCTGCTCACCAACGACGACGGCATCTTCGCCCCCGGTCTGGCTGCGCTGGAACGAGCTCTGAAACGGATCAGTGAGGTGAGCGTGGTCGCCCCAGCCACTGAGCAGAGCGGGGTCGGCCACGCGATCACGTTTCTCACTCCGCTGACCGCCAAGCAGATCTTTGACGGCGAACGCTGCCGGGGCTTTGCGGTGGATGGCAGCCCGGCCGACGCGGTGAAGCTGGGGATATCGCAGTTTCTCCCCCGGCGGCCCGATCTGGTGGTCAGCGGTGTCAACAGCGGCCTCAACGCGGGAATCAATGTGCTCTATTCGGGCACGGTGGGCGCGGCTGTGGAAGGGGCCTTCTTCGGCATCACGAGCATCGCGGTCTCGCTGGAGTTTGACGAACATGCCAACTTCGATCGGGCGGCGAGAATGGCGGTGGAGGTGATCGAACAACTGCTCGCGCGAAAGCCCCCTGCCGGCAGCCTCTACAACATCAACATCCCCACCGCCGCCCTTCAGGGCCAACCGGAGGTGCGGGTGGTGCCGATGAGCACTGCCCGGTATGGGGAGGCGTTTGAACGGCGCATCGATCCACGGGGCAGACCCTACTTTTGGGCCACCAACGACCCGCCTCCTCCCCCGTCCCCGAGCGAATCGGATGTGACCGCCCTCGCCGCTGGCGCCGTGACGCTCACGCCGCTCGACTACGATCTGACGCATCGGGCCCACCTCGCTGCGCTGGCAACCACCAGTTGGCGCATCGGCCCCGGCTGAGGCGGCTTTTCCCTGGTTGCCCCTCCCCGCTCTACCGGCGGGCCAGCAAGGTGGCCACCGCCAGCGACACTGCCAGCACGATGCCAGCCACCAGACCGAGCCAGACGAGCACAGGCAGGCCGGCCACGCGGCGATTGGCCCAGCCGGCTCGAGAACTGCTCGGCGGGGAGGGAGTGACACCGGCAGGCGTCGGCTCGACCGCCGCAGCGCTGGGGGGCACGGGGGCGACTGGGGACCGGGGATTCAAGCGGGCTGGGGCGGGCCGTACTCCTGCGGGGCCGGCCGGCGGGCGGGGCTGGGGGGAGATGCGGGATGCTGGCACGCGCCGCAGGCTTCCGGAGCTCTGTTGCCCCAGCAGGGAATCGCTGCCGCCCCGGTGGAGCGTGCTGCCCCCCAAGCTGCTGCCCAGATTGCTGGTGCTGCTGGTCGGTCCGTCGCTGGGGCCCCTGGAGGGGGAGCGGCGCGGAGTCGGCTCGACGGCGGTCGTTGGCTGCCGCAGGGTGCTGAGGGGATCGGCACTGTCGCCCGGGAGGCGACGGAGATCCTCGCGACGCGGGGGAATGGGCCGCTCCCGCACCTTTCCCACCGGCGTGGCCGCCAGCCATGCGCCGAGGGCGTCGGCAATCTCCTGGGCCGATTGTGGCCGAGCGTTGGGATGCTTCTCCAGCATCCGAAAATAGAGTTCTGCGATGGCGGTGGGCACATCGGGACGTTGTTCAAGCAGGTTGGGGGGAGGCTGGTGCAGATGGGCGCGGATCCGCTCCGCCAACTTCCCCTGAGCGAAGGGAGCCTTGCCGACCAGCAGGTAATAGAGGGTGCAGCCGAGCGCGTAGATATCGGAGCGACTGTCGGCCTTGTGGCTATCGCGGGCCTGCTCAGGGGCGAGATAATCGGCCGTGCCCAGGACTTTTTCGTCATGCTCGCGGGTCAGCGAGGCCAGGGTGTCGTCGTCGGACAGGGCCAGCCCGAGGTCGAGAATCTTGATGGTGCCGCGTTTGTCGAGCATCAGGTTGGCTGGCTTGATGTCGCGGTGCACAAGGCCCTCTTCGTGAGCGCACTGCAGCCCCAGGGCCACCTGGCGGATCATCTCGGCGGTCTCGCGCACCTCCAGTGGCCCCTCCCGTTTGACCTTGGCATGGAGATCGATCCCCTCGACATACTCCATCACAATGAAGTGGATCGATCCTGCCGTTTCCAGGTCAAATGCGCGGGCGATATTGGGGTGGCTGAGCCGGGCAGAAGCCTGCGCCTCGCGTTGGAACCGGGCCAGATAGGAACTCTGTTCGACCCGTTTGATCGGCAGCACCTTGATGGCCACTTTGTGGTGGAGCGTGGTGTGCTCCGCCACATAGACACTGCTCATGCCACCGGCGCCCAGCAATCGCAGCAGCTTGTACTTGCCCAGCAGGAAACCCTTGTGCCGACCCTTCCGCAGCTGTTCGATCTGCCAGGGGGTGAGGAGGCTCGCCGCGGCCAGCGCCTCCAGGAGGTCGTCTGGCACCGGCCCGGCGGTATCGCGCCAGGGAGCCGTTGCCGCAGCAAGCCGAGACGGCTCGACGAGGCCGCTGGCCTGGAGCACCCGTAAAAAATCTGCCAGCGATTGGGTTGATTCGGCCATGGGCGGTTTGGGAGTACGGAGGCGGGCGGCCTCGTGCGGCGACAGGGGGGCCGGTTCGTATGCCCCCCGTGCCAAAGATCGACCCGCCCAGATCGCAAAAATCAACGCGCAAAAATCAACGGCTGCGCAGTATGGTACTGCAATGAAAGACATCGTGCTCTACACCCGCCGGGGGTGCCATCTCTGCGAGCATGTCGAGGAGATGCTCGCCTTCCACGCCCCCGGTGCGGCCGTGCTCGACTGCGGCGATTCCCCCGAGTGGGAACGGGCCTACGGGCTGCGTGTGCCGGTGGTGGTCGTGGATGGGGTCGTGGTGATCGAGGGCCGGATCGACGAGCCGGCGCTGGTGCAGGCCTTGGCGGGCAAGCCCGCGCCTACAGCCCGAGATTGATCCCCCGCCGGTCGAGGGCGTCGGCCAGCCCCACGGCCGATTCAAACAGCACTGCGTCCCAGCCTGCCTCCTGAGCCGCCTGCACATGGGCGGAAATATCGTCGCAGAAAAAAATCTTGGCCGGTTCCACACCCGCGGCCTGGGCTGCGATCCGGTAGATCTCGGGGTGCGGTTTCATGCAGCCGGCTTCGTGGCTCAGCACGATACTTGAGGAGTTGCCGGGGATGACTGCATACCGCTTGGCCAGCAGATGCTCCCAGTGAACGGCGCAGGTGTTGGAGAGCAGGCCAATCCGCACGCCGCTCCGCTCCAGACCGGCGATGACCGGAAGCATGCCAACGTTGAGCGTGAACATGTCGCTGGCTGCATCGGCCAGTGCTGCGGGGTCGCTCGTGGAGCCCGTCAATCGGGAAAATTCCTGGTGAAACGCAGGCCAGCCGATGCGGCCGCACTCCAGTTCGACCTGCAGATTTCCGCTGGCGATGGCCGCCGCCGCAGCCTCTGGTGTGCAGCCCGCGACCGCCGCCATCTGCCGCAGGGCCCGCTCGCGGTCGAAAAACGCAAGCACGTTGCCGAGGTCGAAAAACACGAATTCGGGGCGGGGGGCTGTGGGCATGCTGGGCTCGGGTGAGGGCGGGAACGGGGGTGGGGGTGTGGGTATGGGGGGTGCGAATGGCCAAAAAGGAAGCCGCCGGATCTCAGATCGCTGGCCCGCTCGCTTTCCAATCGCCGCCGCAGATACTATTCTGCGAGGCCCGCTGTCGAAAATGCCGGATTACGACGTTTTTTCAGTGTGCCTGTTTGAGTGACACGTTCTTTCCCCCCCGCCAAGGAATTTCCGCGCCATGGCCATTCTCAATCGCTACAGTTCGCGCATCACCCAGCCCCGGGCTCAGGGGGCCTCGCAGGCGATGCTGCTCGGCACCGGCCTGCAGCCAGCCGATCTCGACAAGGCTCAGGTGGGCATCGCGAGCATGTGGTACGACGGCAATACCTGCAACATGCACCTCGACAAACTGGCCCTGGCGGTTCGCGCGGGGGTCTCGCAGGCCGGGTTGGTGGGGATGCGGTTCAACACGATCGGTGTTTCCGACGGGATCTCGATGGGCACCGACGGGATGAGCTTTTCCCTTCCCTCCCGCGACGTCATCGCCGATTCGATCGAAACGGTGATGCAGGCGCAGTGGTACGACGGGCTGGTGGCCATCCCCGGGTGTGACAAGAACATGCCGGGCTGCCTCATGGCGATGGGGCGTCTCAATCGGCCGGCGCTGATGGTCTATGGCGGCACCATTCGGGCGGGCCATCTGGCCGACGGCACGCCGCTGGACATTGTGTCAGCATTTCAGTGCTACGGCGAATATGTGGCCGGCCGTATTGATGATGCAAAGCGGAGCGATATTGTCAGGAAGGCCTGCCCCGGGGCCGGTGCCTGTGGCGGCATGTACACCGCCAACACCATGGCCACGGCGATTGAGGCGCTGGGGATGTCTCTGCCCGATAGCGCGTCGATACCCGCCGAACATCCCGCCAAGCTGGAGGAATGTGCCCGGGCCGGGGCGGCGGTGCGCCACCTGCTGGAGCTTGATCTGAAGCCGCGCGACATCATGACCCGCCGGGCATTCGATAATGCGATTGTCACGATCATGGCGCTGGGTGGCTCCACCAATGCCGTGCTCCATCTGATCGCCATGGCCCGCAGCGTGTCGGTGAGCCTCACCCCTGCCGACTTTCAGGCGGTCGCCCGCCGCGTTCCCTATCTGGCCGATCTCAAGCCGAGTGGCCGCTATGTTCAGGAGGATCTGCACTCGGTCGGCGGCACCAGCGGCCTGATGAAATACCTGCTCGACAAGGGCCTGCTCGACGGTGACTGCATGACGGTGACCGGAAAGACGTTGGGAGAGAACCTCGCCTTGAACAAGGGGCTCGCACCGGGTCAGAAGATCATTCATCCCGTCGAGTCGCCGCTGAAGGCCACCGGGCACATCACGATTCTCCATGGCAATCTGGCGCCCGGCAGTGCCGTGGCGAAGATCACCGGCAAGGAGGGCTCCAGGTTCAGCGGACCGGCCCGCGTGTTCGACAGCGAAGAGGCGATGCTGGCAGCGCTTGAGCAGGGGGGGATCCACCGGGGGGATGTCGTCATCATCCGCTACGAGGGCCCCAAGGGTGGGCCGGGCATGCCGGAGATGCTCACCCCCACCTCCGCGCTGGTGGGAGCGGGGCTGGGCAACGATGTGGCCCTGATCACCGACGGCCGGTTCTCAGGCGGATCGCACGGCTTCATCGTGGGGCATGTGGTGCCCGAAGCGCAGGATGGTGGGCCGCTGGCGCTGGTGTGCGATGGCGACAGGATCGTGATCGATGCCGATACTGCCTCGCTCGAGGCGGAGGTTTCGGCTGAGGAGTTCGCCCGCCGGCGGGCCGCGTGGAAGGCACCGGCCCTCAAGGCCACCCGTGGCATGCTCGGGAAGTATGTGCGCTGCGTCGCTCCGGCCTCGGAGGGGTGCGTCACCGACGAGTAGGCCGGCTGCTGTCTGTTGACCGGCCCACGCAGGTGGCGTTCCGAGGCGACTGCGTCTACCGCGGCACGGGGAGCGATTCGATCGGCACCGCCGGTCCCGGAGCGACCACGGCTCCGGGAGGCAACTGTTCGGGCGCGATCGGCGCGCCGAAGATTGGGCCGGCAGATCCTTGAGGCGCGGCTTGAGGGGCTGACGGGGGCAGGCTCAAGGGCCCGCTGACGGGAGCTTGCGGAGTGGCCGTGGCGGCCGGCGGCAGCGGGGCTATGCCCAGCTTGCTAAGCACCTTGCCGAGCATCTTCTGCTCCAGCAGCGGATCCCGCCCCAGGTCAATCCAGCCGATGTTGACCGTGGGATTGGCGACCGGGCGCGGTTGGTCTCCCACCTGCTGGCCGAGGGTCTGCAACGGGCTGCCGTAGCGATAGAGCGAGTCGTCGTTGCGGAAGGAGGCCCCGCCGGTCGTGGCATGCATCGGACGGGGCATGTTTTCCAGCTCCTTGGTGACCACCGCCTCAATGCGCCACCCTGCAGGATCGGGAATCAGCCGCATCGAAGCGGTGCGGCGGATCGATTGGAGCGTGGCCTCCAGCCGCTCGCGGAAGCCCACCGAATCTCCCCGCCAAGGCTCCAGCAAGGTGGCGCCGGTTTGCGGATAGGTGGTGATGATCCCTTCGGCCGGAACTCCGCTGGAGAACACAACGCGCTGTTCGCGTTCGGTCTTGAAGTAGTCGTCGCACACATCAACCATCTGCATCCACACCAGCTCCGGATCGAGTGGCGGGATGACGACGGTGTTTTTGGGCACGGGGGGAGGTCCCGGCACAACCGGTCCACCCGGGCCGACCACGGCGCCCGGGGGGAGTGGGGCAAAGGGATTCAGCGGTTGGCCTGGGGCGGACTGCCCTGGGGCCGGCAGCAGTTCCTGGGCCCGGCTGCCGCTGGCCAGTGGAACCACCAGCAGAAATGCCGGCAGAAAAAGTGCTGTCAACGTGCGCCACATGTGTCGGCCGCCAGAGAACGCGGGGAACGGGAGATGCCAATAGTCCCCGTTGGCCCCGGTCGGCTCAAGGCCAGTTCCCCCGGCTCTTTTTCAGCCTTTTCCGTAGCGACTGGCGGTCAGCTGGCGGAGAGCCGGGCCGTCATCTCGTCAAACCGGCGAGCAAACTTGGTGTGGGAAGTGTGGAGATGCTCCCCCTGCGAGATAAAGCGCATCCGGTCCTGACGGGAGATGCCCTGGCTGGCAAAGATCCGTTCAAAGGGGGTGCGGACATGGGCATAGACGATCAGCAGCTTGTGTTCGTCGAGCTGCACTTCAAGCGGCCGTTCCGGGTGCATCACGGCGATACCGGTGCAGCCGTCATTGAGCAGAAGATCCTCAAAATCCCAGAGAATGCTCTCCAGCACCGTTCGATCGATCCCTTCCCGGAGAAAATCCTGGTGCCCAGTGCTTTTTGACTCGTGCGAGGTTTCGAGGACCACGTCACAGGTGTCGCCGAGCGGCTCGAGCAGCCGCAGGAAGGTCTCGAAGAGATCTTCGCTGGAAACAGCGCCGACGATGGCCGGAAGACGGGCGCCGTCCTGGGGATCGAGGTAGGAGTCGAACCGGTAGCCCGCCTGGGGAACCACATCGAGCTGCCAGCTGGGGCGAACCGCCTCGGTGAGCGTAAAGCGGCCGTAGCGGCGCCGTGCCAGATGGGCCTCCATCGCCTCGCTGTCGGGTGGGAGAAGAGTCTCGGGGGCATTCTCCGGCGAGAATGTGCGCAGCGGGCGGGAGGCGTCGATGTATTCGTTCAGAAAACGCATGATGGTGGCTGGGGCTCGGCGGAGGATATGGTGGGGCAGATGAGATGGGCGAGGCCGGTGGTGGAGCACCGTAGCCTGTCAGCCGGCGGTCGATTCGGCCGAACACACAAACGTAGGCCACGGTTCGCCTCCGTGCGGGCGTCTGCCGCGCCTTCCGGGCGAATATTCCCCGGGAGGACCGTCCCCCCTTTGCTCTCCGGTCACCCGCCGCTCCATAATTCGCGGTTTCCCCACCGAGGGCGCTGTCGGCGCCGGACTGTTAAGGTGGTGGATTGGGCCACCTGCCGGGCAGGGGCTGTCAGGTGAAGATTTTTGCAGTCGGGCCGGTGATCAGATACGGCATGGAATTCCGCACCACTCCCCCAGGGAAGCGCGTCATGGATGGAAAAATCGTTGCCACCGGAATCACCTTTGACGATGTGCTCCTGGTGCCCCGGCATTCGGTGTTCGTGCCGTCGGAAGTGGATGTTGCCACGATGCTCACCCGCGGTATCAGGCTGAACATCCCGATCATCAGTTCGCCGATGGACACGGTCACTGAAAGCGAGATGGCCATCGCGCTGGCGCAGGAGGGAGGCCTCGGGGTCATCCATAAGAATCTCTCCGTCGAACGGCAGGCGGAAGAGGTCGACAAAGTCAAACGCAGCGCCAACGGCATCATCATGGATCCGGTCACGCTGCCCCCCACGGCCACCGTGGCCCGGGCCCGGGATGTGATGGATCAGTACAACATCTCCGGGGTGCCGATCACCGCCCAGGGCCGCCGATTGGTGGGAATCATCACACGGAGGGATCTGCGGTTTCTCGACAGCAGCGAGACCCCCATCGCCGACATCATGACCGCCACGGGGCTGGTAACCGCCACGGGAACCGTCACGCTGGACGAGGCCGAGAAGATCCTGATGGCCAATAAGGTGGAAAAACTGCTCCTGGTCGACAGTTCCGGTGTGCTCACCGGACTCATCACGATCAAGGACATCGACATGATGAAGCGGTTTCCCAACGCCTGCAAAGATTCGCAGGGGCGGCTGCGGGTGGGGGCGGCTGTGGGGGTCTTCGACTACGAACGGGCGGAGAGCCTGATCGCCAAGGCTGTGGACGTGCTGATTGTCGACAGCGCCCACGGGCATTCGGCCAATGTCATCGAGACTGTGGCCGCCATTAAGAAACGCTGGGCAATTGAGGTGGTTGCGGGAAACGTGGCAACCCGGGAAGGCTGTCGCGATTTGATTGCTGCCGGCGCAGATGGGGTCAAAGTTGGGATCGGTCCCGGGTCGATCTGTACTACACGGGTCATCTCCGGCGTTGGCGTTCCTCAGATCACGGCGGTCTGGGAGGCGGCGCAGGAGGCGGCCAGTGCCGGCGTGCCGGTGATTGCTGACGGAGGCATTCGCTACTCGGGAGACATCACCAAGGCGATCGCTGCCGGGGCCCACTGCTGCATGCTTGGTGGGCTGCTGGCGGGCGTGGCGGAGAGTCCTGGACAAACCGTTCTGTTTCAGGGGCGGACGTTCAAGGCCTACCGCGGCATGGGATCGCTGGGGGCGATGGTGCAGGGCTCGAGCGAGCGATACCGGCAGCGGGCCACAGGGCGCGGCGGTGACAAACTGGTTCCCGAGGGCGTTGAGGGGCGTGTGCCCTTCAAGGGGCCTCTGAGCGTGTTCGTGTATCAGCTCGTTGGCGGCCTGCGGGCCGGAATGGGCTATTGCGGCACGCGGACGATCGATGAACTGCGGCACGATGCCCGGTTCATCCAGGTGTCGGCGGCCGCCGTGCGGGAAAGCCATCCACATGACATTGTCATCACGCAAGAAGCTCCCAATTACAGCGCGACACCCAAGCAGGCTGAATAAATCCGGCTGGTGGGGAGTCTGGCTGGTGGCGGGAGTGGCTCTGGCCATGCTGCCGGCAACCGCCTCCGAGCAGGAGACCGCCAGTCTGCTGCTGGTGGCGGAAAAAGCGGAAGAGAAGCCAAAAAACACGTCCGCCGACAAACGCCCGGACAGCAAGCCTTCTGCCTGTGCCGAGGCGAGCAAGGCCTGCCGCGAGGCTCTCAAAGAGTTGCGCGACGACGGCTTGGCCAATATCGAACTCGACATCCGGGTGGGGGGACGGCCGGGCAACGACTATCCCTGCGAATGCCGGCTGGAAGGAGAGGCCTACCAGCCCCGCCGCTTTGCCTCCACGACCTTCACCTGGAAGGCCGCGGGCTACTGCCACAAGCCGCTCTATTTTGAGGATTGGAATCTGGAACGCTACGGCCATTCCCGCGGTGTGCTGGCCGATCCGTGGATCTCGGCGGCCCATTTCTTTGTGTCGCTGCCAGTGCTGCCCTACAAGATGGGCGTTCAGGCTCCTTGGGAGTGCGTCTACCCGCTGGGTTATTACCGGCCCGGCAGTTGTGCACCCTGGACCTGCCCGGCGATTCCGATCAGCGCCCGCGGCTTTGCTGTGGAGGCGGCCACCATCACGGGGATCGTCTTCCTGCTGCCGTAAGCAGACAGAACGACCGCTGGACCCTCTACGGAGGATTTTCCACAGCCAACTAGAGCTTGCGGAGCGTGGCGATGTAGGCGTAACGCCGGGCGACGGTATGGAAAGTAACCTCAGCCCGTCCTGACGAGCCGAGCGCCACCAGCGCGTCGTGGACTTCCGGGCGGTAGTGCACGTGGAACAGGGAGAGCCATCGCTTGAGCCCCGCTGCAAAGAGGCTCGGCAGCTCCTTTTGGTCCCAGAAATCGACGATCACGAGTTTGCCGCCCGGCCGCAGATTGGCCAAGGCGGCATCGATCGCTCCCGGCCAGGTGGGAATCATCGACAGACAGTAGGAAAAAAAGATCGTGTCGAAAGGCTCCTGACGGCCGAACATCCGCTGGGCGTCGAGGTCTTCCGCCAAGCCCTGCCGCAGCACGATCGGCGCGGCACTGCGGTGGGCTGCCGCCGACTTCGCCACGCACTGGGCTGCCGTCTCGAGCATCTCGTGCGAGGCATCGAGGCCATAGAGCATCCCAGGGGCCGAACGGGCCGCCAGTTTGAGGAGATTGCGGGCTGTGCCGCAGCCCACTTCCAGCGTGGCGGTGCCGGCAGATGTCTCCACCTCCTCGAGCATCCGATCCCTGCCGAGCAGGTAATAGCGGCGGGTAATGTCGTAGATGTGCCGCGTCATGCGGTACATGCGGTCCATCGCCACCGCCTGATCGGACGACTGCCGGCCGGAGTTGTTGGAGGAGGAGCGGGGAGGGGCATTGGCCCCCGGTGCGGAATGGTCGTTCATGATGCGGGGGAAGCCGGACCGCGCCCCCCTACTCTCCCACCTTGGAATAGATGTGGAACATTCCGTAGATGGCTGAGCGATCCTGCTTGTGCAGTTGGCGGGATCGATCCAAGTCGTAGCGGAAATGACGGTGAGTCTCCGGGGAGAGGGCCTCCTCAACGGGCGACATTTCACCGGCAGTGCGGAAAATGACGTTCGTATTGGGAGCTCCCACGCGGGCGATGTGGCCCCAGAGCTCCTCGATCACCTGCGGCGGCATCCAGTCTTGGCTGTCGAGCAGGACAAACCCGTTGAGGGCTCCCGGCGTCTCGGTCTGCAGGTATTCCGACAGCGAGGCGACGTGGGTTTCCACGCGATCGACCATCGAGCGGATGGTTTCGTAGTTTTCCGGCTTGAGGTAGTCGGGGAGCGCCTGCCGGTTGTGGTGGTCATACCGGCGACCGAAGGCCTGCCAGGCGAAGTAGTTGTCGTTGAGCGGAAAGCCGCAGGCCAGTCGGCGGATCCGGTCGCGGTACATGTCGAACAGTTTGCTGCCGTTGTTGCCCTGTTCCTTGAGCATGACTGCGTGTTGGCTCGGCGGAATGCCGAGGCTGTAGACGGCCACGGGTTGGCGACCCATCCACCGCACAATCCGATTCTCAAACAGCGGTCCAAACGATTCGTCGAAGATTTTTTCCTGCTCGGCCACGGTGCGGGCCGTGAGGAGGCGGGCGGGATCGCGCCGCATGCCGCGGGCAATGCCATGGACCACCCGGAAAAACTGCCCGAGTTTCGCCTGCTCGTACAGACCGCGCTTGAAATAGGTGATCCGCTTGGGGCCGATACGGTTCCCCGGCCAGTCGCTGCTCTCCCAGAATGAGCGCGTCACCGGATCGAGGTTGGGGAGGATGAAGCGGCGGTAGTTTTCCAGGTTGCTGGCGTGCTTGCCATGCCCGAAAAAGTTGTAAAACGACTCGTAGTCGGGCAGATACTTGATCGCGGCCAGTTTCAGCCGCGTGAGGCTCATGTGGTTGGAATTGAGATCAACCGCCACAATCCGCTTGGGCTTGTGAACCAGATAGTTGAGGACATTGCAACCGCCGCTGGAGATCGTCAGGAGGCTCGATTCCGGCGAGAGTCCGAGGGCCTCGGCATCAACCCGGGGATCCTCCCAGATCTGGTTGTAGACAAAGCCCTTGAACCACATCGTGAACATGCGCTCGAGCATGCCCCGCTTGCTGGCCAAGCGATGGTGGTGAACGGCCTTCCGCAGGTGGGCCTTGGTCTTGGAGTGTGCCTGGCCGCCCTGGATTTCGCTGGACTGCTCTGCAAGACGGGCCATGTGAGTGCTGTTACCTGAAAAAGGAGGAACGGGACCAACTCGGAACTCCGAAAGTCTACCCGAGATGTGAGCAAGCAGTCAGGGCGCAAAGTCTGCCACGGCCGAGAACGGGCTCGCAGGGCCCTGCCATCCCGGCTGGCGGGGGCGGGCGGGCCAGCGAAAACCCCGCCTTGGCTTCCCGCCGCTGAGCCCCCCATGCGCTGGAGCTGGCGGAGGACGCCGACCGCCTCAGGGAGAGGCTGTCGGGGGGGCGGGCTGAACCGGGGCCGGAGCCGCCTGGTCGATTGCCTCGGTCAGCTGGGCCATGCTAGCGGTCAGCTCCTGTCCCAGCAGCACCACGGCCCTCTCGGTGGCTTCCAGTTCGCGGCGGGCCTGAAGGGTTCGCGATTCGAAGGCATCGGCCACCCGTTTGGCATCCGCCGTGTCGGCCGCCCAGTGCGTGCGGTCGGCGGTCAGTTCGTCCTTCTCCCGTGTCCGGATCGCCTTCTCGCTTTCGACATTCTGCCGAGCCTGGTTGAGCTGGGATTTGGCGGAAGCTACCGAGCGGATGTCCTCGGCAAGAATCCGCCGCAGCGCCACCAATCCGCTCACATTGAAGGGGAGCGGGGTGGTGGCCGTGGCCTGCGCCCCGGCGCCGCGGAGGGCTACGTAGGCATCGGAGAGCGGTCGTCTGTAGATCACCGATTCGATTTCCACGATGCCCTGCTGCTGGAGGGCCTTGGCGGTCTCCAGATCGAATTGCCCACGGCTGCCCACCTCACATTCGCTCGCCTCACCCCCCGGCCGCGGAAATGAATGGGCCTGCTTGAAAGTGACGTTGGCCCAGTAGAGCCCCGGCGGAATGTTCCACTCGCTGGAAAAATCAGCATTCTGCTGAGTCAATAATTCGAGTTGCTCGATCGGGAAAGAAGCCACGACCTCCCCCTTCTGAAACGTCGAGCGAGTGCCGTCAAGCCAGGTGAAATCGACTGTCTTGTGAAACGTCACGCGGGCAAAGCGAACTCCCTGCGGCGGCATGGCAGACTTCTCCGGATCAGCCACGATTTCGGGGCCGGGGGCTTCGCCCGCACCTGCCGCCGCCGGATCGGCTGGCGGTCCCACCGGGGTGTCGTGGAGTCGCAGTTCCTCGCGGAGGGCTTGGAGATGCTGGAGCAACGCCTCGGGATCGGTTTTTCGCTGGGTGGGCAGTTCGCCCGGAGTTCCCGGTGCCGCGTCCTCAGGTGCCGCGGCCCCGTCCTCCCCCGCCGCTGCCGGGATGGCGGTGCGGAAGAAGGCGAGGGAACTGTCGATCGGCAGGTTTTCGTAGACGCTGACCTCTGGGTGGGGGGTCGCCCAGACTTTTCTGTCGGCGTCATCCGGTTCCGCCGCCGGGGCGATCTGCAGCACGTTCTTGTCGGCTGATTTCACGCGGAAGGCGCCCACGAAGGTCCCTCCCTGTTCGATGGGGAGCCGATCGAACACATACAGTTCAGAGCCGGGGTTGATTGTGGCGGAATCGATCCCCTCCAGCGTGAGGCTGCCATCGTCGAAGCTCCCCTTGGCGTCTTCACGAGGTGGCTGAAACGAGGCGCTCTCCCACGAGCGGCCCTGCCAGGTGTCGATCCGGTTGCGGACGCGCTGCCAGCGGGCCTTTTCCGCCTCCAGTTGGGGAAGAGAGAGGTGTTGACCGTCAGGTTGGAGGGCGCCGCCTCCGGCTGGCACGAGGGCATCCCGCTCCTTGGCGATCGACGCCTCGTACGAGGCGATCACGCTTCTCCATGCCCGTTCCCGCTGGCCGAGCATCCCCACCAGAAACGTGAAGCCCAGTGCAGCCAGCAACACCAGCCAGGCGGCAGCCACGGTGCCCCAGTTCCACCCCCGGTGGCCGATGCCCAGCGTCACGGCGCCGAGCAGAAAGATGACAGCCAGCAGGATCAAAGGGATCAGCGTCATGCATCACCACAGAAGAACGAAACAACCACAGAAGAAAGAGATCCGGGAACACTATCAGCAAGAAATCCAGCCGCACCGTGGAAATCGCGTCTGCCGAAAAGCCGCCAACCCGTCCGCTGGAGTGGGGAGGTCGCGCCACCCCCCCAAGTCCTCCGACCTGCAGAATCGCACCTTCGGGCGAGTATAGCCCCAACCTCTGCAGCCGTCGGCCTCTCCGCTTCTGTTTCGATTCCCGGGACAGGCAATCTTGAACAAACGGTCCGGACGCGTTGCATCCGGTCGACCCGTCGCCCTCAGGCGCGTCGCCCGGCGGCAACACAGAACATTTCCTGGTCTCCTGCCGGCGCCGGCAAATGGGCGGGAAACAGCGGTGAAAGCGCTGTTTGTGAAAATATGCGGGCTGGGGTTGGGCTGTGGCATCGGGAATGCACGGGAGGAACAGGTGTCGTCTGCCATCCCCTTCCCCCTCACCTGCCAGAGGAATTCCCATGGGTCGTCTTCGCGAGGTTTCCGCCGCCCCGTCGCTCCCTTCACCGGTTCAGGCGGTGCGCCGCCTGCCCCTCAAGACGGGTGGCCGAGTGGGGGTCGTGCGAAAGGTCGGGGTGGTCGACGATCCAGTGCGGCTCTATCTGCTGCAAATGGGGGGCATTCCGCTTCTGACCCGTGATACGGAGGTTTCCTCGGCCCGACGGATCGAATATTGGCGGCGAAAATTCCGCGACACAATGCTCGGCAACGATCTGATCCTCGCCGGGGCTGTGCAACTGCTGGAAAAAATCTATGCAGGCACGCTGCGGCTCGACCGCACGATCGAGGTTGCCGTAACCAACACCAAGGAAAAGAAACGGGCTCTCCAGCGGTTGGGGCCGAATCTGGTCACGCTGCGGCGGATCGAGCAGGAGAAGCGGAAATTATTTCGCATCGCCATGTCGCGCAGCACGGCCATGGAGGTGCGTCGCGAAGCCTGGCGCCGCCTCGTGCGGCAGCGCAGCAAGGCGGTGCGGCTGGTGGAGGAGATGAATCTGCGCATCCAGAAGCTCTACCCTCTGTTGCGGGAGTTGCGGAGTGCCGGGCGGCGTCTGGAATCGCTCCCCTCCCGAGTGCCTGGTCATGGCGCGGCCAGCAAGGCGGCGCGGGCGGAGGCCCAACAGGAGAGCCGCCAACTGTTGCTGGCCGTGCGGGAAAGCCGCTGCACGCTGCGGAAGCGGCTGGCCAGCCTGGAAGAACTGCAGAACAACTACGATCTCGCCAAGCGTGACCTGGCGGCCGGCAATCTGCGGCTGGTGGTGTCGATCGCCAAGCGTTACCGCAACCGGGGGTTGAATTTCCTCGATCTCATTCAGGAAGGAAACTCCGGGCTGATGCGGGCCGTCGACAAATTCGAGCATGCCCGCGGATTCAAGTTTTCCACCTACGCAACCTGGTGGATTCGGCAGGCGATCACCCGAGCCATCGCCGACCAAAGCCGCACGATCCGTGTACCGGTCCATATGATCGACACGATGACCAAACTCCGCTCCCTCTCGCGCACGCTCTGCCAGAGGCTGGGCAGGGAGGCAACCGTGGCGGAACTGGCGGAGGCGGCCGGGCTCTCGCTGGAAGAAACAACCTGCATCTGGCGCATGTCGCGGCAGCCGGTCTCGCTCGACCAGCCGATGGGCGATGGCGAGGAGGCCGGGTATGCCGACTTCCTCAAGGACCAGCATCAGGAAGACCCCCTGCAGGGGATCAACCAGCAGTCGTTGAAAGACTCCATCGGCCGCGTGCTGGAAACGCTTCCCTACCGGGAGCGTGAGATCATCCGGCTGCGATTCGGCCTTGCCGACGGCTACAGCTACACGCTGGAGGAGGTGGGATCGATTTTCAGTGTGACCCGCGAACGCGTGCGGCAGATCGAGGCCAAGGCGGTGGAAAAGCTGCGGCAGCCAGGCTTCCATCACCACCTCGCCGGGTTTGTGCCCGATGGTCAGTTGGAGAAGTTGGGGCTGTCGGCCCGGCGGGGCCCGACCAGCCCGCCGCTGATGGAAGTGGAAGCGGCCGGGGATGAGGAGAGGGCATTCCCTGAGGAATTGTCCTGTGCCGGGGCCCCTGCCGGTCTGCCCGCATTCCGTGGAGGGGAATGCATCGAGTGCATCACCACCTGCAGTTGATGCCGACAGGCGGGCAGACCGGTAAGCCAAACTCGGGCCGGATCAGGCGGATTTCAGCTCGTCGAGGGCCTGCTGCAGCTTCACCTTCGACTGCACGCCCATGAACTGCTGCACGAGCCGGCCGGAGTTGAAGATCATGATGGTGGGAATGCTGGAAACGTTGTAGTTCATCGCGATTTTGTTGTTGTCATCGACGTTGACCTTCCCCACCCGGAACGTGCCGGCGTTTTCAGCCGAGAGTTCCTCGATCGTCGGTCCAATCATCCGGCAGGGTCCGCACCATGGGGCCCAGAAATCAACCAGCACCGGCACCGGTGAATCGAGCACCTCACGCTGAAAGTTTTCGTCGGTGAATTCGAGCGCCTTGCCCATCGAGAGTTCCTTCCATTTCCTTCCAGGGGTGCCTGAGCCACAATGGCTCCGCCATCATCAATGGCTGGCATATTCACCATAAACTATAGCGGGTGCGTCCCGACGAACGCCACTGCCCGGCGCCCCTCCGCGGCCGGAAAACGCAGAAGGACTCTTTCCAGCTATGCAGTCCCACACGATTCGGTTGAATGCCGTCTGGGAGCCACCCGATCTCGCTGCTGCTCCCACACCAACCGGCGGCGGTGGAGTGTGGCGGCGCCGGTTCGGCCGCCCGACCGGGCTCGAGGGGGGCCTGCGGGTGCTGCTGGTGGTCGAGTCGCCCCCGCCGGTTCCGGGCCAGTCACCAGCAGATCTGGCCTTGCCCGTCAGCCTGATGCTCAACGGCACGCCGCTCTTGAGGCCAACGGATGGGGCGCGCAGTTGGATCACTGACATCACTCCTCTGTTGGCCCATCGCAACGAGTTGCTGCTGACTCCTGCCGCTGCCCGGTGTCCAGCCGACAGGAGTGCGGTCGCGACCAATCTCCATGGCCGCTGCGACCTCCCTGCCGAGTGTGGACGAGTCAGTCTGCAGATCGTGACGGCGGCCTCCGGTGGCGTATCTGCCACAGCATCATCCTTGACACTGGGCCACCGCGACAGCTACCAAAGACCCACAGACGGTGCGTAGCGCCGAAGAATGATGTGGTGTGAGCGAGCGTAAGGAGATTGCGATGTCAGTGATCCGTGTGGGTACCAATCAGCAGTATGCCTCCGGCTGGGACGCCGTGTTCGGCAAGGTTGCCGGCAAGGGACAGGCCAAGAAGGGCGCGAAAAAAGGTGCGGCCAAGCCCGCTGCTCTCAAGAAGACCGCCGCGAAGAAGGCCACTGGCAAGAAGGCCAGGCGAAAGTAGGCAGCACGCTGCCCCGTCCGGAGGTTGGCATGCCTGCGGGCGGGGCTGGTGGTTTTGGCGAGTGGTGGCCGCCAGACGCAGGGCATGCCCTGCTTGCCTGAGGACGCATCTCGTCGCTCACCCCTGCGCTGGACGCCCCAGTTCTTTGGCCCGGGCGGCAGCCGCCACCACGGCATCGATGAGGGCCCCTCGCACCGCCTGCTGCTCCAGCACGGCCAGCCCGGCAATCGTTGTGCCCCCGGGGCTCGACACGCGATCCTTGATCTGCGCCGGGTGGTCGCCCGTCTGTTCCAACAGCGCCGCGGTGCCGGCGAGCGTTTCCACGGCGAGCGCCTGGGCGAGGGCCCGCGGCAGTCCCGCCTTCACGCCTCCATCGGCCAACGCCTCCACGACCAGCGCCACAAAGCCCGGCCCCGATCCCGACAGCCCCGTCACGGCATCGAGCAAGCCCTCGTCGACCTCATGCACATAGCCCACCGCTGCCAGCAGGGCGCTGACGCGGCTGGCGGCTGCGGCGGGAACCTCCGGAGTGCGGCAGACGGCCGACACCCCCTTCCCTACCAGACACGGCGTATTGGGCATCACGCGGATCACTCGGCGGGTGCCCAGCCAGGTGGCGAGCGTGGCCAGCGGCAGCCCCGCCACGATCGACACCACCACCCCCTCCGCCGCCACTCCCGCCGCGATCTCGGTGCAGGCAGCTTGGGCCTGCTGGGGCTTCACCGCCAGAAAAACCAGGTCGGCACCCGCCACCGCCGCTGCCCCTGAATCAGCGAACCGCACTCCAGGAACATGGTGAGCCAGTCGGTCTCGTGCCGCTGCCACCGGATCAAAGACGACGATGGTCGCGGGGGCCACGAGGCCCGCCCGGCAGAAGCCCGCCGCAAGCGCCAAGGCCATCTGGCCGCCCCCCACCATGGCGATCGTCGGAGTCTGGGCTGGGGAGGGTGTCATGGTTTGGGTCATGGGTTGATTTCCTTGGGCTCTCCTTGAGCAGCAGGCACGGGCGCCAGATCCTGATCGATGCGATTGAAGTCGGGCCGCGCCACCCAGAGCTGGCTGGAGGGGGTGCGGCCGCCGGTGGTGTCGCGACTGGCGGTCCACATCAGGAGGGTGCCGTCGGGGGAAAATGCCGGCAGCACGTCGGCGCCGGGATGGTCGGTGAGACGCAGCGGAGCACCGCAGCGAAGCATTGGTTCACCATCCGATTGCCCAGCCTCGTAGCGGGCGATCCACAGATCGTAGTTGGGCCGTTGGGTGGGATCGGAGTGGTCGGCACCGGTCCAGATCAGCCAGGGCTTGGTGGGGTGCCAGAAGGGGGCCCAGCGCACACCCTGCCCGCTGGTGAGGGCTGTGTCATGGCTGCCATCGGCCCGCATCACATGAATCTGGAGCATGTCTTTTTCCAGTCGGTCGGTCCGGTAGGCGATCCACTGGCCGTCGGGCGAGAAGAAGGGACCACCGTCGTAGCCGGGCTGGTTGGTCAACTGCTTCACAGCGGAGCCATCGGCATTCATCAGATAAATGTCGGGATCGCCGTCGCGATCACTGACAAACAGAATCTGCCGGCCGTCGGGGGAGAAGGAGCATTCGGCATCGTAGCCGGGAGTGTGGGTGAGTTGCTCAAGGCCGCCGCCGTCGGGGCGCGTGGAAAAAATATCCATGTGGGGATCGAAGTCCCACTGATAACGCCGCCGGCGGCCGGTGCGGGCGTCTTCGGCTGCCTGCGCGCGGGCGTCGGTTTCTGTCTGCTCGAGGTTTGGATCGGTGTGGCTCGAAGCGAAGAGCAGCCGCGTGCCGTCAGGGGAGAAAAAACTGCAGGTGGTCCGGCCGCGGCCGCTGCTGATGCGGACAGGCGGCGTGATTCGCGGCGCCGTGCCCGAAAAGGGCTGGGTGTAGATTTG
Source organism: uncultured Planctomycetaceae bacterium (assembly GCA_903885565.1). GTDB lineage: Bacteria > Planctomycetota > Planctomycetia > Pirellulales > UBA1268 > CAISJI01. Next base: position 113,267 of record CAISJI010000040.1, read on the forward strand.
ATAGAAGGGATAGCCCTCCGGCACGCCCTGATAGCAGATCTGCCCGGAGTCGGGGGAGAAATAGCCCTCTCCTGCCTTCAGCAGGCCTGCCGTCACCTGGATCGGCTCCGAGAGATAGCTGGCCTCCAGCGGCGACTGCGTGGCCGAAGTGGTCGCCACGGAATCGTCAGCCGCCACCGGTTTGGCGGGCACAGGAAGCAGTCCCAGGAGCAGGAGTGCCGCTGGAAAGCGAGTTCGCCGGCAGAGTGGGTTGATGAAATTTTTCATGGGCCTCAGTATAGGAGAATTCGAAACCTCCGGGAGAAACTCTGGCCGATGAAGATCTACACCAAGACGGGCGACGCAGGGGAAACGGGACTCTTCGGCGGGCCGCGTGTGCGCAAGGATCACGCCCGCATCGAGGCCTTTGGCACCGTCGATGAACTCAACAGCCATCTGGGGGTGGTGCGCACGCTTCCCGCCGCCGCCCCGATCGATCCCCTGCTGCGCCGGATCCAGTGCGAACTGTTTGATCTGGGGGCCCAATTGGCCACGCCGGGGGCCGCGGTGGAACGCATCGGCAACCGGCATGTCGAGGCTTTGGAGGGGGCGATCGATCAGCACGAGGCGTTGCTCGAACCGCTGGCCAACTTTATTCTGCCGACCGGCACGCCGCTGGCAGCCACCATCCATGTCGCCCGCACGGTCTGCCGGCGGGCGGAGCGGCGGGTCGTCAAGCTGGCCTCCATGCCCGACACCGTGGTTCCAGCCAATGCAATTGAATATCTCAACCGGCTGGGAGACCTGCTCTTTGTATTGGCCCGCCACGCCAATGCCCGGGACAACGTGGCTGATGACCCCTGGCATCCGGGGCAGCCGTGAGCACCCCCGCTGGCCCGGATGGTCCGTCGCAGGCAGGAGCCGGGCGGCCGATGCCCCCGTCAGGCCCGCTCTTCGCCCCCGCAGTGGTGCGGGCTGCGGCGAATGTGGCTGCTCTGCGGGCTGAGGTGGCCGCCGCGCAGGCCGCCGGAGGGCGCGGGCCGGAAACCTGCGCGCTGGCCTCTGATCTGCTCGACCGGATTGTCAATGATGTGTGGCAGTCGCTGGTCGAGGAGCTGGGCGGAGCCGATGCGCCGAAGTTCCAGCAGCAGGTGGCCCTCGTGGCCCACGGCGGCTATGGCCGTCGCGAGATGGCCCCCTTCTCCGACGTCGATCTGATGATTCTCCACGAACCGGCGGCGACCGGGATGGTGGCCCCCCTGGCCCGCCGGCTGCTGCAGGATCTATTCGATGCCGGGATGGAGGTTGGACAGAGTGTGCGCACCGTCAGCGAGGCAGTGAGGCTGGCCTCTGGCGATGCGACGATATTCAGTTCGCTCATCGATGTGAGAACGCTCGCGGGCAATCCCCTCCTCTCCGATCGACTCTCTGCCGGCCTCAAGCGGTTGGCCCGGCGGGTGCCGCAGCGCCTTGTGACGCAGTTGCTTGAGGCCCGGCGGGAGGAACGGGATCGCTACGGGCAGAGCGTGTCGCTCCTGGAGCCGAATGTGAAGCGATCGCCGGGGGGGCTGCGCGACATCCAGTTGGTGCACTGGCTGCAGTTTGTTCAGGCCAGCGAATCGGCGGCGGCCGCGGCGGGAGTGCCCGAGACACTGACCTGGCAGGATGCCGAGCGGCTCCGCGAAGCGGCCGATTTCCTGATGACGCTGCGCATCGATCTCCACCTGCACGCCGGACGCTGCGCCGACGATCTCACCCGCGATGAACAGGTGCGCGTGGCGCGGCAGCGCGGGATCGCCGATCGCGGCGGAGTGCTCGGAGTCGAACGCTTCATGCGCGACTACTTCCACCACACCGGGCAGGTGGCGCATATCGTCAGGAGCACGAGCCTGCGATGGCGGCAGCCCAACTCCGTGCAACGCTGGGTGGAGGGACTGTTTGGCCAGCGGGTGGACGGGCTGTTTCTGGTGGGGCCGCAGGCCGTCGGCGTTCTCCCGGAGGTTCGCGATCGTGTGGCGGGCAGTTTGTCCCATTGCCTCCGGCTGGTGGAGCTGTCGCAGGTGTTTGGCAAGCCGATAGACCATGCCACCTGGGAGGCTGTGCGGGCAGCGGCCGGTCCTGTCGATCGCGATCGAGCGGAACTGCCTGCCGATGCCGCGAGTGCACTGGAAGACGAAACCCGGGCGCGATTTCTGGCGCTGTTTGATCGGCCGGAGCGGTTGGCCGAGGCGCTGCGACGGCTCCATGAGGTGGGGCTGTTGGAACAGATCATTCCTGAATTCCGCCATGCCAGGCATCTCCTCCAATTCAATAACTATCACAAATACACGGTCGACGAGCACTGCCTTGTGGCGGTGGAACGGGGGGTGGCTCTGGGCGACGAGGAGGGCTGGCTGACCACGGTCTGGCGCCAGATCAGACGCAAGCGGCCGCTGCTTCTGGCGCTGTTGATTCACGATCTCGGGAAGGGATTTGTGGAGGATCACAGTGAGATCGGAGCCCGCATGGCCCGGGATGTGGCGGCGCGACTGATGCTTCCGGAGGATGAGGCGAGGATTGTGGAATTTCTCGTTCACCGGCATCTGGCCATGGCCCATCTGGCTTTCCGCCGCGATGTCGATGACCCGAGCCTGCTGGTGCGGTTTGCCGTCGATGTCGGTTCGCCGGAGGTGCTGCAGATGCTGGCGGTGCTCACCGCCGCCGATGTCAGCGCCGTGGGGCCAGGCGTGTGGACGCGTTGGAAGGCCGACCTGCTCGGCGAACTCTACTTTCGGACGCTGGCCTACCTCGATGGCGAGAGCCCATCGGCTGCCGCCGATCGCCATCGCCGGGGGCTGGATCGCTTGCTGGAGGAATGGGATCCCGACGACGAGGTGGTGCGGCTGGCCCGCCAGCTTCCATCGGCCTACCTGCGCGACACGCAACCGCAGCGGATGATGGAAGAGTTGCTGCAGTTGGCAAAACTGCCGCCGGGAGGCGTGTTTGTGGGCACACGCTGGCAGAGCGACACATCAACGGTGGCAATCACCGTGGGGACCAGCGAGACCGTCGCCTCGGGGATCTTCCATCGGCTGACCGGCGGGCTGACGAGCCAGCGGCTGGAAATTCTGGCCGCTGACATCCACACGCTGGAGAACGGGCTGGTGATCGACCATTTTGTCGTGCGCGACCCCGACTTTGTCGGCGAGCCTCCCGCCGAAAGGATGCAGGATATTGCGGCAGCCATCCGCAGTTCTCTCAAGGCGGATCGGGCCCCGACATTCGCCCGCCGCCTGAATCCGCTGGCCCCGCGCACCAATCCAGCCGCTCTCAAGCCGGTGCGGGTGCTATGTGACAACGAAAGTTCAGAGCGCTCGACGATCATCGAGGTGTTTGCCCACGATTCAGAGGGCCTGCTCTATTGCATCTCCCGCGCGCTGTATGAGGCGGAGCTTTCGGTAAGCGCTGCCAAGATCGGCACCTATCTTGATCAGGTGGTCGATGCCTTCCATGTCACCGATCGTGGGGGGCAGAAGGTGACTGATCCAGAGCGTCTCGAGACCGTGCGCCGAGCACTCGAAAAGGCCGTGGCCCCTGCCAAGCGGCTGTGACGTTGCGGTCGTTGCGCCCATGCGCGGCTGGCCTCGGCTGTGCCCCCGAAGGCCGGAGCGCATTGGAGTTGCGCGGTGCTTCGGCTTCGGGGCGGCACTGGTTTCGTCACTTGGGCCGCAGCGGCTCGGTACTCGTCAAGCGTTCGCCGACCCCTTCGCCTCCATCACCGGTGGGCATGGGGGGCAGATGGGTTGCGCTGCATCGCAACCCCAAAGCCGCCCGGAAGGCGGCGCTGCCTGGCATTCGAGGCGAACCTTGGCTTCGCCTCCGAATGCCCTCAGCCCGCAGGGGCCATGGATGGCCCTGCGGGCGTACACTTCAGATATAGGTATTGATCAGGTTCTCGAAGAGTTCCTGACGGCCGCTCGTGCAGGGTTCGGAATCCCCCTTGGCGAGCATTTCCTTTTCCAGCGTGTGGAAATTCTCCGTGCCGGAATCGATCCGGCGGCCCAGCGGTGACGACCAGCTCGCATAGCGATCGTCGAGCAGTTTCTGGATGCCGCCGTCGGCCCGCATCGCTGCCGCGATCTTCAGGCCGCGGGCGAACGCATCCATGCCGCCAATATGGGCATGGAACAGATCGACCGGCTCAAAGCTCTCCCGACGCACCTTGGCGTCGAAATTGATGCCGCCAGGGATCAGGCCGCCATATTTCAGGATCGTGTACATCACCTGAGTGGTGAGGTAGATGTTGGTGGGGAACTGATCGGTATCCCAGCCCACCAGCGGATCGCCGGTGTTGGCGTCGATCGATCCGAGGAAGCCCTGCATGCCGGCATATTCCAGCTCGTGCTGCATCTCGTGGCCGGCCAGCGTGGCATGGTTGGTTTCGATGTTCATCTTCACATGCTGCTCCAGGCCGTTGGCCCGGAGGAAGTTGATGCAGGTGGCGCAGTCGAAATCGTACTGATGCTTGGTGGGTTCGCGCGGCTTCGGCTCGAAGTAGAACTGGCCGGTGAACCCGATCTCCTTGGCGTAGGCGACCGCCATGTGCATGAACCGGGCGAGGTGGTCCATCTCCCGCTTCATGTCGGTGTTCCACAGGCACTGGTAGCCCTCGCGACCGCCCCAGAAGGTGTAGCCCTTGCCGCCGAGGGCGAGCGTCACTTCCAGCGCCTTCTTCACCTGTGCGGCGGCATAGGCAAACACCTCTGCGTTGCAGCTGGTGGCGGCGCCGTGCACATAGCGGGGATTGCTGAACAGGTTGGCCGTGCCCCACAGGAGCTGGATGCCGGTGCGTTCCTGATGCAGTTTCAAGCTCGCGGCCACCGCGTCGAGATGGCGATTCGACTCCGCCAGTGTTTTTCCTTCGGGAGCCACATCGCGGTCGTGGAAGCAGTAGAACCCGACACCGAGTTTCTCCATGAACTCAAACGCCACCTCCACCCGGTTCAGAGCCCCTTCCAGCGTGTCGCCGCGGGTTTCCCAGGGGCGGAGCATGGTCGGCGCACCAAACGGATCGCTGCCCGTGCCGCGGAACGAATGCCAGTACGACACAGCAAACCGCAGGTGGTCGCGCATCGGCACTCCCTCCACCAGTTCGCTGGCATCGTAGTGGCGAAACGCCAGCATATTTTTGGTGGTCGGGCCCTCGTAGCGGATGGCGTCGATCCCGGGGAATGCCTGCGAACTGTTCCGCGCCACTGCCGCCATGAAAAAACTCCTCGAAGGGGGTGAAGAAGTAGGAAAGGATTGGTGAGTGAACGCCCTGCCGCTGCCGTCGAGCCAAAGCCACGGCACAGGGGGCCCCGCCCGGGTCAGCAGCGTAGCGGCTGTGCGCCCCGGCTGTCATCCATGGGCGAAGAGAAATCGGCGGGGCTGGCGGGTGGCGAAGCGAAGCACCTTGCGGGGCTGCCGCGAGAGGAGCCCGGCGGCCGCCCGGGGATGGCGGATGATCCACCGCAGCGACAGCAGCGTTTCCCGGTCCGGATCGACAAAACCCTCGCCGAAATGGGGATGCTCGCCGGCGGCGGGGGCGTCTGTCGCGGCGGGGACCGGAGCGACCACAGCTGCCGGCGAGAAGGCGGCGGCGGGTGGACGGGCGACCCAACCCTTGGTGAGGCGATCAGGCCAGGAGAGGCGGCTGAGCACGCGAGACAGGCCGCGATGCCGGCTGCCGCACTGATGACGGCATCCGGAGAGCTCAAATCCGTCGAACACGTTGGGAGGATAGGCGAAGGCGGATCGCAGGTTGGCCCGTTCATTGGCGATATAGAACCGGTTAAGGCCGTCGGCATAAACGAAGGAATACTCCCGGCTGGTGAGGAGCGGTTCCCAGTCGTAGTGCGCGCTGGCCTGCGTGCCGGGACGGGTGCTCTCGGCGAGAATCACCCACGGGCGGTGCCGCTGGAATGTCATCCCCTCGAAGACCAGCTTCTCGGCACCTTCAACGTCAACTTTCAGAAAGTGGATGTCGGGAGGAGCGTAGCGATCGCAGAGGTCGTCGACCGTGGTCATCGGCACCACCCACTCCCGCACCGGGGTCTCGCCGCGGCTGGCGTGGAGGGCAACGACTTGCGGATCGATGGTGGAGCAGCCGGTGTCCCGATCGCCGAATTGGTAGAAGGTGTGGTGGTCGGTGCGGTTGCCGGCGAGGACCCGCATGTTGACGTCCCCCGGCCGCTCCCGCACAAAGTGCGCATGGCTCGAGGCGAGGGGTTCGACGTTGATGCCGCGCCAATGGCGCTCGTAGAAGGCCTTGGTGACCGAAAGGTCGGTCGGATGGTCGGCACCGATGTCGACATAAAAGCCCTTCGTGACATGCCGCAGCGCCCGATGGAGCATCACGTCCTCGAAGTTTTGGGCGTACGAGACAAAAGGTCGCTGTTTCATGGCCGTGCCTTTGTGGGGAAGAGATGTTGGTGAGCGCTTTTGATGGCCGAGGCAAGCGTGAGAACGCCGCCGTCGGTCCGCCAATGGCGGGGGGAGTGTGGCGGGACACAACGGGTGTGTAAATGGGAATTTCGGTCCCACTCCCCCCTGCCCGGGCCAGTGCGAAAGGGGTCAGCGCTGGCCGCCGCTGACGCGGCCTAACAGCAGGCGGCCCCAGCGGGGGCACCATTCGATCAGGCCGGCCAGCCAGCCTGCCATGCCGGGCACCACCAATTCCGGCTGCCGCCGCTGGCAGGCGACCAGAACGCGGGCTGCCAGCCGGTCCGGATCGAGCGATTTGAGGGCTTTGGTGCCGCCGGGGGAGAGCGCCTCGGGCGGCAGGCCCGCCTGGGCGACGTCGGCGGCATAGCGGTCGAAGGCAGGCTCCGTTTGCTGCCTCCCGGCCTTGCGCCCGATCGGGCCAGGCGACACCAGCAGCACATGCCCGCCCCGGGGGGCCAGTTCGAGCCGCACGCCATCGGCATAAGCCGCCAGGGCCGATTTGGAGACGGCATACGGACCCATGAAGGGAGTCACGAGTTTTCCCGCGAGGCTTCCGATGTAGACGATCTGTCCCCCCGCCGCCGCCACACCGTCGGCCGCGGCCTGCGTGATCTCCACCGCAGAGAGCAGGTTGGCCTCCAGGCTTGCCCGCAGGCGGTCTGGGGGAGTGTCGAGGAGCCGGGCCCGGCCCGATCTGCCGATGCAGAAAAAGAGATCGTCCACGCCCCCCCACAGTTGCTCCACCTCGGCCACCACCCGCCGACCTTCCCCAGGCTGCTCCAGATCGGCGGCCACACCCGCCGCAGCGTGGACCGGGGGGGCATCACTCGAGTGGGTTGTGTTGAGCAGCGTGGCCACAGCGGCTTGCACACGGTCGGCCGTGCGGCCCACGATCAGCACCCTGGCGCCGGCTGCGGCGAGGTGTTCCGCCAGCACCAGCCCAAAGCCGGCCGTTCCGCCCGCAACGATGACGCGCCGATGCTGCCACATGCTTGGAGAGAGATGCCTGTGCGGGGATCGTGAATGGGGGAGGGCGTGCTGCCGACAGTGTACCCAGCCGGCCAGCCGGTGGGCTGCGGGGCAGCCGACGAGGTGAACGCGGCCAAGCCTTCTCTCGTCGGCGGCCGACGGAATGTGTAGGCTTGCCGCCAGCCCGCTGGTTTCCGCCCCACCCCACGCCGCCCCCTGCCCTTCCGGTTTGGTTTCGATCGGCCACATGCAAGCAGGGGGCACCTCCCCTTTCCGCCTCCCCTTGCCGGTTGCGATCGAACACGAGGCCAGCCTCCACATATAGGTCTGTTTCCGCCCTCGAGGAGGTTCATCATGATGCTCTCCCTGTCTCCGCGTGACGCCGACGATTCCCGATCGCCGGGCGCCGATCCCGCCGGCGTTCGCCCGCAACTGGTGCGCACCAAGATCGTGGCCACGATCGGGCCGGCGAGCCGGGAGGAGGAGACGCTGCGTGGGCTCGTGGCGGCGGGGGTCGATGTGTTTCGGCTCAACATGGCGCATGGATCGATCCCGGAGCATCAGGAAGCGCTCGATCGGATCCGCCGCGTGTCGGATGCACTGCAGCGGCCCATCGGCGTGCTCGTCGATCTGGCGGGGCCGAAAATCAGGCTCGGCGAACTGCCCGGAGGGGCCGTGGAATGCGTGGCCGGGGAACTGGTCAAGTTCGTCCGTGGCAGCCAGGCGGAGCGGCCCGATGAATTTGTCACCACCTACGCTCCGCTGGTGGACGAACTCACCGTCGGCGATGCGGTGATGCTTGCCGATGGCACGATCAGCCTCGTCGTCGAGGAGCGCACTCCCGCAGCGGCCATCTGCCGGATCGTGCAGGGGGGCACCGTCCGCAGCCGGCAGGGGGTCAATCTGCCGGGGGTGAAACTGTCGGTGGCGGCGATGAGTGCCGCCGATTGGCAGCATGCCGAATGGGCGGCGCAGGCGGGGGCCGATTTCGTCAGCCTGTCGTTCGTGCGGTCGCCGGTCGAGGTCAAGCTGCTGAAAGAACTGCTGCGCACCCGTGGCTCGGCTGCCCGCGTGGTGGCCAAGATCGAGAAGCGCGAGGCGGTCGAGGCGATGGATCAGATCGTCGATGCGGCCGACGTGGTGATGGTGGCCCGCGGCGATCTGGGGGTGGAGATCGACGTCGCCAGCATGCCGATGGTGCAGAAGCAGATCATCCGCGCCTGCCAGCGCTACCAGAAGCCGGTGATCGTGGCGACGCAGATGCTCGACAGCATGCAGCATTCGCGGCGGCCGACGCGGGCCGAGGCGACCGACGTGGCCAATGCGATCCTCGACGGAGCCGATGCCTGCATGCTCTCGGGCGAAACGGCGATCGGCGACCACCCCCGTCTCGTGGTGGAGATGATGCGGCGCATCGCCAGCGCCACCGAAACGCAGTATCTCAGCGACCGAAAACGCTACATCGAGGAACGCCAGCGCCTTTCGCAGGGGCCAACCACGGTCGACTTCGCTGCTCCGGAATTCCTCGTCGAGGGCCTCCATCCGATCACGCAGGCGGTGGTGGATGGCGCCAGCCGGATTGCCGCCGAACTCGATGCCAAGCTGCTGGTGGTGGCGAGCAAGACCGGCGTGACGGCAATCGCCCGCTCGAAGCGGCGTGGGGCTGTGCCAACCGTGGGAGTCAGCGATAGCCTTGCCACGCTGCGGCAGATGGCACTCTACTGGGGAGTCACGCCGCTGGCGGCCGTCGCTTCCTCCGACATCAATCGGCTCCTCGAGCATGTCACGGCTTGGGGCCTGAGCGAAGGAAGGCTGAGGCGTGGCGACCGGATTCTGCTCGTGGCGGGGATCGGGTTTGGCACAGGTGGACACAACATGGCTCTCGTACACGAGGTGTGAAGAATGCGGAAGAAATGCGTGCTGGCGTACTCGGGCGGCTTGGACACCTCGGTGATTCTGGGCTGGCTCATTGAGCAGGGCTACGACGTGATCGCCGTCTATGTCGATCTCGGGCAGCCCTGCGAGGACCGCCAGGCGACGCTTGCCAAGGCCAAGACCTGCGGCGCGATCAAATCGATGATTGTGGATGTGCGCGAGGAGCTCTGCCGCGAATACGCGTTTCCGGTGATGCAGTGGCAGGCCCGCTACGAGGGCACCTACCTGCTCGGCACGTCGATCGCCCGGCCGCTGATCAGCAAGGTGTGCGTGGAGATCGCCCATCAGGAGGGAGCCACCGTCTACGCCCACGGCGCCACCGGCAAGGGGAACGACCAGTGCCGGTTTCAGCTCGCCGCCGAAGCGCTCGATCCTTCGATCACCGTGCTCGCCCCGTGGCGGATCAAGGAATTTCGCGAGCGGTTTCCCGGCCGCACCGAACTGCTCGAATTCTGTGAGGCCAGAGATATTCCGGTGAAGGCCTCCAAGGGGAAGCCCTACTCCTCCGACGAAAACTGCCTGCACACCAGCTATGAGGCGGGGTTGCTCGAGGAGCTCACCACCGACGGCTTCGGGCTGGTCGATTTCGGCATGACCGTTTCGCCGCAGCAGGCTCCTGATACTCCCGAGACAGTTCGGCTCGACTTTGAGGCGGGCGTGCCGGTGCGGGTCAACGGTCGGGCGCTGCCGGCCCACGAGATGGTGCTGGAGCTCAACGAGATCGGCGGGAGGCACGGCATCGGGCGAACCGACATCGTGGAGAACCGGCTCGTCGGCATGAAGAGCCGGGGGGTCTATGAGGCTCCCGGCATGACACTGCTCTACGAGGCACATCGGCTCGTTGAGCAGATGACGCTCGACCGCGATCTGGTCCACCTGCGCGACCGGCTCTCCCCCGAGGTGGCGGAGATGGTCTATTACGGCTTTTGGTACTGCGCGAAGATGGATGCCCTGTCGGCCTTCATTCGCGAGGCGCAAAAGCCGGTCACCGGCAGCGTTGAGCTCAATCTCTACAAGGGGAACATGCTGGTGAAGAGCCGGCAGAGTGCCAACAGCCTCTATGACGCCGCGATTGCGTCGATGGAGGGGGGCGGATCGTACAACCAAACCGACGCCGAAGGCTTCCTGCGCATCCTCGGCCTGCCGCATCGCGTGCAGGGGCAGGTGCGACCGCGGCAGGGCTGACAGCGGTCATTCTGCCACGACCGAAAGATGGGCGGGCATGCACCGCTCTGGTATCCTCTGGGAGTCTATTTGGGGGGCGGTCCGCAGGATCCCGTGCCCGATCATTCTCCCGTCGATTTTTGTTCGTTAGCCACGCATGACCAGCGTCTCATCTCCGCCCCCCGTAACCTCTTTGGAGGGTTCGCCTGGCCAAGGCTCGGAACGCAGGGCCGCACCGGCGCTCGGCATTGGCGAGGTGGTCGACTGGGGTGACGCGGCAACGATCCCTGGGCTGTTTGAGCAGCAGGTGGCTCGTACGCCCGCTGCGTTGGCAGTGGTGTTTGAGGAGGAGTCGCTCGACTTTGCGGAGCTTGATCGGCGGGCCAACAGACTGGCCCGGTTTCTCATCGAGCGCGGTGCGGGCCCGGGAACCATCGTCGGGCTCTGCATGGAGCGGTCGCTGGAGTTGGTGGTGGGGATGCTCGCCACGCTCAAGGCGGGTGCCGCCTATCTGCCGCTCGACCCCGACTACCCAGCGGACCGAATCGGCGCCATTGTGGCCAGTGCACAGCCGCCAATCGTGCTCAGCCAGGAGCACCTCAAGGCCCGGTTGCATGGGCTCAACGTGGCGGTGTTCTGCCTCGATCATCAGTGGGATCGACTGGAAGAATTTTCTGACGGGCCACTGGAGGCCCGCGGCGGGCCCGAGGATGCTGCGTATGTGATTTACACGTCGGGTTCAACCGGAACGCCCAAGGGCGTGATCAACAGCCACCGAGGCATCTGCAATCGGCTGCTCTGGATGCAAAGTGAGTATCGGATCGATTTCAGCGATGTCGTGCTGCAGAAGACACCATTCAGCTTCGATGTGTCGGTGTGGGAGTTTTTCTGGCCCCTGATCACCGGGGCCCGCATGGTGCTGGCCCGGCCGGGGGATCATCGTGAGCCTGGCGCTCTCGCCCGTCTGATTGCTCGGGCCGGTGTCACGGTCGTGCATTTCGTCCCGTCGATGCTGGAAATTTTTCTGGCGTGGGAAGGGCTCGAGACACAATGCAGGACACTCAAGCACCTGTTCGCCAGCGGGGAAGCGCTCTTGGAAGAGCAGGCGCGGAAGTGCCTGAGACGGATTCCAGCCCGGCTCCACAATCTCTACGGCCCGACTGAGGCCGCCGTGGATGTGACCTTCTTCGAGTGCCATGTCGAGGATCGGCCAGGACCTGTGCCGATCGGCCGACCGATTGCCAACATGCAGACCCACGTGCTCGATGCCAATCTTCGACCGGTGGCCCTGGGGGCAGAGGGGGAACTCTATCTGGGTGGGGTGGGCGTGGCGCTGGGGTATGTGGGCCGGCCCGACCTCACTGCCGAGCGGTTTCTGCCCGATCCATTTTCCCCCGACCCGAAAGCGAGGCTCTACCGCACCGGCGACCTCTGTCGCTGGCGCGCCGACGGAAATCTTGAGTACCTCGGCCGGAGCGACCAGCAGGTAAAGCTTCGCGGCCAGCGCATCGAACTCGGCGAGATCGAGTGCACGCTGGTGAAGATCGACGGCATTCAGCAGGCGGTGGTGGTTGTCGCCGATGGCCCGTCGGGAGATGCGCGGTTGGTTGCGTATCTGGTGGGTTCGCGCGATGGGCTGACGCCGCAGTCGATTCGTGAGCACCTGCGGCGGACGCTACCGGAATATATGGTGCCGGCGGAATATGTCTGGCTGAGTGAATTGCCGCTGACTCCCAGTGGCAAAACAGACCGCCGAAAATTACAGACGCAGCCCCTGCCGATCGACGGAGAGGAAAGTCGTGGCGGCAGCGAGCGCGAGCCTTCCGCGACGGAAGCTGAGCGGCGGTTGGCGGAAATCTGGCAGGCTGTGCTCGCCCGCGGCAGCGTCGGCCGCACTGACAACTTCTTTCAGACCGGCGGCCACTCGCTGCTGGCGATGCGGATGGTGGCACGCGTGCGGGAGCAACTCGGCATCAAGGCCTCGGTCGAGGAGGTCTTTGCCCATCCTGTTCTGGCCGATCTGGCGGCTGTATGGGCCGCAGGCCACAAACAGGATTCGGGGCCTTCGCTCCCATCTGACATCGTGTCGCCGCTCGTCGAGAAGGGGCCACTGCCGGCGCTCCCTGCCCAGCAGGGGATGTGGCTGTTGCAGTCACTCCTGCCCGATGCCGCCACCTACAACCAGGCGTTTGTCCTCCGGCCGGACGGGCCGGTCGACTGGCAGCGGCTGGAACGGGCCTGGGAAAAGGTGGTCGCCAAACATCCGGCCTTGCGCACCGGACTGGTTGTGGAACAGGAGCAACTCTGCCAGCGCATTCTGCCGGCGGATGCGCTGAAATTCCCCTGGAGGGAGGAGTGGCATCCCGGCGAGGATGCATTTGAGAAAGAACTCCTCAGCGAGTCGCGACAGCCATTCTCTCTCTCAGTGGCGCCGCTTTGGAGGGCCGTTTGCTACCACCGCCCGGCTGGTGGTTCGGTGCTGCTGCTGGTGTTTCATCACACAATCATCGACGACTGGTCGCTCGAGATTCTCTGGCGGGATCTGGAAGAATTCTACGGTGCGGGGGAATCGCTTGAGCATGTTGCTGCAGGACCGCCGGCCGCACTCCAGGAGCTTTCTGACAGCGAGACGGAGAGCCACCGCCAGTTTTGGCGAAAGACACTCGCCGGAGTGCCTGAGGAAATTGATTGGGGGGGCAGCCTGCCCGTTGTCCATGGGATAGCGGGAGAGGGGAGCACGCATTCCTTTCACATAGGTCCCGATCTCGTGCAATCCTGGCGCGAGATGGCGACGCGCTCAGGCGGCACGCTATTTCAAGCCCTTCTGGCCGCCTTCCATCTCTGCCTGCATCGCATGACGGGAATAGATGATGTCGTCGTTGGCACGCCAGTGACGCTGCGGCTTGACCCAGCCGTGCAGCATGCGGTGGGCTGCTTTCTCAACACCCTCCCGATCCGGGTGCAATGGCAGAGCGAGGGTGGGCTCGATGGCAAACCCTTCGCCTCTTTATTGGACTCCGTGAGCCAGGCATTTCGGGCGGCGCTGGGCCATGCGCGGTTGCCTCTGGAGGAGATTCTTGCGACAGCCATCCGCGAGCGTCATGGTCGTCGGCAACCGGTGGTCAATGTGCTGTTTGTGATGGTCGATGAAGAACCTCTGCACGTGCGAGTTGATGCATCGCGGCTCACCGTTGAAGAGTTCCATACCGCCACGGCGAAGTACGACGTCTCGCTTCACCTGCAGATGGCTTGTGGCGGCCTGCGGGGGTTCGTCGAATATTCCACTGAGTTGTTTGATGTGTCTTCCGCCAAGTCGGTGGCGGATCGTTTCGTGGCCCTGTTGGCGGCGGTGGTCGAGATGCCCCAGACGCCTGTCGGGCTCCTTGCGCTGGTGTCGCCGCAGGAACGGCGGGATCTTCTTGCCACAGGAGTCGCCTCGGGGGAGCCGCCGCCCCCGGCCTGGTCTGTCCATGAACTGTTTTCGCAGCAGGCTCAGGCCACCCCTGACGCCACCGCAGTGGTCTGGAGCGGTGGCGAACTGACGTACCGCGAACTGAGGCGGGAGTCCCGCCGCTGGGCCGATCTGCTCCGCAGTCGAGGTGTTGCTCCCAATGGGCCGGTGGGCGTGTGCATGCCGCGGTCTCCTGCTCTGTATGCCGCCATGCTGGGAGTCATGGAATCGGGTGGGTGCTGTGTGCCGCTTGATCCGACTCTCCCTCCCGAACGACTGGCCCGGATGCTCGACATCGCCGGGTGTCGGTGGGTGGTGGCGGTGCCAGAGTTGCTTCCCCTCATGGACGAGGTTCTGTCCCGGCTGCGGAACGAGCGGGCCAGGACGGAGGTGCTGCTGCCTGGGAACTGTGCCGACCATCAGGGGGCAGCCGAAGCGGGGGATGGCTCCCGTGCGGCCAACCCCGAGCACCTCGCCTACATCCTCTTCACCTCAGGATCGACTGGGGAGCCGAAGGGGGTGGCCATGCCGCATGGCCCGCTTGCCAACCTGAACGATTGGCAGTGTCGGCACTCGAGAATCCCTGCCGGAGCGACCACGCTGCAGTTTGCCAGCCCTGGATTCGACGTGTCGTTCCAGGAGCTGTTTGCAACATGGCTCTCCGGTGGAACGCTCCTGTGTGTTGCCGAGAGCCTCAGGCTCGATCCTGGAGAGCTGCTCCGAGAAATCATTGAGCGGGGCGTGGCCCGAGTTTTTCTGCCGGCTGTCATGCTCGAATATCTTGCTGAGGCGGCCCTGGCCAGCGGCAGGTTGCCAGCGCATCTTCGCGAGGTGATCGTGGCGGGCGAACAGCTGCGGATCAGCCCTGCTGTCCGACAGTTCTTCACCCAGCTGCCAGGGTGTCGGTTGTGGAATCAATACGGGCCGACCGAAAGCCATGTCGTGACCAGCCATTTGCTGGAGGAGGCCGCCGTCGGGTGGCCAGAACTGCCGTTCATCGGCCGGCCGATTGCCAACGCGCGGCTGTACGTTCTCGATCCGGCAGGCGGGCTCGTTCCAGTCGGAGCACCGGGTGAAATCTGGATCGGCGGCGCCTGTCTGGCCGCTGGATACATTGGCCGTTCCGAGCTGAGCAGTGAACGTTTTCTCCCCGATCCGTTCGCATCGGCAGCCGGTGCTCGGATGTACAGAACCGGCGATCTTGGCCGGTGGACTGAGAGCGGGGAGCTGGAGTACATCGGCCGGTCTGACAATCAGCTCAAGATCCGCGGGCATCGGGTGGAGCCCGGGGAGGTGGAGGTGACACTCTCCAACCACCCGGGGGTGCGGGCGGTGGCTGTGGTTCCCCAGCCCGACAGCATGGGGGCAATGCAGTTGGTGGCCTTCGTCTCACTGCAGGCAGGAGCCACAGTCAGCATGGTGGATCTCCGGGCGTGGACGGTGCAACGGCTGCCGTCGGCGCTGGTGCCGGCCCAGTTCATGCTGCTCGAGGAACTGCCCCTCAATGTCAACGGCAAGCTCGATCGGAGAGCTTTGGAACGAGAAATTCTTTCGGTAGGGGACGCGGCCCCAGAAGTGGTCGATCGTCCTGCGCCGTCGCCGGGCTGGGAGCAGGAAATCGCTGCCCTGTGGAACGAACTGCTCGGGGGAGACGTGCGCAGCACCGATGATTTTTTTGCCTGTGGAGGCACGTCGCTGACGGCCATGAGGCTTGTGGCGCGTGCGTCTGGGCGACTGGGGGTGGAGGCCTCGGTGCGCGACGTTTTCGAGCATCCCACGCTCTCGGCTCTGGCAGCCCACTGGCTGCCTTCCCGATCGCAGGAGTTCCCGCACACAAGTAAAAAACAACCGACCAGCGTGGCACTGCCGGAGGCCCCCGAGGGAGAGCTAGCCAGAGTCCCCTCCCCCTCGGCATCGGCATCGGCCGTAGCCACTCCCGCCCAGACCCGCCTCTGGTTTCTGCAGCAGTACTTGCCTGGATCGCCTGTCTATCATGTGCCGTTTGTGTACAGGCTGCGCGGACCGTTGCATCCGGCGGCGCTTGCCAAGGCGCTTGAATCGGTCGCCGGCCGACATTCCTCCCTGCGGACGACCTTTGAGCTGGTTGGCACCGACCTTCGCGCTCCCGTCTCGGCCACGCCCATGTGGCCGTTGGCGGTGGAGGAAGCGACCGGCCGCACGCCCGCAGAGCTCGAAGCAGATGCCCTGCACAGGGCACGGGCGTGTATGGCGATGCCCTTTGATCTGGAGCGGGGGCCTCTGGTGCGCGGCTTGCTGGTGCGGATGGGTGCGGAGGACGCTCTGCTGGTGCTGGTCCTGCATCACATCGTCTGCGACGGTGGTTCGCTCCCCGTTCTGCACGACGATCTGGCGCTGGCGTACACCGCTGCGCTGCGGGGCAGAGAGCCTCTGTTTCCAGAGCCGGCGGGTGATTTCGCCAGCCATGCCGCCGGGCAGGCAGCGTGGCTGGAGAGTTCTGCCGCGCTGGGGGAGGAAGAATTCTGGCGGGCGACGCTGGCCGACGTTGTGCCTGGCCCGCCACTTCCCACCGACAGGCCCCGCCCGCCGGCTCCCACGTTTCGCGGCGGGATTGTTCGTCGCGAGCTTTCCGCCGCGGCGATTTCCGCGCTCACGAATCTGGCGAATCGGGAGCAGGCCAGCCCGTTCATGCTGCTGCTGACGGCGGTCGGAGGAGTGCTTTCGCGCTGGAGCGGGGCTGAAGAGTGTGTGCTGGGGATTCCCTGTGCCGATCGCGCTGATCGGGTTTCTGAAAACGTCGTCGGATTTCTTGTCAACACCTTGCCGCTGCGGCTCACGCTGGGGAACGAGCCGACGTTTCGCGAGCTGCTGAAGCGCACGAGGAACACGACGCTCGCCGCTTTGGCCCATGCGCGGCTCCCCTTCGATCGCATGATTGATGCGGTTGGGGCTCGGCGCGAACCGGGAAGCAATCCACTGTTTCAAACCATGGTCTCCTGGCAGGATGACACGCTCGCCCCCTTTCGGCTGCCTGGTCTCTCCTGCGAACCGCTCCTCATTGACGGTGGGGTTTCGCGGCTCGATCTCACGTTCTTCGGAGTGCGCACGGCCAACGAGACAATCGAGCTGCGGCTCGAGTATTCCAGCGACCTGTTTGATCCTGCGACGGTAGAGCGGCTGCTGGAACAGGTGGCTGAGGCACTTGTGGCCGGGACCGCGGCACCCCAGACGCCGATCTCACACCTGCCGGCACCGACACCAGCCGACTGCGAATGGCTGCGGAAAGCGGGGTGCGGCCCCGCCTCCCCCCTGCCCCACGACACCTCGCTTGCGGGGCTGTTCGAACAGCAGGTCGATCGCTCGCCGGGAGCCGTGGCGGTGGTCTGCGGAAATCGTGCGCTCACCTATGCCGAACTCGACGCGGAGGCCAACCGCCTCGCGGCCCATGTGCGCGCCTTGGGCGTGGAGTCTGGGCAGCTGGTGGGCATCCTGCTGGAGCGCTCCGCCCAATGTGTGATCGCGGTGCTGGGGATTCTCAAGGCGGGGTGCGGCTATGCGCCCCTGCCGGCGGAATATCCGCAGGAGCGTCTCGCCTGGATGATCGCCGATGCTGGCGTGCCGTTGGTGATCACGGAGCAGTCGCTGGTCGAGCGGGTTCCGCAGGAGTCGCGTAATGAAGTTGCGGTGTTCCTCATAGATGCTGATGCGGGGTGGCGAAAGGTGGCGGCGGCCCGCCAGCCATCGGCGGGCAAGGCGGGGCCGGCCTACTGCATGTACACCTCCGGATCGACCGGGCGACCCAAGGGGGTGGTGGTGCCGCAGCGGGCCGTGGCCAGACTGCTGCTCGGCCAGACCTATGCCGACTTCGGACCGCAGCTGCGCACTTTGCTGCTGGCGCCCACCGCGTTTGATGCTTCGACATTTGAACTGTGGGCCCCCCTGCTCCACGGTGGCACCTGTGTGGTCTTTCCAGAGCGGTTGCCCGACCTGAATCTGCTGGAGCGGGTGGTGCGGGAGCAGCGGGTCAATTGTCTCTGGCTGACTGCAGGGCTCTTCAATCTTGTGATCGATGACGCACCGCAGATCCTGGCACCTGTCGCCCACGTCCTGACCGGCGGTGATGCCCTGTCGGTGTCCCATGTTCGTCGGGCACTGGAATTGCTGCCGAACACGCGCCTGACCAACGGCTACGGGCCCACGGAATCGACAACCTTCGCCTGCACGCATGCGATTCTGTCGGCCGATCTGGAACGCTCGTCAGTGCCGATTGGCCGGCCGATTGCCAATACCACCTGCGTGATTGTGGATGCGTCGCTGCGGCCAGTTCCGGTCGGCATGCCGGGGGAACTTGTGATCGGCGGCGACGGACTGGCGCTTGAGTATCTCCATCAGCCGGAGCTATCGGCAGAGAAGTTTGTCACCGCCGAGTTCTTCGGCCTGCCTGTCGGCCGGTTCTATCGCACGGGGGATCGTTGCCGCTGGCTTTCCAATGGAACTCTGGAATTTCTCGGTCGGCTCGATGGGCAGCTGAAGATTCTCGGCCATCGGGTGGAACTGGGGGAGATCGAAGCGGCGCTGGCGGGGCATCCCGATGTGGCGCAGGTGGCTGTCGTGGTGAGGCAGCGACAGCACGCAGGTGCTGCCGAGGGGAAGCTGTTGCGGGCGTGTCTCGTGCCCCGCTCCGGGAGGTTGCTTGATCATGATTCGCTGCGGCAGTTTCTCGCGGCCCTCCTGCCGGGGGCACTTGTGCCCACGGAATGGCTGACGGTGCCCACTCTGCCGCTCACCCCTCAGGGGAAGCTCGATCGCCTGGCGCTGGCCGCCCTCCCGCTGGCCAGGGGAGTGGCTGTGGCGAATCGTCAGCCGACTGCGCTGGAGCACGAGATGCTGCTGATCTGGGAACGCCTCTTCGACCGCACCGGCATCTGTCCCACCGACAACTTTTTCAATCTCGGCGGCAACTCCCTGCTGGCGGCCCGCCTCGCCGCGGAACTGGAGCGGCGGTTTGGCCGACGGATTCCGATCGTGATGCTTTTTCAGGCCCAGACAGTGGAATCGCTGGCCGCCTTGCTGGCTACAGAGGAGATGGCTGAAGACCCTGTCTCGATAGTGCCGGTGCAACCGCAGGGAAGTCAGCCGCCGCTATTCCTGATGCATGGTATATGGGGCAATGCCTACACGTTTGTCGATGTCGCCAGACACCTCGGCACCGACCAGCCGGTCTATGGGTTTGCCGGATGCATGGATGGCCCCCAACCGACGCAGGCAAGCATTGCGGAAATGGCAGAGCAGTGTGTGGCTGCCATCCGCACGCTCAAGCCCCGAGGGCCCTATGCGCTCGGCGGCTTTTCGGCCGGGGGCTGGGTCGCCTACGAGATGGCCCAGCAGTTGCGTGCCCAAGGGGAGGAGGTCGATCTGCTCGCCCAGTTTGATACCCACGTCAACTGCCGCCTGCCCCAGCCGTTGGCCCTTCCCTTGGCCCTCGATCCACTGGGAAACGCGTGGGCGCTGGCCCGCTATATCAAGGTGGCCGGGAGGCATTTGGGCGCCGCCAGCAGGCTCTTGAGAGGAAAAAGGCTTGCCTACCTTGCGATGCGGCTGCGCAGTCTGGCGGCGCGGGAGGGGTGGGCTCCGCCGCCGCAGGCAGCGCGGGAGTTGCCCACGGACGTTTCTATTTCGGTGGTATGGAGGTATTACCGCCCTCTGTTTGACCGCTATCGCGCCCGGCGGTATCAGGGAGCCATCACCTTCTTCAGAGCCCAGAATTCCTCCTGGCTTCTGCCCTGGGTCTGGAGATGTCTCGCCGGCGGCGGGGTGCGCGTGCACCGGGTATCGTGTCTGCATCAGGATATTTTCACACCGGAGCATGCGGCCGAAGTGGCTGGGTGCCTGCAGATGTCGCTCGAATCGGCTCGCTTCACAGCGGTTGGGCGGCGGGAAAAACGTGCGAGCCAGCCCTGATCCCCGGAGATCGAACGATGTCGGCAACGCTCCTGAATCTGCAGGTGTGGCAGGCGCTGGGCCGCTGGTTGGCGCTGCTGGCCCGCATCGATGCCAGACGTCCTGCGTCGTGGCTGGCACTGCTGGCAGCCGCAGGGGGCGTTGTGTCTGCTGCCCTGACTCCAGTTCCTGCCGCTGTGGCCCTCGGGTGGTGGGCGGGCACATTGGCGGTGGTGACGGCGCTTGGGGAACTGCCGGACGACGAGCAGTGGAGCGGCATGCCGCCCCCCCCTTGGCTGGCAGGGCGTTTGCTCTGGCCGCTGGCGGGGTGGGGGCTGGGATGGGGGTTCATCGCGGTTGCACGGGGCGAACATGCCTGGCCGGCGGGAGGTGCCTTGGCCGCGGGGATCGTTGCAGGCGCCGCCGCTATCAAGGTCGCGTTCGCTTGGAAGGCCCGGGCTGCCGATGCCTCCAGCTTGGCGCTCGTGCTGGGAGGGATCGCAGCGGCGGGCGCCCTCGCGTTACCTGCCAACACGACTGACGCGTGGTGCCTGCCCAGCGCCTCTCTGGCGTGGATCTCCGCGGCCACCATCTGCATCGCGGTGGCCGTTTCGCAGTCGCGGCTGGCGCCGGCAGACCGCCGAACGCAGCACAGCGCCGATGAGCCCCCTCTGCTGCCGGTGATCGGGCCCCTGCGTCGGCGACTCAACTCCAGCGCCATGGTGGCAGCGCTGCTGGGGATGGTGGGCTGGCTGTTCCTTGATCCCACCCGAGCCGCCGATTTTCACACCATGATGCTGGCCTGGTTTATCTCCCTTGCTGTGCCGCTGGCCACGCTGGGGGATGGTGCCATGCATGCTCACGCCTGGCGCTGGCTCTATCGCTCGGCGCCGGTGCGTTTTCCTGCTGCCCGGTCGATGGGTGTCATGCCCCGCCTCTGGCCGCCCCGGTTGGGGAGCGAATCATTTTCCCGCGTGACGGCTGTGTCGCATGCCGCTATTCTCGCCTGGCCGGCTCTGGTGGCGGCCCTCATTCTGGCGGGTGAGCCCGCGGTGGCATGGCGTGCGGCGAGCACCGTGATGGCCCTCGCGGCGGCAGCACTCGGCTTGGTCGCCGTTGGACGCGTGGGGGCGAGCCTCGGCTGGAGCGGCGACT
This sequence comes from uncultured Planctomycetaceae bacterium, assembly GCA_903885565.1. GTDB lineage: Bacteria > Planctomycetota > Planctomycetia > Pirellulales > UBA1268 > CAISJI01. The sequence goes on from CAISJI010000040.1 coordinate 134,304, forward strand.
CAACACAGGCCGTGGCACTGCTGGGAGCGCTCATCGCGATGTTCGCGGAGCATGGCCAGTGGGGGCGAGGTGTGGTGGAGGCAGTACGGCGCTAAAGGCCACTGGATTGCCCAGTCTGCCTGGTCTTCTTGCCTGTCTGGATGGACGCAGGCACCGCATCTTCCGCAGGCCGCAGGGTCGTGTCGGAACCGCCGCGGTGGGACGATTTTTTCCAGACGCTGCCGTGAGTCGATGCCCAGCCTGACGTTGAGCATTCCCGGCGTTCCTGCCAGACTCCCCGCCGGCAGCGCGGCCACCACACCTGAAGGCGGCCTTGCGATGGGCCGAAAGGAAAAGCGCCAGCAGATGGCCGGTAGGTTCCAGAAACGTTGCTGATTGGAACGATAAGAAGGAAGAGTCGGATCGTGCTCAGCCCGGCGGTCGCTTCCACGGATCCCGTTTACAGATCCATCCACGGATCCAAGGAGTTGTTCCCGTGTACGCATCCACGATTCTCCCGAACCGCCCCTTGTGGCCTGCTGGCAAAACTCCCCGTCACACGCATTCCCGAGAGATGAATCCAACGCGCATGAACCCAACCATAATGATGAAGCAGTGTGGCGGTCTCGTCACAGGCCTCAAAGCCACGTTCGGAATGGCTCTGGTCTTGGCCTTGGCATCTGCTGCCGAGGCAGGGGCATTTCCTCCCAGTGAAACGGTTCTCCCGGCCACTACCCGGGCCTGGTTGAGCGTGGCCGATGTCGCGGGATTGCAGGAGACGTTTGACGCTACCCAATACGGGCAGCTGATCAAGGATCCCCACATGCAGCCGTTTGTCGAGAGCGTGCGGGCCCAGATGCAGTCCGCCAGCAAGCAGCGACTCGGCAAGTTGGGCCTGAAAATCGAGGATTTGGAAAAAATCCCCGGCGGCGAAGTGGCGCTGGCCACGATTGAGCCCGCTCCCGGCACACTGGCCACGGTGTTGCTCGTCGACACCACCGGTCATGCGGCGGAAACCGCCAGCATTGTCACGAAGATCGAACAACGTCTTCTGGAACGCAAGGCAACGAAGCTCCCTGCCGGTGAGGCCGCATCTGCCTTGACGATCACCGCATTCCAACTCCCGGCCGATCCCGACGACCGTTCGTCGCGCCCCTCGAAGGTAGCCTTTGCCCTCCTGCCAGATGCGCTGGTCGTGGGAGATGATCCCGGCGTGGTCACCCAGACGGTCGCCCAACTGCAGGGCGGGCGGAAAGATTCCCTCGCAACAGTACCGGCGTTCAAGGCAGTGATGGCCCGCTGCGGCAACGATATTTCGCCCCACGCCGCCCCCATCCGCTGGTTCATCGATCCCCTGGGGTTTGCTCAGGCCGTTCAGGCCGCCAACCCACCCCGCGAGAAACGCAAGGGTCCTGACTATGTCGCGATCCTCGCGCGGCAGGGCTTCGATGCCGTGAAGGGGGCGGGCGGTGTGGTGCTGTTTGACGACGGGGCTCGCGAAGCCCGCCACCAATCTCTGATCTACGCTCCCCCTCTGGAAGGCAAGAAGCCGTTTGCTGCCGACCGCTTCAAGCTGGCCGCCCGCATGCTGCAATTCCCGAATGTCGAGACGATTCATCCGCAGGCCTGGGTGCCGCGCGATGTTTCCAGTTGGGTGGCGATGCAGTGGGACATCAAGAACGCCTTCGGTTCGGTGGAATCGCTGGTGGATGATGTTGTCGGCGAGAAGGGTGTGTTCGACGATGTGATCGCCTCGCTCAAGGAAGACCCGGATGGTCCGCAGATCGATGTGGAGAAGGAACTGGTGGCCTGCCTGGGCACCCGCGTCTCTGTCATCAGCGACTACGCCACCCCCATCGACACCGACTGTGACCGTCTCGTGATCGCCATCGAAACAACCGACGAGGCCCGTGTGGCCGCCACGGTCGCCAAAAGCATGGGAACCGATCCCGATATGCAGAAGGTGGAATACAACGGCCATCAGATCTGGGAGCTGATCGATCGCTCCTCCTCGATCCCGAAGCTCGAGATCGAAACCCCCGGCGGAGCCGTGGCTCATGCCGATGTGGAGGATGAGAGTCGCGGTCGGCGAGCCAGGATGCGTGAAGGGGAGGAAAAGCTGCTGCCCCATTCGGCAGTCACGGTTGCCAATGGCCACCTCTTCATTGCCTCCCACCGCGACATCCTGGAGCGGGTTCTGTCGACTGAGATCAGCGGTGAGACGCTGCAATCGGCTTCGGACTATGCTTTTGTGTCAGCCGAAATTGCCCGGCTGTTTCCCCAGACAACGGCATTCCGCTCGTTTGGCAGATCGGATGAATCGATTCTGCCCGCCTACGAAATGCTCCGCCGCGGCGAGATGCCCAAGTCGAAGAGCCTGACCGGCCAACTGCTCAACGGATTGCTTGGCGACGGCAAGGAGGGATCGACGCGGACACAGAAACTCGACGGCAGCACGTTGCCCGAGTTTGAGACGATCCGCAAGTACTTCGGCACGGTCGGAGTGGGGATGGAATCGGTTCCCGAGGGCTGGTATATCGCCGGCGTGGCGCTGCCGCGGGCCCAGGCCGAACCGGAAATCGCCCGTCTGCCCGTCGAGCCGGTGGGTCGGTAGGACGGCACAAGTCTCGTTGTCCCCTCAGCCTCTCACCCTTCCTGATCGATGTGCGGGGAGGGGCTGCCCGTGCCTCAGGAGCCGGCGTAGGCGGCCAGCGGAGCCATGGAAGGCGAAGCGCAGCCGACTTTCGAGTGAGCGAAAGGCCCGGAGGGCCGCAGCGAACGTCCGGCGATGGGGCATGGGCAGCCCCGGACCTAGAGCGGGTTCGGCTTCCGTGGCGCCTCGGCTGCGGGACGGCAAAAGTTTCGTCGCATGCGCACCTCAAGCGTTCGCCGATCCCTCCGCCTCTGTCTCCCGCTGTGTTCAGTTCGTTCCGACTTTCGTAGTGCCCCCGGCTGCGGGACGGCACAAGTCTCGTCGCATGCGCTCACGAAAAGTTCGCCGATCCCTCCGCCTCTGTCACCCGATGCGCTTACCGAGTCGCCGCTCCAGTTCCGCCAGTTGGGGCTAGCACTCGGGGCTTACGGCACTTTTTTGCGGGCCTTGGAGCCGGCCGAGGGCTGCTTGTCAGATTCCACCACGGCCCAAAACGGGTGGATTCTGTCACCGCGCAGCCGCAGATCTTCCAGCAGGACATCGATATCGGGCCTGACACCGTCACGAGCCAGTTTGCGTCCGTCGAGAGTGACCGAGATCGGCAAAGCGAAGTCGACCAGCTCCGGTGAGAGCCAGATTTTGACCTGTTCGGCGCCACAGTGAACAGACACGCCGTTGGTGGATGTGGTTTTCGCGTCGACGGACATTGGCCGGATCGCGGGGGGCGGCGGCCACTGCCCGGGCAGAACA
>CAISJI010000041.1 GCA_903885565.1 uncultured Planctomycetaceae bacterium
GAGTCTTGTGCTTGGAAATGGCAGCAACAGCTCCGGCACGCTCAGTCTCACCGGCGGCTCCGTGACGAGCCTGACAGGGGTTGTGGGTTCAGGCACCGGCAGCGTCGGAACGGCCACGATCGGCGGCGGGAATTGGACGATGACTGGCGACTTGGAGATCGGCGGCAGTGGCACGGGCGGGCTGGCGATTTCGACAGGAACGGTCTCCAACGGTAACGGCTCCCTCGGATTCGGTGCTGGCAGCGTAGGCACCGCCACGGTGACCGGGGGAACCTGGGCCAACAGCGGCAACCTCCGCGTGGGCTATGACGGCACCGGCACGCTCGACATTTCCGGCAGCGGCGTCGTCTCTGTTGGGGGCAACCTGTTTCGGGCGGATGGCAGCACGATCACTCTCGGGGCGGGGGGCACACTGCAGATCGGCACCGGCGGGACCGGCGGCGTGCTCTTCACCGATCTGACCAACAACGGCACGGTCGTCTTCGATCGCTCCGATGATTCTGACTACTCCGGTCTGATCGACGGAGCAGGCGGGCTCACGAAGCAGGGGGCGGGCACACTGACGCTGACCGGCAACAATACCTACACCGGGCTGACGACGATCTCGGCTGGCGCTCTGCAGGTGGGGGATGGCTCTGCCAACGGTGCGTTGGCGGGGAACGTGGTCGATAACGGCACGCTGATATTCAATACCGGTTCGAGTGGCACGTTCTCCGGAACCATCACGGGCAGCGGATCGGTCGTTAAAATGGGTGACGGCACGCTCACGCTCGACGGCGACAACAGCTACACCGGCGGCACCGGTATCAACGGCGGCATCCTGTCGCTCGGCAGCGCAAACGCCATCGGGACGACGGGTACTGACGGCACCATCGGCACGATCTCCTTCGCCGGCGGCACGCTGCAGTTCACGGCGGCCAACACCACCGACTATTCTGCTCAGTTCAGCTCATCAGGCAGCCAGAGCTTTGCTATCGACACCAATGGCGAGACGGTCGTCTTCGCCACGGGGCTCGTCGGCACCGACAGCTCGCTCCTCAAGGCCGGCTCGGGAACGCTGGCCCTCACGGGGGAGAACACGTTCACCGGCCTGACCACGATTGCCGCCGGCACGCTGCAGATCGGCACCGACGGCACGACCGGCTCGCTTACCGGCGACGTTTTCAACAGTGGCGAGCTGGTCTTCAGCCGCTCCGATGACGTTACCTTCGGCGGCTCGATGACAGGCACCGGCGGACTGACACAACTTTCCACTGGCATCCTGACGCTCACCGGCTCAAATCTTTCGAGCGGAGTGACCACCATCTCCGCTGGTGCCTTGCAGATTGGCGCCGGGGGCACCAGCGGGGCGATTACTGGGGATGTGGTCAACAACGCCAGCCTGCTGTTCAACCGGTCTGACAGCAGTGGCTACGGCGGAACGATCACCGGCAGCGGCTCGTTCACGAAGCTGGGCGACGGGGTGCTCACGTTTACCGGCACCAATAGCTCCAGCGGGGAAACGTATCTCAACGGCGGAACGCTCGATGTGGCCACCAACGGCCTGTTCGATCAGTCGGCCACCGATCTGTATGTCGGTCAGGAGGGGAGCACCGGAACGCTGGCGATCTCGGGCGGAGCAGTGACCAATGCCAAGGCCTATATCGGCTACAACGGCATCGGCACCGCGAACGTCAGTGCCGGCACCTGGACCACCACCGATAATCTTCTGATCGGGTGGAATCTCAGCTCCGGGGGCACCGCCAGCCTTCCCGGGAATGGCCAGCTGGTGATCTCGGGTGGCACTGTCGCCAACACCAATGCCTTCCTGGGGCTCTTTTCTGGTGGCTCGGGCGCCGCCACTATCAGCGGCGGCACGTGGACCATGAGCGAGTCGCTGCAACTGGGGAACAGCGGCGGAGTCGGCACGCTGAGCCTGAGCGATGGCAGTGTCACCAGTTCCAGTGCCCTGCTGGGCGGGGATGAGGGGAGTTCTGGCATCGCCACGGTGACCGGTGGCACGTGGACGAACCTGGGGAACCTGACTGTAGGGTCGACGGGCACAGGCAGCCTGTCGATTTCGGGGAGCGGCATCGTGGCGGTGGGGGGAACGCTCTCGGGCAGCGGGGTGATCGATCTCGGAGCCGGCGGCACGCTGCAGATTGGTCTGGGTGATGCCTCGGGTGATCTGGCGACCAACCTCACCAACAACGGCCTGCTCATCTTCAATCGGAGTGGCAGTTCGACCTATGCCGGCGCGATCGACGGCAGTGGTGCGGTGACCAAACTCGGCGCCGGCACACTCACGCTCAGCGGCAGCAACAGCTACACCGGAGGCACCGCGCTTGAGGCGGGCTATCTGGCGCTCGGCAGCGCTGATGCTCTCGGCAGCATCTCGACGATGGGCGAGATCTCCTTTGGCGGTGGCGTGCTGCAGTTCACCGGCAGTAACACGACCGACTACTCCTCCCGGTTCAGTTCTGCTGCCGGCCAGAGCTATAATCTCGACACCACTGACCAGTCGGTGACCTTTGCCACGGGCCTCTCGGGCAGCGGCGGCACGCTTACCAAATTTGGCTCAGGCACGCTCACGCTCACCGGGAGCAACTCGTTTGAGAATGGAGTGTCTCTGCTGGCTGGCACGCTGCAGATTGGCAGCGGCGGCACGACAGGATCGATCGCCGGCGATATTTTCACCAATCCCGACACCGATCTGGTCTTCAGTCGCTCTGGCACCACGGTCTTCGGCGGCGTTGTAAGCGGCGATGGCAACATGACGAAGCTCGGCGATGGCACGCTGGTGCTGACCGGCACCAACACCTATCTCGGCAGCACCACTCTGTCGGCCGGCACACTCCAGATCGGTGCTGGTGGCACCACCGGCTCAATCCGCGGCGACGTAAGCACTGGTGGCGTGCTGGCGTTCGATCGCTCTGATGATGTGACCTTTACGGGGTTGATTAGTGGCACCGGCGGCGTTGAGCAACGCGGCCCTGGAAGCCTGATCCTGACCCAAAACAACGAATACACCGGGCTGACCACGATCTCCACCGGCACGCTGCAGATCGGTACTGGCGGCACCACCGGCGCGATCGTGGGCGACGTCGTCGACAATGGGCTGCTGGTCTTCAACCGGGCTGGCAACATCACCTTCTCCGGGGCGATTTCCGGCAGCGGCGGCCTGACGCAGATTGGCAGCGGCACGCTCACGCTCTCCGCCGACAGCAGTTACACCGGCCTGACCACGATCTCCGCCGGCACGCTGGAGGTCGGCAATGGCGGCACCACCGGGAGCATTGTGGGGGATGTTGTCAACGACTCGGCTCTCGTTTTCAACCGCAGCGATAGTTCTGTCTTCGCCGGGGCCATCTCAGGTGCGGGCACGGTGACAAAGATCGGCGACGGGCTCTTGTCGTTCACCGGGAACAGCAGTTCCACCGGTCTGGTGACAGTCACCTCCGGCACACTCGAGATCGGCATCGGGGGCACTTCGGGAGCCATTGGCGGCGATGTCGTCAACGACGCGTCGCTCGTCTTCAACCGCTCTGATAGTTCCGTGTACTCAGGCGTCATTTCCGGGACCGGCTCGCTGACCAAGCTGGGGGCGGGCACGCTGGCGCTGACGGGCTCAAGTGCATACGACGGCGGCACCACCATCTCTGAGGGGACGCTGCAGTTGGGCAATGGTGGGACAACCGGCTTCGTGGCGGGGAATATCCTGTCCAACGGGACACTCGCATTCAATCGGAGCGATGACCTGACCTATAGCGGTACGGTTTCCGGCACTGGCGGGATGGCCCAACTGGGGGCCGGGAAGCTGACGATCATCGGCGAGAACAGCTACACCGGCCTGACCACGATCGCGGCTGGCACGCTTGAGATCGGCGATAGTGGAACGATCGGCTCCATCGCCGGTGACGTGGTCAATAACGCCACGCTGATTTTCAACCGCTCTGACGACACATCCTTTACCGGCTCCATCGCTGGCTCGGGGACGATCACCAAGCTCGGCGGCGGCACGCTCTCCCTCACCGGGAACAGTGCGTTTGCCGGTGTCACCACCCTGTCGGCTGGCACGCTGCAGATCGGCACTGGGGGAACCGCTGGCACATTTGGGGGGACAGTGCAGAACGACTCTGCCCTGGTCTTCAATCGCTCCGATGATTCAACCTTTTCCGGCAGCGTGATCGGCACTGGCGTGATGACAAAGCTGGGGGCTGGCACGCTTTCGCTGACCGGCGACAGCCAGCCGGGCGGCGGCACGATCGTCTCTGCTGGCACGCTGCAGATCGGCGTGGGCGGGACGACCGGATCGCTGGCTGGCAATATTGCCAATGACGCCACTCTGACTTTCAATCGCTCCGACGCTCTCACCTACGCCGACTCGATCAGCGGTTCCGGGGATCTGGTGAAGCTGGGAGCCGGCACGCTCGCTCTCACCGGCGAGAACACTTTCTCCGGAAACACGCTGATTTCCGCCGGCACGCTGCAGATCGGGGCCGGTGGCACGGCTGGCTCACTGGTCGGCACGATCACAAACAATGCCTTGCTGGTGTTCAACCGCTCGGATGATGTCGTGGTCGCCAGCGCCATCGACGGCTCCGGCGGAGTGACCCAGGCTGGTGCCGGAAAGATCACGCTTTCCGCCAGCAACAGCTCCAGCGGAGCCACCACGCTGGCAGCAGGGATCGTGTCGCTCGGGAATACCGGGGCGCTCGGTGCGGTCGGAGCGACTGCAGACAACGCGATCTCCTTTGCAGGGGGGACGCTGCAGTTTACGGACCAGAACACCAGCGATTATTCAGCCCGGTTCAGCTCTGCTGCCGGTCAGGTCTGGAGTGTCGACACCAACAGTCAGGACGTGACATTTGCCACGGGGCTCTCCAGCAGCGGTGGAACATTCACCAAGCTGGGGGCTGGGACGCTCTCTCTTACCGGCGAGAACAGCTTCACCGGCGACACAACCGTGTCGGCCGGAACGCTGGCCGTTGGCACCGGCGGCACGACCGGATCGCTTGCCGGCAATATCGTCAATGATGCGGCGCTCGCCTTCAATCGCTCTGATGAAGTCACCTACGCCGGCTCGATCAGTGGTACCGGGACGGTGACAAAACTCGGTGCGGGAGTCCTCAATCTCACTGGCGCCAACACCTCCACCGGCGCTCTCGTGGCGACCGCTGGAGAGCTGAAGGTGAATGGCTCGACGGCGGTCGGGAGTGAGGTGACCATTGCCAGCGGAGCCGTGCTCAGCGGGACCGGCACGGTCGGTGGCAATACGACGATCTATGGCATCCATAGGCCGGGCAATTCCCCGGGAGTGCAGTCATTCAGCAATGATCTCACCTACGCCCAAAACGGCCCCTCTGGAGCGAGTGTGTATTGGGAATTAGCCGCCGACACAACGAGCAACAGCCCGACATCAGAGTTTGATCTGGTGAATGTGGGGGGCGATCTGGCGTTTACGGCCCCGACAACGCTCTATCTGGCGTTCGGTGGCCCTGGCAGCTCGGTGAACTGGTCGGATGCGTTTTGGGCGACCGATGAGGAGTGGACGATCTATCAGGTGAATGGCTCGCTCAGCGGGTTCTCCAATCTGCTGATTGCGACTGCCAACTGGGTCGACGGGGAGGGGCAGTGGTTCAACACGCTGCTGCCGGGGGCGACGTTCTCGCTGTTTCTGGATGGTAACAATGTACTGCTCAGATACACCGCTTTTGAGATCCAAGTTCCGGAAATCTCTGCTGGCTCCTTCGGGAGCGCTTGTGCCCTGCTGGCGGGTGCCCTTGGCCTGCTGGAACGCCGTCGCCGTGGGCAAAAACGGTCAGATATCGCTTAAGCCGCGAAGGAGTCCTTTGGGAGGTGAGGCGGTGATCGCTGCGAGGCCTTCTTGCACCCGCTCGCGCACGCTGGCCACGAGTTGCTCGTGAAGGAGCCCGCGGGGGGTAAGCAGGAGCGTGCGGCCGGTTTCACTGTCGATCTGGATCTCAATCTCCAGCCGGTCAGCCGGCAGAACGTTGCCTGCCCGATCAGGCCATTCCACCAGCACCCACCCCGGGGCCGCCACCGCGTCATCCCAGCCGATCTCCGCCAGATCGGCGGGGCCTGAGAGCCGGTAGAGATCGGCATGGAGGAGCCTGCGGGCGGGGCCACCACCGGGCAGGGAATGCAGATGCATCAGCCCGAACGTCGGGCTGATCACTTCGCGGGGGTCGATGCCCGCCGCCGCGGCGAGGGCCTTCACAAATGTCGTTTTGCCCGCGCCGAGATCCCCTGTGAGCGTCACGAAGGCATCGCCGGGCATCGCCTGAGCCATCGCCTCTGCCACGGCCTGCAGGGCGTCAAGGCTCGCCACCGCAATGCGGAACGGCTCAGGCTCCAAAGTCGGGTCAGGCTTCAAAGTCATGGAGAAAGCCCTGCGGAGGAAGCGGCCGCTGTGTGCCGTCGGGGGCCTCGGCCACCAGTCCCTGGCCCGCTCGGACCTCGCCGATGATTGAGAGCTGGATGCCGGTCAATTCCTCCCCGGTCGCCACCAATTGAATAGCGTCGGCGGGGGCCAGCGCCAGCAGCAGTTCAAAATCCTCGCCGTCGCCGAGGGCATGCTCCAGCGGGCTGCGAGTGTCGCCCGGCTGGCGGCTCATCCGCACGGCATCGGGATGGATCGGTACACTCGCCAAGCGCACCACGCCGCAGGTGCCGCTGGCCCGCATCATGCGGGCCAGGTCGAGCGACAGGCCATCGCTGACGTCGATCGCGGCATGCACGGCAAACCGTTCGGCGATCTCAAGCGCCGCCCGGCAGCGGGGCTCCACTGCCAGATGCCGTCCCAGCAGGCTGCCGCCGAAGCTGCCGGTTGCCACCAACAGATCCCCCGGCAGAGCGCCATCACGCCGCCAGGCTTTCCCCGGTGGCACGCTGCCGATCGCCGTGATGCTCATCACGAGGCCCCCATCCCAGGCATTGGTGTCGCCGCCGGCCAGCGTGATCCCCTCTGCGGCCGCCAACGTCTCGATTCCTTCCCACAGTCCATGCGCAATCGCTGAGCCGTTGTGGCGGGGCAGGCAGACGGCCACCAGAGCAGCCTCCGGGCGGGCCCCCATCGCGGCCAGATCGCTCAGATTCACCCCCAGCGCCTTGTGGCCCACTTGGCGCGAAGAGCAGTCGGGTCCGAGGATAAAATCGACCCCTTCTGTCAGCATGTCGACCGTCACAACCGTGCGCCGAAGCGCCGGCGGCCGCAGCACGCAGGCATCGTCTCCCGGGGGCACCTCCAGCCGGGCATCGGCAGGAATGCGCTCCAGAAGCCAGTCGACGAAGGGGGTTTCCACGGCAGCCTATCATCCGCAGGGGGAGCAGATCTTCGGCTCGATTGTACCGTGAGACCGGCACGAGCCGCAGGCTGTGGAAAACATAGCCTGCCGCTGGATGCGGCGGTTGTCGACCCAGGGAACCCTCGGCGTTTCCTGCGGTCGACTTCGTGGAAAAAGGCCATGGATGGCTTTTTCCACAGCCAATCAGCGGCGGATCGTATCGCTGGTGAGATGGCCGAACAGGGTTTCGCGGCCCCGCAGCACATAAAACTTCAGTTGCCCGAGGTTGTCCTCCCGCGATTTGTCGAGGACATACGTGATGTTCTCGGCGGAGATCGTTTCCCAGACATGCAGGCCGACCAGAATGTCACCCTCGCGGATGCCCTGTTCGTTGGCCGGTCCGCCCCCCCGCACGCCGGTCACCAGCAACCCCCCGCGATACCGCGACTGCAGCTTCTGTACCTTCACCACCGGCACCGATTCCACCCGCAGACCCAGTTCCAGCCAGAACCGCTCCTCGGGCGAAACGGTGCGTTGCCGGGCGGCAGCCAGAGGGAGTTCCAGCCGGGTTTCCTGCCCTGTGCGGGTCACGGTCACAGAAACGGTGTCTCCCACCTTGCGGCCGAGCATCGCCCGTTCCACGTCGAGTTGGCTCGTCACGGGAATTTCGGCGATTCTGGTGATGATGTCGCCGCTGCGCACGCCCACCGTTTCGGCAGGGCTATCGTGTGCCACCGAATCGACCACCACGCCCGCGCGCTGGTCGCCATGCGAGGCGATGCCATGCCATGTCTTGTCGATCCGTTCTGCCGAGAGCAGGTCGGTGACGATGTCGAGTGCCCGATCGATCGGAATCGCAAACCCGATCCCCTGAGCCCCGGCTCGCACTGCCACGTTGATGCCGATCATCTCGCCGTTGATATTCAGCAGCGGTCCGCCGGAATTGCCTGGATTGATGCTGGCATCGGTCTGGATAAGATCGTCGTACCGCTGCGAGCGGCTCACCTCCACGCTGCGGTGGAGGGCCGAGATGATTCCGCGGGTGACCGTGTGTTCGTAGCCATAGGCATTGCCCAGGGCGAGCACCGTTTCCCCGATCATCAGATCGTGCGATCTGCCGATCTGGATCACTGGCAGGCTGCCTTCAACCGGTATCTTGATGACCGCCAGATCGGTGCGGGGGTCGTGAGAGATGAGCGTGGCTGTCGTGGTGCGGCCGGAGGCGAGCGTCACCTCGATCCTGCGGACCCCTTCCACGACATGGTAGTTGGTGACGATGTAGCCGCGGGGATCAATCACCACCCCGGTGCCCATGCCGTTGACGCGGCGCAATTCAGCGCCCGCGTCATCGTCGGGACTCGAGATCAGTTTCTGGCCGTGGATGTTGACGACCGAATCGCGCGTCGACTCGATCGCCCGCACGATCGCCGTGCGGCGGGACTCTGCTGCGGCAACGGGTCGAGCCGGGGTGGCCGATAGCAGAATGGCCACGATCGGCAGCACAACCCACGAACACCGCATGGTGAGCAGACTCCGTTCCCACACCGCCCTGAGCCGTCGGGGACCACGCTTCCAAGATGCGTGCCCGGCCCACAGTGAAATCGGACGGCAACCCCCTGCGATTCATCTGCGTTTTTCAAAGCCCGCACACCTTTCCCAGTTGCCACGTCAGGACTTGCGTTGTGTGGATGCCAGGTGTGGTGGCGGAAAAGGTGACGCCCGGCGCGGAATTATTTACGTCGGGGGCTCGGTGCGGCAGGCGGGGGAGAGGGGGGCCGGAGGGGAGAGCGGGGCTGGGGCGCGGAGGGCGTTGGGGGTGGGGGTGGCGTCTGTGGCGAGATGAGCAGTGGCAGTGTCTGCAGAAGGAGAAAGAGTCCGAGCACAGCCAGCACGATCACGGGCCAGACTCCGGCCAGCCGCTCCCCGAAGTCCCAGCCAGTTTCCCGAGCAATCCCACCGACGAGAGTGGCCAGCACCAGCAGCAAGAGCGCCGCCAGAACGATCCCACACCCGAGGGACGCCATCGTGCCCTTGAATGTTCCAAGCTCTGTGAACTCTTCCTGATGCAGATCGATCGCCCGGGCCTTGGTCACGCTGCGGGGGATCGTTTCGGCCAGTTCTATGGCGCGCGAAGCATCGTCCCAACTGGCGACCGGCAGGAGGGAGATTTTTTCCTTGTGCGGCACTGGATCAGCGGAAGCAGCGGCGAAAGCCGCATGCAGCTCACGCATCACCTCCGCTCCGCGATCAAACTGCAGGGGAGGCTGATTGCCGGGAGAGAGCGTCCAGAAGCCTGAGCCGTCGGCGGGAATGTCGAGCGTCATCGAGTCGCGCACGCCCACCAGCGAGAGCCGCAGGCTGGTTGGCTCGCCAGGCTGCACCTGCCAGCGAACCGGAATGTGGTCAGGGCCGGTGAGGCCGACGGCGAGCGTGCTCCAGACCGCCTCGGCGTCGGCGCCGGAGAGTGTCGACAGCCGGCCCGGATCTCCCACCAGGGCCCGCACCAGATCGACGTCCCGGGCAAATTGGCCCAAAACCTGCTCCCGCGAGCGGTCTGCCATACGCCGCTCCAGCAGAATCGATTCGATGGCACCGGGAATTCCAGTTGCCAGAGCCGTTTCGATCTCCTGCTTGAGGAGGGCGATGAACGGGTGCCGCCGGTCGGGAAGAATTGGAATCAGCCGGGCGCCGGTGTCCTTGCGAATCATGTCGAGTTCGTAAGCCCACAGCATCGACAGCGTGAGAGGCTGGGAGAGGACCAACAGCCGCCCCGCCTGCACCAGCTTCCGCACGGCCTCTGCCCGGGTGTCGTTCCAACCGTCCCTACCCACCAGCACGGCGTCGCAGCTGCGGGGATCGAGCAGGGCCTCCCAGCCCACCCAGCGGGGAGGCTCTGCCCCTCCAGACTCATGGTCCAGACAGGCCAGGTGGGGGGAGTGATCGGGAAGATCGCTGACGAGGATGACCGCGTCGCCGCCACGGCGCGCAGCTTCCACCACCCATGCGATCTGCTCGTCAATACCAAGGACACCGAGTTTCATCGATGCAATTGTTCACCGCAGCGGGGAAAGTGACCAGTGGCAGGTTGGATTATGCTGTGATAGCGTGTTCTGCGAGAGCAAACGATTGTAGCGACCGAAGGAAAGGGAGCACGTGGGCAGATGCGGGCGGAAGTGATCGCAATCGGCGACGAACTGACCACCGGTCAGCGGCTCGATACCAACAGCCAGTGGATTTCCCGGGAACTTGGGGTGCTGGGCATCCCGGTGGCGTTCCACACCACAATCTGCGATGGCCTCGAGGACGGGGTGTCCGCCCTGGGGATCGCCGTGGCCCGGGCGGAGCTGGTGGTCATCACGGGCGGGCTCGGGCCCACGGCCGACGATCTCACCCGCGATGTGCTGGCGCTGGTCAGCGGCCAGCCGCTGGAACTGGATGCCGCGAGCCTGGCGGCTGTCGAAACGAGGTTCGCCCGGCGGGGCATGCCGATGGCGGAGTCGAATCGACGGCAGGCGCTGTTCCCCCGGTCGAGTCGGATCATCCCCAACCCCGAAGGCACGGCCCCTGGCATCGACATCAATCTTGCTCGCGACGGGGGCGCCGGTGGGAGCGCGGCCGGGGGCTGCCGCGTGTTTGCCCTGCCTGGCGTGCCGGCCGAGATGCGGCTGATGTGGCGGCTCTCGGTGGCACCGGCGCTGGTGGCGATGGATCCCGAGCAGGCCACGATCGCGTTTCGCCGGATCAAATGTTTTGGAGCGGGCGAGAGTGCTGTGGAGGCGATGCTGCCCGATTTGATCCGCCGCGGTCGCGATCCGCTGGTAGGGATCACCGTCCACGAGGCGACCATCACGCTGCGCATCGCTGCCCGGGGGCGGGACGAGGCCGACTGCCGGGCTCGCATGGCCCCCACCGAAGCGATCATCCGGGAGGCGCTCGGAGATCTCGTTTTCGGCACCGAAGACGACGAACTCGAAGATGCCATGCTGGCGGCTGTGCAGGCGGCCAACGGGAGGCTGGCGACGGTGGAGATCGGAACGCATGGTCTGGTGGCTGCGCTTGCAGCGCAGGGCCAGCGGCGGGGGAGCCCAGGAGCGTTTCTGGGAGGAACGGTGCTCCCTTCGTCGGGCCCATCAGGCCAGCCCCAGCAGCTGGCGGAGTTGGTCCAGTCTTGCCGGAACGCATGGGGAGCGACCCATGCTCTGGCCGTTGGACAAGCCTATCCTCAAGAGGGACGGGAGGCGGTCGGCATCGCCCTGGCCGGTCCGCAGGGCGTGGTGACGGTGGAGCATGTGCTGGGGGGTGGGCCGGAGTTGAGGCTGGTTCGAGCCGCCAAGACCGCGCTCAATCTGGTGCGCTTGCAGCTCGCCTGCACCCCCCCGTCGCCGACCACCTTTTCGCCGGTTGCCGCGCCCCCCTCTGCCACCCGCTAAAACACCTGTTGCCCCGGCCTGTCGCCGGGCGGAGTCCTTGCAAA
>CAISJI010000042.1 GCA_903885565.1 uncultured Planctomycetaceae bacterium
CACAGCATGGCCTCCCACCACCGCGTGTGGAATGCCAGCTGCGTCGAGAGCGAAAACCGCTCGCTTGAGCCGTTCCTTCACCATGGCCACCGCCAGTTCCACGCGGTCGAGCACATCGAAGCCGAACGTCACCACGCTCGGCCCCGGCATCTGTGCACCAGCGTCTTGAGGATTGGCAGCCATGAGGCAAGTCTACCGCCCCCCGTATGCCGCCGAAAAAGTAGTGTACATGGGTATATACTTCTGTCAAGCTGGTCGCAGTACCCGCAAGCCTCAACGCCGCTTGCAAACAGAGCGACTCGCCCCGCTGGCTCCTCTTCAACAACCGTTCGTGCGGAACTACCGCAGATTTGCCGAGATTGTCGAATATATTCAGGACCGGGAACTCCTCGCCGACTGACACTCGGCTCTCCCTGACTCAATCTTTCTCCGCCTAGAAACCGCCTCGTTCGGTTGCCTCGTTCCCCCTCTTAGTAGATTCCACTCTTTAGTTGCTGGCCACCTCTTTCTTGGCATGCTCAAAAACCGTTCTTTCGGTCGATAAACAGCGGTTTCCAAAAGATTCAAGCGGCTGGTGGCCCTTGGCCGCCCCCCCCACCGCTCTCACATACAGGCCTTCGAGGAACCGCTTGAATGCCGCGTCGACGACTCCGTCCGTTTCGAGATCGCTTGTAGCCACTGGAGAGCCTCCGATGCATAGCCCCCTCCCCGAGCCCGTCGCTTATTTATGCAGCGGGAACGGCCGACTGCGTACGATCGCGGTGCCCATCGATCAATCGGCTCCAGCATGCAGTGGCATGCGCAGCGCTCGTGGACGTGATTGCAGGCCACAAATAGCGAACCTGAGCCCTGCCCAGCCATCGCCGCAGCACGGCCAACCGCAGCGCCATCATGCCGGCTTCACGCTCGTGGAACTGCTTGTCGTGATTGCGATCATCGGCACGCTGGTGGGGCTGCTTCTTCCGGCGGTGCAGTCGGCACGCGAAACAGCCAGACTCATCTCGTGCAAAAACAACCTCAAGCAGATCAGCCTAGCAGTGATAGGTTACGAGGTTGCTCGCAAGCGGTTTCCGGCAGCGGTAACTGGTCTTCAAAACAGCGTCCCGTGTGATTCTACAGTCTCGGCAAAACGAGCTAACTGGATTGTTACGGTTCTCCCCTTTCTTGGGGAACAGGCGATCTACGATTCATACGATCTCTCACGTTCGCCATGCGATCCGGCAAACAAACGGGCTCGCTCGGCGGTGATTGAATCGATGCTATGCCCCACTGATTCATTTAACCGCCAGCCGTTTATGGGATCGAGCGGCGTGGAATCGCAGGACTACGGAGACGATTGGGCGCGAGGGAATTATGGCGCCAACTCCAGCCTTCGCTATTTGGGAAACGAAACTAGCAACGGGGAACTCAGCGGTTCTTCGCCGGCAGGTTGGGCAAACCCCTACTGCAGGGGCATCATGGGATTTAACGCTGCTGTCCGCACCACCGAGATCACCGACGGCTTGACCAACACTGCCCTCCTACTCGAACTGCGCGCCGGACTTACTTCTTATGACGGCAGAGGCGTATGGGCACTGGGAATGCCGGGAGCCTCCTCTCTCTGGGCGCATGGCGGCATTTTTCATGATGCGAGCGGCCCGAACTCGCCGTGGTTTTCTGCAGACGACATCATCAACTGCTCGCAGCTACGAGAAGCATACGGGACATACGAATTAGGCGACATATGTATGGGCTGCTGGCCGGGAGGACGAATTTATTGGCAGGGAGCCGCTGCAAGAAGCATGCACCCAGGGGGGATTTGTGTTTCGATGGCCGATGGCAGCGTTCGCTGGATAACAGACATGATCCAGGTTCTTCCAAGCGACCAAACCAATCTGTCGGTATGGGACCGCCTCATGCTATCCGCCGACGGCCAGATAATTTCTGCCGATGCTTTATGACTGACAACATCTTCGTCGCCATCTCTGTATTGGCTAACTATAAATTTTTTTCTCGAGCCCATGCGTGCTGTTGCCGACGCATCTTGGCCAATTCGATCCATTGCATCCACTGGGATTTCCATCTATGGACTCCGTCGCCTTCACAGATCGTTGGTTTTATAAGACAGGGGATGCCAAAGCAGGGCCTGTTTCAACTGACCAATTGCGAAACATGCTCCGGCAAGGTGCCGTCCCGAGCGACTCGCGGGTGTGGCGGGACGGCATGGAGGCTTGGTTGCCTGCGGCGGAAGTTCACGAACTTCTGCCAACAGGATTTCTTCACACTTCCAGCAGCTATGATTCCTACACAAAATCGGTGGGCCGTCGCTGGGCGACACGAGCAACTGCCGCCGGAATCATATGCTTACTCACAGCCGCCGCCATACTTAGTTTTATTTTTTCGGGCAGCAAAGACGACCTTTATTACTACAGCCGCGTGGCGGGCTCTGTACTTTACGAGGACGGGCAGGCGATTCCTGCTGACACGCTAATGCTCACTTTCATTCCATTGGCGCAACCGAAGAGCCCACGAATCCATCCGCGTCCAGGACTTGCTGCTGTCGACCCCAATACAGGCACATTTAAATCCGCTTCGAGCCGAAGGCCGGGAGATGGACTTGTTCAAGGCAGACATCGGGTGCTAGTCACCGGGAACAACAGGCTCCCGTTGACTTACGATCTTGTCCCCATTGAATACACCGACTTTAAAACGACTCCCCTTGAGATTGACACCGACGAAACACCCTTGAACCTCAAAATCAGACGACCGCTGCCAAACCCAAGGAAAGAAGGCGGAGGTTCCCCAACCGAAGCCGCGAAGTAGCATTCCTGCGAAGATGTTCACCTTGCGGTGCGGCTCGGTGCGGTCCTCCTCGTTCGAACCTCTCTTGGTAGCGGGTAACATTCATCGCGGGCGACCAGCGGCGCTGCGGAAGACCCGCACTCCCACCCGCTCAAAACTTCTCCACCACCACGCGGGCTGGCGGCAGGCTCTCCAGGAAGATTTTTCCATACGGCTTTGTGATCAGCCGCGGATCGAGAATCACCACCGTGCCACGGTCGTCTTTGGTGCGCACCAGCCGGCCAAAACCCTGCTTCAGCTTCAGCACCGCCTCCGGCACCTGATACTCCATAAACGGATTCCCTCCCGCCGCCCGAATCGCCTCAATCCGCGCCGCCACCAGCGGCCGATCGGGCACCGCAAAGGGGAGCTTCGTGATGATCACATTCACCAACTGCTCCCCCGGCAGATCGATCCCCTGCCAGAAACCATCGGTTCCCAACAGCACGCTGTTAGGCCCCTCCCGGAAATCGGCCAGCATCTGCGACCGATTGAGCCCGTCCGACTGACTCACCAGCCGGTAGTTGTGGCGACTGCACCAGCCCGCAAGCTCCCGCGCCGCCTTTGCCAGCGACGCCGCACTCGTGAAGAGCACCATCGCCCGCCCCCCGCTCCGCTCCACATACCGGCGGATCGATTGCACCACCGCCCGATCATAGGCATCCCGCTCGCTCGGATCGGGGAGCCTGTCAACCAGGATCAGCTCCGCCTGATTCGCATAATCAAACGGACTCCCCAGCCGGGCACTCGCCGCCGCCACCAGCCCCAGCCGCCGCCGCAGAAACGAAAAGGGATCGGCTGTCGCCAGATCTCCTGCCTGAGTAGCGGCTGCTTTCTTAGCTGGATCTGCTGGCTTGGTGGCGGCTGCTGTCGTGGCCGGGGCTGTTGTCTTTTTGGGATCTTTTGTCTTGCCGGGAGGTGTTGCCTTGCCGGGGGCGGCCGTATGGGCCGGCACGTCGGGAGTCTCCTCACCGCTGCCGACAGCCAGTGTGGCGCTCGTCAGCACGACCGTGCCAACACGGTCAAACAGGCCGCGTTTGAGCGCGGCGCCGACATCGATCGGGGCGCTCGAGAGCTTGATCCGCTCCCCACCCCGCCGCGAACGCTGCGCCTCCACCCACCACACGCTCCCCGGCTCATCCTGCTCCAGCCATCCGTTGACAGACCCCGCAAGCGCCGTGAGCCGATCGGCAATTGAGAAGAAATCGTGCCGCTCGTTTTCATGGGTTATGCATTCGGCGCAGGCCCGCAGCTTGCGCGAGAGCGTGGCGAGCACATCGCCGAGCGTGTCGGGCACCAGATGCGCGCCCGACACCCGCCACGGCCCCTCCCCCTCCGGTCCCACCGCCGCGCGCACCGATTCAAAAAATTCCTCGGCCGCCCGCCGGCAGCGGAGCACGTCGACCTGCAGCTCAGGGAGGGAATAGTGAACCAGCAGGCCGCGATGGCCCCGTTCGGAATAGAGCTTGGAGAGGAGGCGCTCGACCGAGCCGCTGGAGACACCAATCCCCATATGCTCCCCCGCCACCCCCTCCACCATGTGTGCTTCGTCGAAGATCACCACATCATGATCGGGGAGCAGGCTCGCCCCCCCCTGCCGCAGCGCCAGATCGGCGAAGAACAGGGCATGATTCACGATCAGCACCTGCGCCCGCGCCATCCTCCGCCGCGCGGCGTAATAAAAACACTGCTGGTAGGTGGGACAGGCGCGGCCCATGCAGTTGCCCGAGTCGCTCTGGATCTCGTCCCACACGCCGGGGCTCGGCACAAACTGCAGATCGGCCAGCGATCCATCGCCTGTCTGCTGCGCCCAGCTGCCCAGCTCGCGCACCTCTGCCAGATCGCGTTCTTCAGGAAAGAGACTGCCGGCCCGTTCCACTGCCAACTGCAGCCGCCGCAGGCTGACATAGTTGCCCCGCCCCTTCACGAGCACCGCCGAAAACTCGCGCGGCATCACCGCCGCCACCAGGGGAATATCTTTAGTGACGAGTTGCTCCTGCAGCGCGATCGTGTGCGTGGAAATGACAACCCGCCGCGGCCGGCTACCAGCCGGCGCTGAGGTATTCTCCTCTTCCAGCTCGTCGGCATCAGGCGACTCAGGGTCATTGCCCGCCGTGGGCGCACCCGGCTGGGCTGAGGCTGAAGTTGCCGCTGGCGAAACGCTATCCTCCTGATCGGCTGTGGCCGCCAACACCGCCGGCACCAGATAGGCGAGGCTCTTCCCCACGCCCGTGCCCGCCTCGACGACGGCATGCCGGCGCTGCGCAATCGCCTCGGCGATCAGATTGGCCATCTCGATCTGCTGGGGACGCGACTCCCACTGCGCCAACCGCGCCGCCAGCCGCCCATCAGGCGCGAGAATTTCTTCGGGAGTCGTCATACAGGCCAATGTACCCGGTCTGCCGGCTCAAGCGGGGAGAAGCCTGTCGCAAGCCCCCACTTCAGTAAAGCACCGGCTGCGGGACGGCAAAAGTTTCGTCGCTTGGGCCGCAGCGGCCCCGCGCTCCTCAAGCGTTCGCCGATCCCTCCGCCTCCATCGCCCTTCCTCCATCACCCTTCCTCCATCACCCTTCCTCCATCACTTCCTGATCGATGTTCGGGGAGGGGCTGCCCGTGCCCCAGGAGCCGGCGTAGGCGGCCAGCGGAGCCATGGATGGCGAAGCGCAGCCGACTTTCGAGTGAGCGGAAGGCCCGGAGGGCCGCAGCGAACGTCCGGCGATGGGGCATGGGCAGTCCCGGACCTGGAGCGGCTACGTCTTCCGGGGCGCCCCCGGCTGCGGGACGGCAAAAGTTTCGTCGCATGCGCTCCTCAAGCGTTCGCCGACCCCTCCGCCTCCATCACCCTTCCTGATCGATGGATGGAGCCGGTATTCGGTCCAGTTCTCCTGGATGCACTCCTGCCGCCAGCCGCCGGTGGCCCTTTCGCGCACGCAGCGGCGTGGGTACAAGTAGAGGTTGCGAGTATCCATCCCCGCCCCAGAAGCAGGACACACCGTGGCAGCTCCAACCCCGCCGGGATCCGACCGTTCACCATCAGCAGGAACCACTGGCGCCCATAAGGCCTGGGCGGGCGTCTTCCGCGAGGCGACCGACAAACGCGTCGAAGCTTTTTCCGAGAGCATCTCCTACGACCAGCGACTCGCCGACGACGATATCGATGGCTCGATCGCCCACTCTTCCATGCTCGCCCACACCGGCCTGATCTCACAGGCCGAGGCAGAGCAGATCGCGACTGTGCTGGAGGAGATCCGCCAGGAGATCCGCGCCGGCCGCTTCGAGTTCACCGCCGCCAAGGAAGATATCCACCTCCATATTGAATCGGCGCTGACCGCCCGCCTCGGCGACACCGGCCGCAAGCTCCACACCGCCCGCAGCCGCAACGATCAGGTGGCCACCGATCTGCGGCTCTACTGCCGCCGCGCGATCGATCGCATCGACAGGGCGCTTCAGGAACTCCAGCGGGCGTTTTTCTCTCTGGCCGAACGGGAGCAGGGACTCGTCATTCCCGGCTACACCCACATGCGCCGGGCCCAGCCTGTGCTGGCGACCCACCAGCTGCTGTCGTGGTGTGAGAAATTCCAGCGCGACCGGCAGCGACTGGCCGACTGCCGCGTCCGCACCAACATCCTCCCGCTCGGCTCGGGGGCGCTGGCCGGCACGAGCCTGCCGATCGATCGCGAGGCAGTGGCGAAAACGCTCGGCTTTGCCGGGGTGGCGGCCAACAGCCTTGATGGCGCCAGCGACCGCGACTTCGTCTGCGAGCTGGCCTTTGTGCTCTCGCTGGCGGCCGTGCATCTGTCGCAGTGGGCGGAGGAATGGATCATCTACAGCACGCAGGAATTTGGATTTGTGCGTCTGCCCGAGGGCTTCTGCACCGGCAGCTCGATCATGCCGCAGAAGATCAATCCCGACGTGCTCGAATTGGTGCGCGGCAAGACGGCCCGCACGATCGGCAATGTGCAGAGCCTGCTGGTGCTCCTCAAGGGGCTCCCCACCGCCTACAACCGCGATCTGCAGGAGGATAAGGAGGCGATCTTCGACTCCATCGACACGCTCGAAGCGATGCTCGGCGTGGCGGCGCCGCTGGTGGCAGGCACATCCTTTGATCGCGAACGGATCGCCGCCACGCTCGAGCGGGGCCACCTCGATGCCACCACGCTGATGGAGGCGCTCATCGCCGAGGGAGTGCCGCAGCGCACCGCCCATGAAACGGTCGGCCGGCTCGTCCGCCGGGCGATGACCAAGGGTGTGGCGCTGGCAGAGCTTGCCGATGAGGAGTTTTTGGCAGACTGCAAAGAATGGAAGGCCTCGCTGCGCAGTGCACTTGGGGCATCCAGGGCGGTTGAACGGATGGTGAGTTTCGGCTCCACCGCACCCGCCCGGGTTGCCGACCAGATGAAGGTGTGGCGACAGCGTCTGGAGGCTGCCGCGGGAACATGACGGGGGGGGAAGCGTGGGCACCACAGGGCAAAGGGCGCGGGCTGCGATCCTGTGGGGGGCTCTTGTTTGCCTCGCCTGCCCGGCTGCCAGCGCCGCCGATGCTCCCCGCCGGCCCGCCCAGGCACTCGATTCCCTCCAGCAGGCGGTGGTCGATTCGCTGGCCCATCCGCCGCGCACCACCGCCCCAGAGCTGTTCGATGCCGCCATCCGGACGGCCAACGTCGAAGCCGATCGGGTGGCGCTCGACTATTTCGAGCGGATGATCGATGAGGTGGAGAAGGCGGGCGACAACCGGCTCGACCTGCTCGCCGATCTGGGAGACAGCACCGACACCGCGACGCTGTTGCGCCTCGCCCGCCGGCTCCGCCGGCTCGATCCCGATGCGGCGCAGGTGGTGAGTGTCATTCAGGATGCCGCGGCCGCCCGCCGCCGC
>CAISJI010000043.1 GCA_903885565.1 uncultured Planctomycetaceae bacterium
AGCCAGCCCCCGCAGGCGGTTCAATGGCGTTTGTCGCCCCTCTCTGGTGGCTCCGGCATTTTCACAGTGGGCAGTTCAGACGCGGCTGGGAGGGGGCCAACGCCGTGGGATGGGCTTGGATTTCGCCTTTGAGCCTGACGGGTGGCACAATGGGGAGCATGGATACCCTTGGCGAAGAGGCTGGTGTGCTGGAAGAGCGGTTTCTGGCTGCCGTTGCTCAGGCGCTCCCCGGGGAGCAGGTGTGGGCTGCGCCGCTGGTGATCGGCGTATCTGGGGGGGCCGATAGCGTCGGTCTGCTCCTGGCGCTCGACAGACTGGCCCGCTCCCGCCCGGCAGGGACGAAGCTCATCGTGGCTCATGCCCGCCACGATCTGCGGCCTGAGGCGGCCGACGACGAGGCGTTTGTGGCGGCGCTGGCCGGCCGGCTCGAGCACCCGTTTGTGTCACAGCGACTGCCGGTCCTGGCAGGGGATGGCATTCGCGGTGAGGGGGTGGAAGGGCGAGCCAGACGGATGCGGTATGCATGGCTCGCCGAGGTGGCATGTGCCGCCGGTGCGCGGCATGTGGCGGTGGCCCACACCGCTGACGATCAGGCCGAAACAATTCTGCATCGGTTGCTGAGGGGAACGGGAGTCGGCGGCCTCGCCGGCATGGCGGCAGCCCGCGAACTGGCCGAGGGGATGGCGCTGGTGCGTCCGCTGCTGGGCTGTTGTGGCGTGGATGTGCGTCGATTTCTCACCCATGTCGGGCAGCCATGGCGCGAGGATGCTTCTAATAGCGACGTAGCTTATGCCCGGAATTTCCTGCGCCATCGGGTGCTGCCTGAAATCGCGGCGGGTCCCTATCCGGCGGCGGCGGCTGCGCTGCGGCGCGTCGGCGTGCAGGCCGGCGCGCTGGCCGGCGCACTTTCCAGTGCCGCCGGGCACCTGCTGGAAATCCACGGCCAGCGTCAGGCGGACGGCAGCGTGGTGCTGCAGATGGGACCGCTTGCCCGCCTCGATCAGCATCTGCTCGCCGAGATGTTTGTGACGCTCTGGCGGCGGGAGCAGTGGCCGCAACGCGACATGACAGCCCGGCACTACACGCAGTTGGCAGAATTGGTGCGCACGGCGGAGGTTCCTCTGCGGGCCGCAGGCAACAGCCGCCGCCCGAATCCTGCGGCGTGCGATCTGCCGAGTGGGATTGAGGCCCGCACCACGGCCGGACGGCTCAGCATCGGCCCTGTGAAAAGGGCCGATGCTGCTGGAGCCGGCAGTGCGTAGCGGAGTCGAAGAACCAGCCGCTCTTGGGAATCAGTGGTGCATGCCGCGGGCTTGATAGCCGCCACGCATGCGAAACCATCCCAACAGCAGGGCGTAGCAGGCAAACATGGCCGCTGGCACCAAGGCGGTGCCGGTGAGGGCCCGTCGGCCACCGAAGAGGCCCGCCGCCTCCACGAGCGACTTGTCGGTGGCGGCTGTCTGCTGGGCGGATGACGTCCACCAATCGACCAAATTCTGCTGCGACTGGATCGCCTCCGGCTTGGCATTCTTCTCCCCCTTCAGCAGATCGAGAGCCCGCTGGGCCTCCTTGCCGCCATCCTCCAGCACGCCCACCTTGGCGCCGTCGAGGCCAGCGGTCTTGAGCCAGAGAAACTCATTTTCCTTGGGCGACTTGTATCGCTCAAAAACAGCCGGGCTGGCCTGCCGCAGATTTTCCGAGGCGTTTTGGTCCTGCAGGAATCCGATGCCCGGACCGCCGAGCAGGCCTGCCGCGAGCATGCCAACACCCCCGGCAGCACCCATGGTGATCGCGCCCCCCTTGGGGAACTGCTCGCTCACCACCGCCAGCATCGTGGGCCAGAGGAACGTCTTGCCGATGCCGTAGACCGTGGCGGCGATCACGCACATGACCGCCCCTTCCGCATTCCCCAGCAGCGTGAGCCCAGTGGCACCGAACAGTGCCGAAACTGCCAGCAGTCCCAGCGGGGAGATTTTTTCGACGATCGGGCCGGCGAAAAACCGCAGGCCAAACAGGAGTGCCGAGGTGTAGACGAACAGCAGCAGACCGTTGGCGGGGCTGGCCATGATCGTGCCGGTGATCTTGCCGATCCATGAATCGGTGCCCAGTTCCACATATCCCACCAGCGCCTGAATCACCAGCAGAAACGCCAGCAGCGGATGACCGAGGCGGAAGCCGGTGGCGGCACCGAACGCGGCCAGCAGGGCGGCACCCAGGCCGGCAGCCACAATCGGAGGGAAGCCCAAGTCGCTCTTGAAGAACAGTGCCAGCAGGGTGCAGATCACCGCCGCCCCCACGAGACCGAGTTCGCCCAGCATGTCGCGGTAGGAAATGCCGGAGGAGCTGGCTTCACTTTTGGGAAAGCGTTGGCCGAGCATCATCAGCCCGTAGAGAATGACCGGGATCAGGAAGAGTGAAATCTGGATCTGCCAGGCGACCGGCTTGGCGCCCGCTCCGCCAGCCATGAAATAGCTGGCCAAGCCCCCCAGGATGAGTCCACCCGGCCAGCCGGCATGGAGGATGTTGAGATAGTGGGCCTTTTTGCTGGGGAAGAGCGTGGCCACCAGCGGATTCACCACCGCTTCCGCGATGCCGTTGCCGATGGCGAAGAGGAACATGCCCCAGAAGAGGCACTGGAACGCGAGCGGCTTTCCACCCGCTGCGAAGGCGGCGCCGGTGGCCAGCGTGAGAGCGGCTGAAATCAGATGCATGATGAAGGCGGCAAACATCAGTTTTCCAAACCCGATCCGGTCGGCGATCAGGCTGGAGAGCAGGATGATGATGCCAAACCCGGTCAGCCCGCCGCCGGTGATCGCGCCCAGTTCCGTCTGCGTGAATCCATACTGCTCAGCCCACTGGCCGAGAATGCCGGCCCGGATGGAGAAGCCGACGCCCGCGGCGAGGATCGCCATGAAGCCAGCCCACAGCAGACGCTGCCGGTGGGAGTCGGTCACGGCGCCATCGAGATCAGTTGCGGAGGAGGAGGAAAGTGACGCGTTCATACAATCTCGCGGGGTGTTTGAAGAAATGGGCCTCAGTGCCAGGCACGCGGATTCGGCCCCCTGAAGACAACTGACGAGGAGGCCACTATAGCAAGGACGGGGGTCTTGGGAAAACAGGGGATTTCCGGCTGTTTTTTGCCGGTGGGATGAATCTTGTTCCCGGCTGGCACGCGGCGTACTGTCCCGGGCCTGTCCGCCGCAACGGCGTCCGCTTCGGATGCTGGTTTCTGCTGCGCGCAGCGTGCCATCAGGGCTGTTCCACCAGTGAACCCGCTTGCCACTACGCTTTGGACGGTCGTGCGCTGGGCAGTGCCCTGTGCGGTCGTGGGCGTTCTGGCGGCCACTCTTCTCAGTGGCAATCGGGTGGGGGAAGAGGTGCGCCGTCGCGCGGAGGCCCGGCTGGCTCAGGAATTCCCGACGCTCATAGCCCGGGTGCAAGGGGCCAGCCTGGTGAGCGGCGAGGGGATCGTGCTGCGGGGAGTGTCGCTGGTCGATCCAAATATGCCCCAGCAGTGGCGGCAGATGGTTTGGATTGACGAGGTGCGACTGGCCTGCAGCACGGCGCTTGCTGATCTGGCTTCCGGTTCGCCTCCGATCACCGCCATCCATCTGCGCCGGCCGGCTGTGCATGCGGTGCGCCGGGCGGGAGGCACCTGGAATTTCGCTGGCCTGTGGCGGGAACGCTCCGCCTCCAGCCTGATCGCCACGACCGTGGAAGATGCCACGCTGTTGGTGGACGATCTTCAGGCCCAGACCCGGATCAACCTGCGCCAGGTCAGTCTCGATCTGCAGCCCGGCGGAACCGACTCCAGCGGCGTGGTGTGGGCCGCAGTGCGGGGGGGAGGCGCCGGCGACCTGTTCGACCGGATCAATCTGCACGGGCGCCTGGCGCCCGGCACCGGGCAGTTTGAGATCGAGGGAGGGATGGAATCGCTGGAGGTGTCGCCGCGACTGTGGCAGTTGGTGCCGCCGGCGGCTGATCCGACACGGGGCACTGCCGCGCGGGTCTGGCTCGCCGCGATGCGGGGCCGCATCGACTTGGGCTGGACGGCCACAGGGTCGCTTCATGCGCTTCAGGACACCGTTGCCGTGGTGACGGGCCGACTGGAATCGGGACGCGTTGAACACCCGTCTTTGCCGGTGGGGCTTCGGGACGTCACGACCTCGTTCACGGCCGATCGCACGGGAGTGCATTTTGAACGCCTGGAGGCGCATGCGGGCTCGACCCTGCTGCGGGGCTCGGGGCGCTTGGCGGGTTGGCATCAGGATGCCGACTTCGACCTGCTTCTCGAAGCTGATCGGCTGATCGTGGGGCGGCAGTGGGAAGGGCTCCTGCCGGAGCAATGGGCGCTGCAGTGGAGCCGGCTGTCACCGGCCGGCGAGGTCGATCTGCGGGCCCAACTCACCCGCCGCAATGGCCGAGTCCACCCGCTGGTTTCGCTGCGCTGCCGCAATGCGTCGCTGACGCACTATCGGTTTCCCTACCGCTTGGATCGCACGGTCGGCACTGTGGTGCTCGACGGCGAGACGCTGGCCATCCACCTCACCGGCCAGGCCGGCGGACATGCCGTGCAGGTGCAGGGGATGTTTCGCACGACACCGCAGGGCACAGCAGGCGCGGTCGAGGTTCGCGGAGACGGGATGCGCATCGACGACGGCCTTTTGGCAGCCATGCCAGCCCGCAGCGCCACGATCGTGCGGACGCTCCGGGCCAGCGGCACCTTTGATTTTGTCTTCCGGCACGAACGCCATCCCGGCGCCTCGCCAGCGCATACCAATTCGCTCGGGATCCGCTTGGTTGACTGCAGCATGAGCTACGCCGGATTTCCCTATCCGCTCTCCCGCATCAGCGGCAGCATTCGCATGGTCAATGGCCACTGGACGATCCGCGACATCAGCGGATCGAACGACGCCGGCACGGTGCAGTGCAACGGCTCGCTGGTGCCCATGCCGGGAGACGATGGCGAGCTCACGCTGCTGTTGACGGGGGCGGGAGTTGTGCTCGATCGGGAGCTGCGCGATGCAATGCCGCGAGGCATGCGCACGGTCTGGGACGATCTCGATCCCCGGGGCAACGTCGATTTCTCTGCCACGATTCGGCATGCTGTAAAGGCCCGCAAGACAGTGGTCGAATTGCATGCGACGCCCCGCGAGGAGACGGTGTCGATCGAACCGGCATGGTTTCCCTACCGGCTGGAAAAGTTGCGGGGCCAGCTCGACTGGAAAGATGGCCTGCTGCGTTTCTCGGGAGTGCGTGGCTCGCACGCCCGCACCACCGTGACCACCGAGGGGGTGTGCCGATTCATGCCCGAGGGTGGATGGCATGTCTCTTTTGCGCGACTTTCGGCCGACCGCTTCCGCGCCGATCACGATGTGCTGCAGGCGATGCCGGAGGGGCTGCGCCGCGCCTTGACGGCGGTCCGGCCCCGGGGCCTCCTCTCCCTCGACGGTGCGCTCGACATCTACTCAACCCAGGGAACAGTGGAAGGCAAGCCTGGGCCAGCAGCTGC
This sequence comes from uncultured Planctomycetaceae bacterium, assembly GCA_903885565.1. Lineage (GTDB taxonomy): Bacteria > Planctomycetota > Planctomycetia > Pirellulales > UBA1268 > CAISJI01. The sequence continues at coordinate 5,513 of CAISJI010000043.1, forward strand.
CACCTGGGACATGCAACTGGATATGGAGCAGGCATCGCTCGATGTTGGTGTGGAACTGGAGCACGTCCACGGCGGCGTCCGCTTGCGGGGCCAAAGCGACGGACGGGCATGGCAGTCGACCGGCGATGTGGCGATCGACAGCGCCCTCTGGAGGGGCATGCAATTGACAGCCATTCGGGGGCCTCTGGCGCTCGATTCCGGCGGGGTTCGGCTCGGTGCCGCGGCCGTTCCCTCCAGCGGAGGAACGCCCCGGCGGATGACCGCCCGACTCGCTGGCGGCACCCTTCTCCTCGACGGCACCGTCACCACCGGTGAGGCGGGAACGTTCGCCGTATCGGCGTCGATGGGGGATGCCGATATGGAGCAACTCACTGCGGCGGCCCTGCCGAGCCTGCAGGGGGGCGGAGCTCAGCCGCTGCGCGGCAAGGTGTTTGGCGTCGTGGAGCTGTCGGGCTCGAGGATTGGCACCCACTCGCTGCAGGGGCGCGGGCAGGTGCGTCTGCGCGATGCCGACATGTATGAACTGCCCGTGGTGGTGGCCTTGCTCAAGGTGCTGCGGGTCAAGGCTCCCGACCGCAGAGCCTTCAGTTCCAGTCTCATCGACTTTCGAATCGAAGGGCCGCACGCCTACCTCGACAACATCGAACTCTCCGGCGATGCCATCAGCTTGGTGGGCAACGGCGAGGTCGACTTCGAATCCCAGGCGCATCTCACTTTTCGGTCGATCATGGGCGACTCCGAATCCCAGTTGCCGGTTATGAAATCGGTCCTGGGAGGGGCCAGCGGCCAGTTCATGTTGATCCACGTGAAGGGCTCGCTCGCTCGGCCGGAGATCACGACCGAGGCCTTTCCCACGCTGACGGCAGCCCTGCAGCAACTGCAGGCCCAGAAACGGTCGCCAGATCGGCTGCGCAGCGCTGCGGTACCTCCGACGGAGGCAGCGTTTACCAACCCCCGATAACGTTTTTTTATGGAACCCATAAGGTCAAC
>CAISJI010000044.1 GCA_903885565.1 uncultured Planctomycetaceae bacterium
CCTCCCGACACCTTCGGCAGGTGCGACAGTTCCGCTTCGATGATCCGTTCCAGATGGCCCTGATCGACGCCGATCTTCTCCAAGAGCGGCCGCACAATCCCCTCCCGCTCCGAGACGAGGCTGTACAGCAGATGGACCGGCGTGATCTGCGGGTTGCCCCGCGAGGCAGCCAGTTCCAGCGCCCGCTGCACCGCCTCCTGGGCCTTGATCGTCAGCTTGTCGAAGCGAAATGGCATGTGACTGCTCCTGTACCCACAGTGGGGAAACCCAGCCCAGACCACAGATCAACTCGGGATCGACTTCCTCCCGCAGCCGAAACGGACTACTTCACCTCAAACTCAGCATCGATGGCGTCGTCGCCAGCCCCCTTGGCAGCCCCCGGCTGCGGTGCCTCGCCCGGCTGGCCACCACGGGCCGCCGAGGCCTCATAGAGCACCTTCGAAAGTGCGTGCGAAGCCTGCTCAAGACTGTCGTGGGCCGAGGTGATCGCGTCGACATCCTCTCCCTTGGCAGCCTCGCGGGCCTTGGTGATCGCTGCCTCGAGCGGTGCCTTGTCGGAGTCTGACAGTTTCTCGGTGTTCTCTTTCATCATCTTTTCAGTCTGGAAGCAGAGCGCCTCGGCACGGTTGCGGGCCTCGGCCAGACGCAGCTTGCGCTTGTCTTCGTCGGCGTGCAGTTCCGCATCCTTCCGCATCCGCTCGATCTCAGTCTCGTTGAGCCCGCTCGACTGCTCGATCTTGACCGTCTGCTCCTTGTTGGTGCCGAGATCCTTGGCGCTGACGGCCAGAATGCCGTTGGCGTCGATATCGAACTTCACCTCGATCTGTGGGGCTCCACGCGGCGCCGGAGCAATCCCCTCGAGGTTGAACTGCCCCAGCAGGCGGTTGTCCTTCGCCATGGGGCGCTCCCCCTGATAGACGCTCACTGTCACCGCGGTTTGATTGTCGGCGGCTGTGCTGAACACCTGCTTGCGCTCGGTCGGAACGGTGGTGTTGCGCTCCACCAATTTGGTGAACAGCCCACCCTCCGTTTCGATGCCCAGCGAGAGGGGCGTGACGTCGAGCAGCAGGACATCCTGCACATCTCCCCCGAGCACGCCTCCCTGAATGGCAGCCCCGAGGGCCACCACTTCGTCAGGGTTGACGCCCTTGTGGGGTTCCTTGGAGAAGAGTTTGCGAACCAACTCCTGCACCTTGGGGATGCGGGTCGAACCGCCCACCAGCACCACCTCGTCGATATCCTTCGGGTCGAGCTTGGCGTCTTTGAGCGCCTGCACGACCGGCCCACGGCAGCGTTCCACCAGGGCGTCGCACATCTGCTCGAACTGCGCCCGGGTGATCGTCACTTGCAGGTGCTTGGGCCCAGTGGAATCGGCCGTAATGAACGGCAGGTTGATGTCGGTGCTCTGGGCGGAACTGAGCTCCTTCTTCGCCTTTTCGCAGGCTTCCTGCAGACGCTGCAGGGCCATGGTGTCTTTCCGCAGGTCGATCCCCTGCTCTTTCTTGAACTGGTCAGCGACGTGGTTGATGAGCGTCTGATCGAAATCGTCGCCGCCGAGATGGGTGTCGCCGTTGGTGGAGATCACCCGGAACACGCCGTCAGCCACCTCCAGCACCGACACGTCGAACGTGCCGCCACCGAGATCAAACACCACGATCTTTTCCTGAGTCTTCTTGTCGAGGCCATAGGCCAGCGCCGCGGCAGTCGGCTCGTTGATGATGCGCATCACTTCCAGGCCCGCAATCTGACCGGCATCTTTCGTGGCCTGCCGCTGGGCATCGTTGAAGTAGGCCGGAACCGTGATCACAGCCTTGTTGACCTTGTGACCGAGGTAGCTTTCGGCTGCTTCTTTAAGAGCACGGAGGATCTTGGCGGAGATCTCCGGCGGGGTGCAGGTTTGGTCGCCCGCCTTCACCTTGACGTAGTCTTCGGGACCGCCGACCACCTCATAGGGAACGATCTTCTCCTCGCCAGCCACCTCGTTGTGGCGGCGTCCCATGAACCGCTTGATCGAATAGATCGTCCGCTTGGGGTTGGTGACGGCCTGCCGACGGGCGGTGTCGCCCACGAGCGTCTCCCCCTTATCGTTGAAGGCCACCACGCTCGGCGTGAGGCGATTGCCCTCCTTGTTCGCGATCACCTTGGGCTCCTTGCCCTCCATGACCGCCACCACCGAATTGGTGGTACCGAGATCGATGCCGATGATCTTTTCGCCCTTGTTCGTCGCCATGGTTTTTGACTGTCCTGCTGGTGGGGTGGGGAGTGTGGGTGCGGGCAACCGGCGGCCATGGCCAGATTCCTGCCATGCACCGCCCGGCTTTTCTGCCGTGTACTTCTTTCGAAATGCAAAGGCCGTGCCACCAACGCGGAGACTCGCAACAGCGGCTTGCAGGCCGCGGCAGGGGGCTCGATATTCCCTTATTTACGCCGCTGCCGCAGCGATTACAGTGGACAGTTCCCCAGGGGACCACCAGACTAACCCCCGGGCGAGGCTGCCATTTTGGCCGTTTCGCTCCCCCCCGCCGTCAGATAAGGCGTCAGCATGGCAAAATCGGGTACTCCGCGACCACTGTCGGACACTCCAGCGATTCCCGCCGCAGGGGGCACGTCGGGGCGGACCAAAGCGTCGGCGCCGGCAGAGCCCGGACTGGCCGAACTGCGGGCCAAGATCGATTTGATCGACCGCGAACTGGTGGCCCGCATGAACGAGCGGGCGACGCTCGCCGGTCAGATTGGGCATCTCAAACAGGCCAGCGGCCAGCAGACGTACGATCCCTCCCGCGAGGAGATGGTGCTCTCGAAGGTCGCCTCCCACAGCACCGGCCCGCTCGCGGCGGAGAGTCTCAAGTCGGTGTTCCGCGAACTGATCTCCGGGTCGCGGGCGATCGAGCAGCACATCCGGGTGGCGCATCTGGGCCCCGCCTGGACCTACAGCCATCTGGCGGCCCTGCATCGGTTTGGGAGTTCGGTCGAATTCGTGCCGGTGGGGAGCATCTCAGCCGCCTTCGAGGAGGTGCATGCCGGGCATTCCCATTACGGCGTGGTGCCGCTGGAAAACTCAACCGACGGCCGGATCGCCGACACGCTCGACAACTTCTCCAGGCTCCCGGTCAAGATCTGCGCCGAGGTGCCGCTGCGCATCCACCACAATCTGCTGGCGGCCTGCGATCGGGCCTCCATCCAGGAGGTGTACAGCCGGCCCCAGGCCCTTTCCCAGTGCCGCAACTGGCTGGCCCGCCATCTCCCCGGCGCCCGGCTGATCGAGGTCACCAGCACCAGCTTTGCCGCGGAGACAGCCAGACGCACCCCCCATGCCGCCGCCATCGCCAGCCGGCAGGCGGGGGTTCACTACGGGCTCGATGTGCTGGCGGAGAATATCGAGGATGTGGCGGGCAACACGACCCGCTTCGCCGTGATCGGACATGCCGATTCCGGACGCACCGGCCACGACAAAACCTCGCTGATGTTCGAGATCGAACACAAGCCGGGCGGGTTGGCCGATGCCCTGGCGATTCCGAAACGGCAGAAGCTCAACCTCACCTGGATCGAGTCGTTCCCGCTCGCGGGTGAGGAACGGGGCTATGTCTTTTTCGTGGAACTCGAGGGGCACCGCGACGACATGCGAGTGCGGCGGGCGATCGCGGCGCTTGAGCGCCGCTGCAAACGCGTCGTCGTGCTCGGCTCCTACGCCACCGCCGCGGCGGTGGGATGAGTTGCACTTCCCCCCGGATTCTGGTCCCTTTGCTTCCGCGTCTCGCGTCCATTCCTCACTGACTTGTCCCTCTGTTGGCCCCCCATCCTCAGGAGTATTCATGGCAGCCTCCCGCACGAAAATCGTCGCCGGCAACTGGAAGATGAACCTCGATCGCGCTGGAGCAAAGGCCTTGACCGCCGCCGTCGCGGTGCGGACGGCCGAGGCGGCGGGCGTGGAACTGGTGCTCTGCCCGCCAAACGTCTATGCCGATGTGGTGGGGGCCACCCTGGCGGCTGGCGGGAGCCCCGCCCACCTCACGCTGGGAGCGCAGAACATGCTCGACAAGCCGAGCGGAGCCTTCACCGGCGAGGTGTCGGCGGCGATGCTCAAGGATGTGGGCTGCACGTATGTGATCCTTGGCCACTCCGAGCGGCGCACGCTGTTTGGCGAGACCAACAGCATCGTCAACTCCAAGACGAAGGCCGCCCTGGCAGCCGGACTGACGCCCATTGTGTGCGTGGGGGAACTGCTGGAAGAACGCGAGGCGGGCCGCACTGCGGCGGTGGTGACCGAGCAGATTCAGCAATCGCTCGCTGGCCTGACGCCAGCTGAACTGGAGCGGGTGGTGGTGGCCTACGAGCCGGTCTGGGCCATCGGCACCGGCAAGGTGGCAACTCCGCAACAGGCCCAGGAAGTGCACGCCTTGATCCGCGCCCTGCTGGCGGGCCTCTCCGATGCGGGGGTGGCCAGTCGGATGCGGATTCAATACGGCGGTAGCGTCAAGCCCGACAACGCGGCCGATCTCGCCCGCCAGCCCGACATCGACGGGGCGCTCGTGGGCGGGGCCAGCCTCAAAGCGGACGACTTTCTGGGGATCGCCGCCGCCTTCCGCTCAATCTGACCGCTGGGTGAGGAGGCTGGCCGGCAGGCTTTGCCGTTTTCTGCGTCCGCCGCTCATTGCTGTCGGCGCCCAGACCGATTTTCTCTAAAATACTGATTGCTGCACCTGTTGTGGAGTTGTCTGTCCCCCTGCGGGCGCAGGGCGGCCCTTCGGCTTGAAATTCTGACACTGGAACCCCCCATGATCTCGCTCGTCCGGTTTGTGCTCGGTCTGCTGCTTGTGCTCTCGTCGCTCTTCCTGATCCTGCTGGTGCTCGTCCAGCGGGGCCGGGGTGGCGGCTTGGCCGGAGCCCTTGGCGGGATGGGAGGCCAAAGCGCCTTCGGCACCAAGGCCGGAGATGTGTTCACCAAGATCACGGTGGGCGTGGCGGCGTTTTGGATCTGCCTCTGCGTGCTGGCCATCAATGTGCTCGGTCGTCAGCAGTCTCTGCTGAGCGGCTCTCTGGGCAGCGCCGCTCCGACGGCCGTGACAGCGGGAGCCGGCACAGGGACGCCAGCAACCACCGGGGCCGCCGATCCTGCGACAGCCGTGGAGACAGCCGTCCCGGCAGCCACGAATCCTCCGGCCGCGGACGCTGCCACCAGCGCTCCTGCCGCTCCAGTGCCGCCAGCCGAGCAGCCCAAGTGATTCAACTGGCATCGCCAGTTGCGATCCTGGCAGCGCAGCCAATGGCGTCCGACACACTCTGGAGTTATCGATGGCGCTGAGCATGACTGGCTGCGGTGAGGCGGTGGCCTCCGCAGGAGGTACCACCTGCCGGGTGGAGGTGCGCTGCGTCAACAACCGGTTTCTGAAGGTGTCGCTGCGCGCCCGCGAGGGGTTTTTCCTGCTGGAATCGCAGGTTGAAGCGATCCTGCGGCGCCGGGTGCGCCGAGGCGCTGTGCAGGTGAGCCTGGAGGTCTCGGGGGCGGCGGCCCCCGCGGCACGCCGGCTCGATCTGGCGCAACTGGAGGCCTATCTCGATCAGTGGGAGGATTTCTGCTCCGGCCACGATCTCCCGGTGCCGCGGACTATCGATGGCCTGCTGACGCTGCCAGGCATCCTCGTCGATCAGGCACCGACGCGGGAATCGATCGAAAGCCTCTGGCCGCTGGTGGAGCGGGCGCTCGCCGGCGCGCTCGACAGCCTCGACACGATGCGTCGGGCCGAGGGGGATGCCATGGCCCGCGATCTCCGCACGACCTGCGGCGAGATCCAAGCCTGCGTGGAGGCGGTCCGCACGCGGGTTCCGGCGGTGGTGGAAGAACACCGGCAGCGGCTGCGGGAACGGGTGCGCAAGATTCTGGAGCCGCAAGGGGTGCCGCTGGCTGACGCCGACCTCGCCCGGGAAATTGCCCTGCTGGCCGACCGTTCCGACATCGCCGAGGAACTGGTCCGGTTGGACAGCCATCTGGAGCAGTTTCAGCGGCTGTTGCACGACGACTCTCCCGGCCGCACGCTCGACTTCCTGACCCAGGAACTTGCCCGCGAAGCGAATACGATCGGTTCCAAGTCGCCCGATGTGGCGATCGCCCACCTCGTGGTCGATGTGAAAACCAGAATCGAACGGCTGCGGGAACTGGTGCAGAACATCGAGTAATCGACCACCTTTTCAAGGTGCCGGTGCCTGCTGTACAACATCCCAATGGCGCACCCTGTCAGCACCGCTGCCGGCACCTCCCCCTCCGCGGCCTCCGCGGCTGCCGGGGGCGGCCGTCCAACCGGCAAGATCGTGGTCATTTCCGGTCCTTCCGGGGTCGGCAAGACCACCATTCTCCGCCTGCTGCTGGCCCAACTGCCGCAGTTGGTGCCGAGCATCTCGGCCACCACCCGCCCCCCCCGCACCGGGGAACGCGACGGTATCGACTACCATTTTCTGCCTCTGGACGATTTCCAGCGGCGGCAGGCAGCGGGGGAATTCCTCGAGTCTTGCCGCGTCTACGGCCGGCAGCATTGGTACGGCACGCTGGCCTGGGAGGTGGCCCCCCGCCTCGCCCGCGGAGAGTGGGTGGTACTGGAAATCGATGTGGAGGGTACACTCTCCATTCTGGCGCGGTATCCTGACGCGGAGACGATCTTCGTCGAGCCAGCCCGCCCGGAGCAACTCCAGCAACGCCTCGAACACCGGGGCACCGAATCGCCGGAGGCGATGGCACGGCGGTTGGAGGTGGCCCACCGCGAACTGCTCGAAGCCCACCGGTACAAACATCGGGTCGTCAACGAAAACGTCGCCGAGGCGGTCGCCCAGATTGCCCGCATTCTGGCCGCCGCAGGCCTGCCGTCCTCCTAGCTCACTTTGCCCCTCGCATCCTTCCCTTTCCCGCACCACAGACCTCCCAGGACCAAGGCACATGATCGATGACCTGCGCGAAGAAGAAATCGTCAACAAGGTGGGTGGCCGTTTCAAGCTCTCCACACTGATTCAAAAGCGAATGGTGGCTCTCAATGCCGGCGGTCGGCCGCTGGTCGACATCGATTCGAAAGACAAAATGCAGATCGTGATCGAGGAGATCAAACAGGACAAAATCTTCCTCGACACCTCCTCCAATCTCCGCATCACCGGCGCATCCCCCGAGGCGGGCGGCCCGCTCGACTTCGATCCCACAGATCTGTAAATCGATGAAATCCACGCATGGTTGGGGGAGATCTCTCCCCCAACCTGCCCCTGCCCCGCCCTGAAACGGTGCCCGTGATCTGATGCTCCAAGGCCGAGAAATCATCGTCGGGGTCTCCGGAGGCATCGCGGCCTACAAGGCAGCTACGCTGACCAGCCAACTGGTGCAGCAAGGGGCGGGGGTGACGGCGGTCATGACGCCAGGCGCGGTGCGCTTTGTCGGCACCGCAACCTTCGCGGCGCTCACTGGTCGTCCGGTGGCCACCCGGGTGTTCTCTTCCCGACGGCACCCGCTGGGAGCCCACATCGAACTCGCCTCCAAGGCGGACGCTATTCTTGTGGCGCCCGCCACGGCCGATCTGCTGGCGAAAGCAGCGGCCGGCATGGGGGACGATCTGCTCACCACACTGCTGTTGTGTGCGGAGTGTCCGGTATGGATGGCTCCGGCAATGAACTCCGCGATGTGGGCCAAGCCCTCCGTGCAACGCAATGTTGCCCAACTGGCCGCCGATGGCGTGACGATCATCCCGCCCGGCAGCGGCTGGCTCTCCTGCCGCCAGTCGGGTGCGGGCCGCATGGCCGAACCGGCGGAGATCCTTGAAATTCTCGCGGCGGCGTTTGCCGGGCAGGCTCGGCCTGTTCGCCCCGCCACCCAGGCCCCCTGACGGAAGCCCCGCGTGGCCCATATTCTGATCACCGCCGGGCCAACTCGTGCCTACATCGACGATGTGCGGTTTCTCACCAATGCCTCCAGCGGCCGGATGGCGGTCTGCCTCGCCCGAGCCGCACTCAATGCCGGGCATCGCGTCACGATCGTGAGCGGGCCGGTGAGCGTCCGCTACCCACGCGCCGCCCGCGTGGTGCCGGTGGTCACCACGGCCGACATGCTCGCCGCCTGCCTCGCCGAACTGCCGCAGGTGCAGGGGGTGATCGCCGCCGCCGCCCCCTGCGATTTCACGCCGGCTCAGCGGGTGGCTGGAAAAATTCCGCGACGCGGCACGGCGCTTGAGATCTCGCTCCGGCCGACCGTCGATGTGATCGCCACGCTCGCCCGGCAGGCCGAGGCACAGCAGTGGATGGTGGCCTTCGCTCTGGAGCCTGGAGCCGATCCCACCCGGGCGCTCGAAAAAATTACTGCCAAACGTTGCGACCTCATTGTCGTCAACGACCTCACCGCCATGGAATCAGACCGCACCAGCGTCACCGTGTTCGACCGTCACCACGCCTGCGTGGGAAAGAAGAGCGGTTCCAAGGCCACCGTTTCCCGCTGGCTCCTGCGGCTGCTGGCGGCAGGCCTGATGGAGAAGCCTTCCGCACCTTTCCCACCCGCTCGCCCGAAGGGCTAGCAGGCGCAGGGGCCGATTCGGCGATGGCCTGCTATAACACCCCCGTCCCCGCCACCAAAGCCACAGCCACGCGAGCCTTGAGGAGCTGATGATCAACGTCGCCATTCTGGGTGCCTCAGGCTACACGGGCTTGGAGCTGATGAAGATTCTCCTCCGCCACCCGGAGGTCACAATCACTGCCACCACCAGCCGGCAGGAAGGGCGGGCCCCCGTGGCCAGCGTGCATCCCAGCCTTGTTGGCCGGATCAACCTGCCGCTGGAAGACCTTTCACCTGAGGAAGTGGGGCAGCGGGCCGACTGCGTCTTCAGTTGCCTGCCCCACTGCGCCAGCGCCGAAATTCTTCCCCAGGTGCTGGCCACCGGGGCCACAGTGATCGACTTGAGTGCCGACTACCGGCTCAACGATGCCGCCAGCTATCTCGAGTGGTATGGCCACGAGCACCCCGATCAGCAGCGGCTGGGGGCCACCGTCTATGGGCTCCCGGAACTCTTTCGCAGCAAGATCCGCGGTGTGAAGCTGGTCGCCAATCCAGGATGCTATGCGACAAGCGCCATCCTGCCGCTGGCCCCTTTGATCAAAAGTGGCTGGTTCCACAGCGACGACATCATCGTCGACTCCAAGAGCGGTGTCAGTGGAGCGGGTCGGTCGCCCAAGCTGATGACGCACTTCCCCGAATGCAATGAGAGCATGTCGGCCTACAACGTCGGTCGCCATCGCCACACTCCCGAGATGGAGCAGGTGGTGGGACGGTTTGCCGGAGTGACGCCACAGCTGATCTTCACCCCCCAGCTGGCTCCGATGGACCGGGGCATTCTCTCCACGATCTACATCCGCCCAAACCGGCCCGTGACCGAGGCCGAGGTGCTCACCCTCCTGCGGGATGCCTACCGCGGCGAGCCGTTTGTGCGGATCGTCGACCATCTCCCCGCCACGAAAGACACAGTCGGCACCAACTGCTGCGACATCACCGCCCGCGTGGTGCGTGGACGGGTGCTCCTGATCAGCTGCCTCGACAATCTGCTCAAAGGTGCGTCGGGAGCCGCGGTGCAGAATTTCAACTGCCTCCACGGGCTCGCCGAAACGACGGGTCTGCTCTGATCGATCGCTTGAGTCTCTCTGTTTCGCCCACTCCTTATTTCATTTCTTTGCAGCTCATGGCCATCACCGAAACCGCCGTCCGCCTTCCCATTCCCGCCCTGCCACAGGGCTACCGCGTGGCCGGCGTCCACGCCGGTCTGAAACGCAATCCCGCCCGGGAAGACATTTCGCTTGTGGTTTCCGATCTCCCCGCCACGGCCGCCGGCGTCTACACCACCAACCTCGTCTGCGCCGCTCCGGTCACGTTCGACCGCGGCCGCACGCCGGGCACGGGGTTTCGCGCCGTGGCCATCAATTCCGGCAATGCCAACGCCTGCACCGGTACCCGGGGCCTCGCCGACGCCCAGCAGATGGCCGCCGTGGCCGCCGCCCGAATTGGGGTGGAGGAGTCGGCGGTGCTCGTCCTTTCGACCGGGATCATCGGTGAATTTCTGCCGCTGGCAAAGATCGAGGCGGGGCTCGGCGTCGTCGCAGAGAAACTCGGCTCAGACAGCCAGGCCGTGATCCACGCCGCCCGCGGCATGATGACCACCGACACCCGGCCGAAGCTCTCCGGCTCGACGTTCCAAGCCGGCGGAAAGCACTACACGCTCTTCGGGATGGCCAAGGGCGCCGCGATGGTGGGGCCGCGGTTGGCCACGATGCTCGGCATCGTGCTGACCGATGCGGCAATCGATGCCTCTGACGCCCAGGCCCTCCTCTCGGAGGCGGCCGAGGAGACGTTCAACTGCGTGAGCGTGGATGGCCACACCAGCACCAACGACACGGTGCTGCTGCTGGCCAACGGGGCCGCGGGGGGCAAGCCGCTCAAGGGAGAGGCCCTGGCCGCCTTCGCCAGGGCTTTAAAGAATGCCTGCGAGGCACTCGCCCGCGAGATCGCCGACGACGGCGAGGGGGCCACGCACGTGCTGCGGATTGAGGTGTGTGGCTGCCGCACCCGCGACGAGGCCCGGCAGATTGCCCGCACTGTGGCCGATAGTCCGCTGGTAAAAACGGCTATCTGCGGAGCCGACCCCAACTGGGGCCGAATTGTCTCGGCGGCAGGCTATGCCGGGGTCTCGTTCGACCCCCAGACAACCCAACTCAAGCTCAACGGAACCCTTCTGTTCCGTGACGGACAGCCGGTTCCGTTCTCGGGGGCGGAAGTGTCGGCGTCGATCAGAGCCGCCCGCGAGACATTGATTGAACTCGACATGGGGGGGGGAACCGGCTCAATCCGCTTTTATTCGAGCGATCTCACCGCAGAATACGTACACTTAAACGCCGACTACCACACCTGAGCGGCCTTGGCCCCGCTAGGTGGCTGTCTTGACTCAGCGGTCGGGAGATTGTTTGCTCTAGGTCTTGATGGTTGGCTCTCATTCTCGATCGTTGGCTCTGATTGTTCGCTGAGGGGAGACGTCCGGCTTAGCTCCCCCGATTTTTCGCTCCTGTCCTTCCCGCCTGTGGCCCGCCTCACTTCCTGTCATCCAGCCTTCCCCTCCCCCCCCACAAAGATTCCGACCGTTGCCCATGATTGCCCTGCCTCTTGCTCCGCTGTTTCCGTTGCCCGGTTATGGGCTTGTACCCTCTGCGCCCCTTGTGTCGGTCCCGGGCCTGCGCCGCAGCACCGCAAATCCCCCGGGCGCCACGGCCCCAAGGCATAACGCTGCCCCACGGCGGGAAATCGAGGCTGCCGGGCAACCGGAGGAGGATGAAGATCTGGGAGACGAGGAAGATCTCGCTGCCCAACCGCTTTCAGACGAGGAATCAAGCTTCGACGACTTCGACGACGAGTTTGACGACGACTTTGAGGAAGAGGCAAACGATCCCGATTGGGATCACCCCGACGATGGCGACCCGGGCCCGCCCCCGCCCGGCAAGGCCCCTGGCCGAAAGAAATAGATGGCGTCAGCGGCGGCGCCGACCTTGTCCGGAACCATCCCCCACGGAGAGACCCATGTCTGGCCTCGACTCTCCCCATTCCGGAGCCGACGACGCCCACGCCACCCCGGGCCCCAAACGGGGCAAGGGCTCCTCGCCCCGGCCTGTGTCGGTGGCGCCCGGCGCCCCCGCCGGCGGATCGGGACGCTGGTTTGGCAAGCTCGGACAACTCGATTTTGACATCGACTTTTTTGAGAAACTGCTCGCCCGCAACCCCCGCGCCGTGGAAGTTTTGCGGATTCTTGGCGAACTGGTGGCCCGCAAGGGGCTGGTGAGCCGGGCGGTTGAACTCGACCGGCAACTGGTGGAATGCCTGCCCGGGGATGCCTTGGCCCGCTACAATCTGGCCTGCTCGCTGGCGCTGGTCGGCCATGGCGATGAGGCGATTGCTGCGCTCTGTGCAGCGATGGATCTCGGCTACGACGACCTCGACCACATGGAGTCTGATCCGGATCTCGATTCCCTGCGCGAGCGGCCTGACTTCCGCGCCCTCCTGGGGCACGGCTGATTCCGCCGCCGCCTTTGCCCCAGGACACTCATGCTCGATCAGTTCGACAAGATCACCGCCGCGAGTGCTGCGATCAGCCGGCGGTGGAACCACAGCCCCACCGTGGGCATTATCCTCGGCAGCGGCTTGGGTGGCGTCACGGCCTCGATCGCCGATCCCGTTGTCATCCCCTACGCGGAGATTCCGCATTTCGCCGCCTCCACGGCGCCCGAACATGCCGGCCGCCTCGTCTGCGGCATGCTCGAGGGGGTGCCGGTGGTGGTGATGGAGGGGCGGATGCACGCCTACGAGGGCTATCCGCTCGGACAGATCACGCTGCCGGTGCGGGTGCTCAAGCACCTCGGGGCTTCGCTCCTGATCGTGACGAATGCCTGCGGCGGCCTCAATCCGCAGTTTCGCACCGGCGACCTGATGGTGATCGATGATCACATCAACCTGATGAACGACAACCCGCTCGTCGGCATCAACGACGAGCGACTCGGTCCGCGCTTCCCCGACATGTCGGCCCCCTACACTCCCGCCCTGATCGACGCCGCTTTGGCAGTGGCGAGGCGCGAGGATTTTGTCGCCCACCGGGGCGTTTACGTGGCGGTGACCGGACCCAATCTCGAGACCCGGGCCGAGTATCGGTTTCTCCGCGGGATCGGTGCCGATGTCGTCGGCATGTCGACAGTGCCGGAAGTCATTGTGGCGGTGCATGCGGGCCTCAAGGTGCTGGGCGTGTCGGTGGTGACCGACATGTGCCTCGCCGATGCCCTGGAGGCAGCCACGCTGGAAAAGATCATTGCCGTCGCCCGGGGAGCCGAGCCGAAGCTCAGGGCGATCGTCACGGCTGCTGTGCGTGATGCCGGCCACTCAGAAAAATAATCGCCGGAGCCGCCCCCCTCATGTTCCATCCCGTTCGCGGCAAGCCAGACTTCCCTGCCATGGAAGCGGCGATCAGCCGCCTGTGGCGCGAAGCGCGCACGTATGAAAAATCGCTGGAGGCCCGCCGGGGCGCGGAGCGCTTTGTGTTTTTCGAGGGGCCGCCAACGGCCAACGGGATGCCCCATCCCGGCCACTGCCTGACGCGCACGATCAAGGATCTCTACCCGCGCTACCGCACGATGCGCGGCCAACTCTGCGAGCGCAAGGCCGGCTGGGACACCCACGGCCTGCCGGTGGAGGTGGAGGTCTGCAAGCAGTTGGGAATCCATTCCAAGGCGCAGATCGAGGCCTATGGGATCGAGCCCTTCATTCACCGCTGCCAGGAATCGGTGTGGCGGTACATGAAGGAGTGGGAGACGCTCACCGATCGGATCGGATTCTGGATCGATCTCTCCTCGGCCTATGTCACCTACCACCAGTCATACGTGGAGAGCGTCTGGTGGGCGCTGGCTGATCTGTTCGATCGCGGCCTCCTCTATCAGGGGCATAAAATTGTCTGGTGGTGGGCGCAGGGGGGCACTGCGCTCTCCAGCGGCGAGGTGGGTCAGGGCTACCGCGAGGTGCAGGATCCGAGTGTGTATGCGGCGTTTCCGCTTCTCGACGAGGCCGGCCAGCCGACCCAGAGGAGCCTCGTCGCCTGGACGACCACCCCTTGGACGCTCCCCTCCAATCAGTTTGCGGCGGTGAAGGCCGAGCTTGAATATGTGGTCCTCCGCGAGGAGGGCAGCGACGCCGAATACATCGTCGCCGAGGCGCTCTCCGGAGCGCTGGCAGAAAAAACAAAAAAGACATTTGCGACAGTCGACCGGATGAAGGGCTCCGCCCTCGTCGGCCGGGCCTACCTGCCCCCCTTCGACACATTCCGCCCAGCCGGCCCACCGCACAAGGCTCCGCTGGCATCCGGCGGCGCAGACTTCACCGCATGGCGGGTGGTGGCGGCCGACTTTGTCACCACCGACACCGGCACGGGAATCGTCCATATCGCGCCCGCCTTTGGCGAAGTCGATTACGGCGTGCTGATGCTGGAGCAGCCCCGGTTTGCCGAGGGCTCACGCCCTCAACTGCTCAATTGCGTCGCTCCCGATGGCACGTTCACCGATCTCGTCCCGATGGGGAGCGGTCGGTTTGTCAAAGACTGCGACCGGGATATTCTCCGCGACCTGCGCGCCCGCGGTGTGCTTGTGCACCACGAGCAGTATGTGCATGACTACCCCTTCTGCTGGCGGGCCGACAACGATCCGCTGATTCAGTATCCGCGGGCCAGTTGGTTCATCCGGACCAGCGAATTCCGGGACCAGATGCTGGCCAATAACGCCCAGATCAACTGGCTGCCGGAACACATCAAAGATGGCCGCTTCGGCAACTTTCTCGCGACCAACGTCGACTGGGCTCTCTCGCGGGAGCGGTATTGGGGCACGCCGCTCCCGATCTGGGTGTGCGAGGAAACGGGCAAGGGGGAGGCGGTTCCCTCCTATGCCGCACTGGTGGCCAAGCCGGGTGCGGCGGGGATGGATATCTTCGACCGGGCGCTCGCCGAAAAACCCGATCTTTCCCCCGATCTGCGCGTCCACAAGCCCTACATCGATGCCGTCACCTACGATTCGCCATTTGCCGCCGGGGCCCGCATGAGGCGTGTGTCGGAAGTGATCGACTGCTGGTTTGACTCGGGCGCCATGCCATTTGCCCAGTGGGGCTGGCCACACACACAAGGTGATTTCGCCAATCAATTCCCGGCCGACTTCATCTCCGAGGCGATCGATCAGACCCGGGGCTGGTTCTACAGCCAGTTGGCGATCAGCACGCTCCTCTTCGGCGACGGCCGGCAACCCGCTGGTGGCGGGCAGCCGGCGCTCGCCGCGAATTCTCCACATCCCTTCCGCACCTGCATCGTGCTGGGGCACATGCTCGGCGAGGATGGCGCGAAGATGTCGAAGAGCAAGCGCAACTACCGAGAGCCGGCCGAGATTTTTGATAAATATGGGGCCGACGCCCTCCGCTGGTTTTTCCTCGCCGGACAGCCTCCCTGGACGAGCATCCGCTACAGCGAACGGGCCATCCGCGAAAGCGTGCCCGAATTTCTGTTGCGACTCTGGAACGTCTATTCGTTCTTCGTGATCTATGCCCGGATCGATGGCTTCGATCCGGCGGCCCTGCTCGATGCTCCCGGCAGCCTCGAGGCTGCTGATCTGGCGGCGGCACGCGGCTGGCAACCGGTGGAAGAGCGCGGTGAGCTCGACCGCTGGATGCTCTCGGAACTCAAACGCACTTCAGCGGCGATGGTGGAACGGATGGACCGCTACGACCATTTTGGCGCCGCCGGTGAACTCCACACGCTCGTCGATGGCGTGAGCAACTGGTTTGTGCGGCGCAGCCGCGATCGCTTCTGGGCTGCCGGCCGGGCCGACACCGGGCCGCAGGGCAACGCCGAAAAGCTGGCCGCCTACTGGACGCTCTACGAAACGCTGCTGGGAATCGTGCGGCTGGCGGCGCCGTTTGTGCCCTTTGTGGCGGAGGAGATCTGGCAAAACCTCGCCGTGACTCCGTTTGGCACGCACGTCCCTGAGAGTGTGCATCTGTGCGACTACCCCACCGGGGCTGCGGCTGATGGCACAGCAGTCGACGCTGATCTTGTGCGCCGCATGGCGCTGGTGCGGGATGTGGCGTCGCTGGGCCGGTCAGCCCGGGCGGCGGAGAAGCTCAAGGTTCGTCAGCCACTCTCCAAGGTGGAGGTGATCCTCGCGGGGGTATCGGTGGAAGATGCCATGTGGCTGGAGGCGCATGCCGAGCTTGTCTGCGATGAACTCAACGTGAAGCAGTTTGAGATCTGCCGCGAACCCGATCGCTACATCGAGCGCTCGGTGCAGCCCGATTTGAAAAAGCTCGGACCACGTCTGGGGAAGGATCTGCCCAAGGTTCGCAACGCTCTCCAGCAGGCCGATGCCGCCGCGCTTCTGGCAGACCTTGCCCGCGAGGGGAGCGTCAGCCTGCCGCTGGCCGGTGGGGGCGTGGCGGTTTTGCAGCCGGATGATCTCATTGTGCGCACAACCGCCAAGCCGGGCTGGGTGGCGGCAGAAAATGCCCGGGCGGTGGTGGTCGTGGCGAGCGAACTGACCCCCGAACTGATCGCCGAGGGGATGGTTCGGGAGGTGGTGCATGCCGTGCAGTCGCAGCGCCGCGCGCTCGATCTGGAGTTCACCGATCGGATCGAGCTGGTATTTGAAACCTCCTCCCCACAGCTGCTGCACGCCTTGGAAACCCATCTGGCTTACGTGGCGGCAGAAACACTCGCCGATCCCGCCCGGATCGGAGTCCCAGCCGGCGATGCAAGCGCACGCGGGGCAGTCGAAACGCTCGATATCGATGGCCACCCGCTGACGATCCATGTTCGCCCCCTCACTTCCCGCGGTGGAGGCGTTTCGTGACCTCTGCTGCCAATTCCGCGCCGGCCCCTGGCGTGCCCAGGCTGGCGGTGTTGCTGTCGGGATCAGGGCGAAGCTTGGCCAACCTGATCGAGAACATCGCTGCGGGACGCCTGCGGGCGAGTATTGAATTGGTGGTGGCCAGTCGGGGAGATGTGCGGGGGGTGGAGATCGCCCGGGCTGCGGCAATTCCCACCGAAGTGATCTCGCCACAGGGCAGATCGGTCGCGGCATGGAGCGAAGAAATCTTTGCCGCCTGCCGGAAGGCGGTGCCCGATCTGGTGGTGATGGCAGGGTTTTTGCATCTTGTGCAGATTCCGGCAGACTTCTCCGGCCGGGTGATCAACATCCATCCCTCCCTGCTGCCCGCCTTCGGGGGGCAGGGATTCCACGGCATGCATGTCCACCGCGCGGTGCTGGCCCGCGGCTGCACGATCTCCGGTTGCACGGTGCATCTGGTGGACGATCAATACGACCACGGCAGGATCGTTCTCCAGCGGGCGGTGCGTGTCCGCGCCGACGACACCCCGGAATCGCTTGCCGCTCGCGTGTTTGCCGCCGAGTGTATCGCCCTGCCGCAAGCGATTGGCCAGCTGACCGCCCACGCAAACGCCGGCCCCACACGCTGAGTCGCGCCCATCCCTTCTCGGCCGCCCTCTGTTTTCGTCCATTCCACACAGGAGTTCACCGATGCACCGCACGCTTGGAAACATCATCGCCGACACGCTGCAACTGTCGCTCGGCTACGCCGATCGACTGCTGACGGGTATCCCGGCTGACCAGTTCGCCCGCTTTGCCAGCGTGGGGGGCACCGCGGTGAATTCGAACCATCCGGCGTTTGTCTATGGCCACCTCTGCCTCTATGCCCCAAAGATTCTGGGGCAACTCGATCTCCCCGCCCCGACGGTGCCACCGGCATTCGAAGCAGTTTTTTCCAAGGATGCTCAATGCGTTGACGATCCGCAGGGCACCATCTATCCGGGGCTCGACGAGGTCATGCAGGTATTTCGGGAGGGCTACCGGCCGGTGGTTGCAGGGCTGCGGGGCGTCCCCGATGCGGTGCTGGAGCGGCCCAATCCGGCGCAGGGGCGGATGGCGGAACTCTTTCCCACGCTCGGCTCGGTACACACGTTTTATTGCGGCGGCCACATGATGATGCATCTGGGGCAGCTGAGCGCCTGGCGGCGGATGCAGGGCATGGCACCGGCCTGAGTGTTCCTCCGGCTTCCGAGGCGTTCCACATCAGGGCCGCACCGGCGGGAGGATCGTCGCCTGGGGCTGGCGTGGGATAGACTCTGAATCGGGTCGGCTCTCCTGCCCAAGGGCGTCTGCTGCCCCGTAGCCCGTCTTCTGGAACAAGCACTATGCGTCAGCACTTTTGGCCGCGTCCGAAGAGCATTCCAGGCTTTGATCGCCCCCTGCGATGGGCCTTCCCAATTGCCGTTGGACTGGGAATCGTCTCGACCGGACCAGTGTTGGCACAAGGCGTGACTCCCTCGACCAGCGACCTTCTGCCGTTCGGTACGACCGCCGCCCCTCAGGTGATCAGCGGCTCCAATTCAGCCCTCACCGGCGCGATCAACATCAGTCAGGCCCTTGGGGCCTACCGCTTTTACGATACCGGCGTCATTGGGCAAAACACGCTCAGTTGGGTCGTGGACGCAGATTATGTGTGGGGAGGACATGAGGCCCTTGCCAATCTCGGCCTCACGAGCGGCTCAAGCGACGCGGTGACGAGCGTCGGCGCCCATGCAACTGCCTGTGCGATGCTGCTTGGCGGCCGCCCCGCCGCTCCCTCCCTCAACGCCAGCGGTCAGCCCTATTATTCGGTGCTCAACACCGGCATCGCCTGGGGAACGTCGCTCGGATCGTCGGCGGTGGCGACCAGCTTCAACAGCGACGGCTCGTTTGAAATATCGCAGCAGAGCATGGTGAGTGGATATACGGTCGCCGCGTCGCTGGCGGATGTTATTTCCACCAGCATCGGGCAATCGCCCGATCCCGCTGCGATCGGTACGCTCAGTGGACTCGTCGATTCCTTGGCTCGCAGCCACCGCCAAACAACGATTGTGGCGGCTGCCGGCAACGCCGGCGCAGCAGCCATCGCTGCCGACCGAGTGCCAGGCTCCCCCGCCAGCGGCTACAACGTGATTTCAGTGGGCGCCACAGGGGACTCTGCCAGCGCCTCCGACTACACGAGCGTGGCCTCCTTTTCATCGCGGGGGCCCGTCACAACGCAGTGGTATGACGGCACCACGGTCTACTCGGCGGCCGACGGAAGTGCCACGCGGGCGGGGGTCGATCTGGTGGCGCCGGGCGTGAATCTTGTATCCGCGGCCTATGTGCCGGGATCGAATGCCACCGATCTCTATTATGTCGGCCTTGCCGGCACCAGCTTTGCCACGCCGCTGGTGGCTGGAGGGGCGAGTCTGCTGGTGAGCGAGGCCCGCTCGTCGTCGCTGTTTTCCAATGTTGTCGATGCCGCCACGCAGAGCGTTGTGATCAAAAGCACGCTGCTCAACTCGGCCGAGAAGCTGGCCGGTTGGTCCAACGGCCAAGCCCTCTCCGCTGGCGTGCTCACCACCACGCAGGGGCTCGACTGGACGCAGGGAGCCGGCAGCCTCGATCTGGCCAAGGCGTATGACCAATTTTCTGGCGGCACGCGCGATGTTGCGGGAACGGTGAGCAATCTGTTGGCTCAGGTGGCCGAATCCGGGTGGGATTATGGGGCCATCGATCTCGGCGACACCAACCGCTATGCGCTCTCCGGCGTTCGAACCGCCCGCCAAACGCTCACGGTCACACTCGATTGGTTGCGCGACCGGATCTGGAACGATTCTCTGGCGGATGGTGCGGGAGATTATCGTGATGTGGCGCAGGCCGACTTGGATCTGAGTGTGTGGAATATCTCCGGTGGTGGCGCTGGAACCCTCGTGGCCCGGAGCATCAGTCGGGTCAATACGGTCGAACATCTCTCGTTCGATCTGCTGTCGGCCGGTCTCTATGAACTGCGGGTGGGCTATGACCGCAATCTCTTCGACCTGACGGCAGACGCATCCTATGCGACTCAGGACTACGGCCTCTCCTGGGCGGTCGGCGAGCCGGTGGTTATCGGGGTGCCGGAACCCTCTTCATGGGCGATGCTGCTCGGTGCTGCCGTCACCGGGAGCCTTGCCTGGCGGCGGCGGAGGGCCCGCGGGCGGAAAAAATAAATTCTCCTGAGGGGGACATGCTCTGCGTGCAGGGCATGCGCGAAAGCCTGCACGAGTTCTGTCGCGACCTGCATGGCGGTGGAAGCCGAGCGGCAGTTCAAAAATCCAAAAATCTTTGGTTGGGCGTGGGTCTGCCGGGCTGACCACTGCTCGGCTACCCACCGCTTTTTTGAATGGGTGGAGCCAGCGCTCCCTGCTCGGTAAGGAAGGGCTCGCGCAGGCAGCGATCGCGAGTGTATGCTACCTCTCGATCATCTGGAGTTCGCCGGCAGGACGCAGCGTCGCGCCGCCGCGGCCCGCATGCCCGCCGCCGGCAGTCACCCGCCATGCATATTGTTCAAGTCGCCTCCGCACTCTCCCGTAGCGGTGCTGGTGTGCACGAGGCGGTGCTGGGGATTGCCACTCATCTTGCCCGCCTGAGCGATGTGCAGGTGACGGTGCTGGGCACGATCAATGATCCCGCCCGCTGGCAGGCCGACCGACTCCTCTGGGAGGAGGCTGGCGTAAAGGTGGTCCCTGTGTCCGGGACCGGGCCCCGGGGAGTTTTTAATCTGCTCGCGGCGGCAGGCCACCTGCCGGGTCCGCCAGCTGACATCGTCCATGGCCATGCCCTCTGGAAGGGAGAGGCGCTGGCGGCCGCGCGACTGGCAGACCGCTGCAATTGCCCGCTGGTGATCAGCCCTCACGGCATGCTCGAACCGTGGGCCTTCCGGAACAGTCGGCTCAAGAAATTCCTTCCCTGGATACTCTGGGAACGCCGCACCCTCGCCAACGCCGCGTTGCTGCAGGCGATGAGCGGGCAGGAGGCAGATGCCTTTGTGCCACTGGGACTCTACAACCCCGTCTCGATCCAGCCGGTGGGGCTCGATATGGCTCAGATACAGCCGCGTCCCGCCCGGCTGAATGGCCCACGCACCTGCCTCTTTCTCTCACGCATCCATCCCAAAAAGGGACTGCCGATGCTGGTGCGGGCCTGGGCCAAGGTGCGGCCGCCCAACTGGCAACTGCTCATTGCCGGGCCCGACGACAACGGCCACCGCGGAGAGGTCGAACGCCTTGCCGCCAGTTTGGGGCTGGGGAATGGGGTTGTCCTCCGCGGCCCTGCCTACGCCGCCGAGAAGTGGGGCCTGCTGGCAAGCGCCGATCTCTTCATTCTCCCGTCGTACTCGGAGAATTTCGGCATCGTCGTGGCTGAGGCGATGGCTGCCGGACTGCCCGTCATCACCACCACGGGAACTCCCTGGAGCGTGCTTCAGGACAAGGGCGTGGGGTGGTGGGTCGAACCGACCGAGGCAGCGGTGGCGACGGCGCTGCGCGACGGAGTCAATCGCCCGGCCGCTGAGCTGGTAGCGATGGGTGAGAAGGCTGCCCTGATCGCCCGCCACGACTTCACCTGGGAGCAGATCGCCCTCTCGCTCCACGCGGCCTATTCGTGGGCCAGCGTTGGTGGCGAAAAACCTCCCTGCGTGCGGATTCCCTGACGGCCCGAGTGCCGTTCGGCCGGTTTCCCGGCAGTGCAGAATGCCCTCAGCCACGCCCCTCTGCGGCGGCGGCGTGCTGCCCCCGCCTCCGCGAACGATTTTCGTGACTGCTTTCATTCATTGAAACCGGTCAGCGATCGTTTTTCGCCGAGAAGGCGACTTGTTCCGGGGCGCGAGACAAACTCCGCAGGCCGCAAACCGATCGTATTCGGAGTATTTTATTGACTCTGGCTGCATCAATGCTATCATCTGACTGTATTCATTCTAAAAAAGGTCGCTTTCTTTCCAAGAAACACCATTTTTAGAACTGTTTTCACTGCACGGCAGCATTAACGTGATCGATTTTTGCCATACGAGTGGCTTTCCAGGCGAGTCCTCCGGCGTGCAGACCCAGCAACGACGCAGCAAGCTGATTGAGTTCGTGCGGGTTCGCGGGTTCGCGGCACTCGAAGATCTGGTGCGCGAATTGGGTGTTTCGGAGTCGACCATCCGCCGCGATCTCGATGCCCTCGAGGATCAAGGGGCCGCCAAGCGGACGCATGGTGGCGTGCTCTACAGCGGCGGAATTCCCCGGCTCTCGGAATTCGACGAGCGTGAACCGGCCAACTGGGCCGCCAAACGGGCGATCGCCGCCCGGGCTGCCGAGTCGATTTCTGACGGGGAAACGGTCCTGCTCGATGGTGGCACAACCACCTACGAAGTCGCCCGCCAACTGGTGGGCCGCTCGCTTCAGGTGGTCACCAACAGTCTGCCGGTGGCCAATCTCTTCGCCTCTCAGGCCCGCACCGATCTGGTGTTGCTCGGGGGCTATGTCTCCCCGCGCACCGGCGTCTGCCTTGGCCCCTACGCCAACGAACTGCTGGGCCGGCTGCATGTCACCACCACCGTGCTCTCTGCGGCCGGGATCACTGCCGAAGGACTCTTCAACGCCCATCTCCTCCTGGCCGAAACCGAGCAGGCGATGCTGCGGGCCGCTGGCCGGGTGATCGTCGTGGCCGACAGTTCCAAATTTGGCCGCAAAAGCCTCACCTTCGTCTCCGGCCTCGACACCATCGACCAACTGGTCTGCGACGACGCCCTGCCAGCCGCCTGGCGGGAGATTGTCACCGCCGCCGGAGTGGAACTGCTCATCGCCCCCCTGCCCCGTGCGTCCGAAGGCGCACCATCCGGCTCCCGACCGATCCCCACCGCAGAGGATGCGTCCGCGTGAACATGGCCACGGCACACCCCCACCCCCTGCTTGGCGGCAATGGCTCCGCCGGCCTCGACCGCTCCACCGTGGAACGCCTCGTGCGCGAGATCGTTCTCCGCTCCCGCGGCACGCCTCCATCGCAGGCGACGACCAACGGCCGTGCTGCTGGTGAGCCGAAGCTGGTGGTCAGCATCTCGGCCCGGCACTGCCATCTCACCGACGAACATGTCGAGCGATTGTTCGGCCCCGGGCGAACGCTCACACCTCACAAGGATCTCTATCAGGATGGCTTCTATGCCGCCGAAGAGACCGTGATGATCATCGGCCCGAAGCGGAAGATGCTCCCCACCGTGCGCGTTCTGGGGCCCACCCGCAAGGCCTCGCAGGTGGAGCTGGCCTTCACCGACGGCATCTCCCTGGGGATCGACCTCCCTGTGCGGGCCAGCGGCAAGATCAGCGGCACTCCCGGCTGCGTGCTGGTGGGCCCTGCCGGCGCCGTGGAACTCTCCGAGGGGGTGATCCGCGCGGAACGGCATGTGCACATGAACCATGCCGACGCCGGTTTCTTTGGCGTGAAGGATGGCGACCGCATGAGCCTGGTGATCAAGGGCACCTGCGGCCTCGTGCTCCGCGATCTGCTGGTGCGGGCCGACGCCACCAGCAAACTGGAAGTGCACATCGACACCGACGAGGGAAACGCGGCTGACTTGGATCACGCCACCGGCGTGGAACTGGTGCGGCAGACATGAGCAAGAAAGCGCCCCAGCGCAGGAAAACTGGCACAGACATTCAGATCGTTCTGCCGGCGCGTGCCGGTGCGATCGCCGGGGGCGGCCCCGAACAGGTTGGGTGGGCAGGGATTCGAGGAACAGAGGCAAACATGGCAAAGACTACGAAGAATGTGGAAGCCCTTGGCATGATCGAGGCGAAGGGTTTCGTCACGCTCGTCGAGGCAGTGGACGCGATGATGAAGGCGGCCAATGTGTCGTTTCTGGGCTGGGACAAGATCGGCAGCGGCCTCGTCACAGCTTTTGTGTCGGGCGATGTGGCTGCGGTGAAGGCAGCGACCGATGCCGGTGCTGCGGCCGGCGGCCGCGTCGGCGATATCGTGAGCGTGCAGGTGATTCCGCGTCCGCATGATGATCTTCATGTCGTGCTGCCGGCCGGTATGAGCCACGTCGGTGGCGGCGAGTGATTCAGCAGCCAGATTTCCTCTGGCCCGAAAGCGTCGGGGTCGGGCAGCCAGCCCCATTCCACACAGCGGTATCGCAAACGTTTTTTTGGCACGAAACCTTTTCTTGAAAGTGAGCAACCATGAATACAGCGATTGGATTGATTGAGACCAAGGGACTTGTCGGCCTCGTTGAGGCGACCGACGCCATGGCCAAGGCGGCCAACGTGAAGATCCTCAAGCGGGTCAGCATCGGTGGTGCCTATGTGGCGACCGTCGTTCAGGGAGATGTCGGCAGCGTGCGGGCGGCGGTTGAGGCGGGTGCGGCGGCAGCCCAGCAGGTCGGCGACCTGGTGGCCAGCCACGTGATTCCGCGTCCGGCTGAGGCCATGACCGCAGCGTTTTTCTCCTGAGTTTTCGGCGGCAGCGGTGCACCACCGCTCCCGCCAGTGATCGTTGAAGGAGCGCCAGCAGGCGGCCGGAGGCCAGCCTGCTGGCCCCGGGGGCGGAAGCTCCGGGGAGAGTAGCCAGGGAAGTGCACACGTTTCAGGAAGGCCATCAGATGAAAATCCTCGTCGCGAATCTCGGCTCCACGAGCTTCAAATACCGGCTCTTTGAGCTGCCCGGTCAGGGCGGCTCAGGCAGCGGAACTGAAGCCGTGGAGCGGGAATTGGCCCGCGGGGGCGTCGAACGCATCGGTGCCCCGGAGAGCCGGGTCTATGCGCAGGCGGGTGGCCAATCTCTGGAGGCGGTGCAAGCGGTGCCCGACCATGCTGTCGCCCTGCAGGCGGCACTCGAGCAACTGACAGGCGCCGGCGGTCCGCTCAAGAGTATCGATGAGGTGGCCGCTATCGGCTTCAAGGCGGTGCATGGAGGACGCGTCGGCGGAGTGGTGCGGGTGACCGGCGACGTGCTCTCCGCGATGGAGGAGATGGCGGCGGTGGCTCCGGCACACAATCCGCCCTATGTGCAGGCGATGCGTCTGCTGCAGGAGAAGTTACCGAAAGTGCCTCTGGTGGCGGCGTTTGAGACCGGCTTCCACGCCACCATTCCGGAGCGCAACGGCCTCTATGCAGTGCCGACGGAATGGGTGGAGAAATACCACGTGCGCCGGTTTGGATTCCATGGGGCGAGCCACCGCTTTGTTGCCACCAGACTGATGGAAAAGCTGCCGAAACGGCCGCTGCGGGCCATCTCATGCCACCTCGGTGGCTCCAGCAGCGTCTGCTGGATCGCCGATGGCAAGAGCGTCGGCACCTCGATGGGCATGAGCCCGCAATCGGGGCTGCCGCAGAACAACCGGGCGGGTGATTGCGACCCGTTTGTGCTGCTGCATATGCAGAAGGCGACCGGGAGAAGCTTTGAGGACCTGCTCGGCGAACTGTCCAACCGCAGCGGGCTGGCGGGGATGTCGGGCACCTCCGGCGACATGCGTGATCTGGAGGAAGCCGCCGCTGCCGGCAATCGCCGGGCGCAGGTCGCCATCGATGTGTTCGTTGCTTCCATCCGCCATTGGATCGGTGCCGGTCTCGTGGAGCTCGGCGGACTCGATGCCCTCGCCTTTGCTGGCGGCATCGGGGAAAACTCGCCGCTGACACGTGCCGCAGTCTGCCGGGGACTGGCCGATCTCGGCATCGAACTCGACGAAACCGCCAATCTCTCCACCGCCCACCGCACGGTGCCGGGGGGCGGCGAGCGGCAGATTGGATCGACTCGCTCACGCGTGCAGATCTGGGTTATTCCCACCAACGAGGAGTTGATCGTGGCCCGCCAGGCCCGCGATCTCCTCGTCCAAGAGAGAGGTGCCTGATGTTTGTTGCTCTGGTGACCGGATCGGTCGTGGCCACGCAGAAAACGGCCTCCATGACCGGCCACAAGCTCCTCGTGGTCGAGCCCTATCGCCTCGACGAGAATTCCCGCAGCAGGCTGGTGTCGACCGGCCGCACGTTCATCGCCGTCGATTCCCTCGGCGCTGGCGAGGGACAGTTTGTGCTTGTCACCCAGGGTTCGAGTGCACGGCTCACGCCCGAGACCAAATCGCTACCGATCGACGCCGTCGTCATCGGTCTTGTCGACACCGTGCGGATCGAGGGTCGCAACGTCTTTTCCCGTACTGAACACGAAAGCTGAAGGAACCCATGTCCCAGGCAGGCATCAACTCTTCCCAAGACATTCGCGCCATCGTCCAGCAGGTGATTGCGGAATTGCGCGGCGCCAGCGCGCCGGGCGCCCCCGTCCCCTCATTGAGCCCAGTTGCGCCGGTTTCGTTCGCCGGCCGGCATGGCATCTTCGCCAGCGTCGACGAGGCAGTGCGGGCCTCGCAGGAGGCGTTTGAGCAGCTGGAGAAGCTGGGGCTGGAGGGGCGACGCAAGGCGATCGCCCACATCCGCCGCATCTCGATTGACGACTCCGCCGAACTGGGCCGGATGGAGTTTGAAGAGACGAAAATCGGTCGGCTGGAACACAAGATCGAGAAATTGAAGGTGCTCGGCGAGCGGTCGCCGGGAGTCGAATTTCTCACCAGCGAAGTCTTCAGCGGTGACCACGGCCTCGCCGTGATCGAGCACGCTCCCTTCGGCGTTATCGGCGCGATCACGCCCGTTACCCACTCGCTGCCTACGATCACCGGCAACGCCGTGAGCATGATCGCGGGAGGTAACACCGTCGTCGTGAATCCGCATCCCAGCGGAAAGCGGGTGGCCGCCGAGGGCGTGCGGCGTTTCAATCAGGCGATCCAGCGGGACATCGGCATCGACAATCTCATCGCCCTGATCGCCGAGCCGACACTCGATACTGCCGCAGAACTGTTCAATCATCGCGGTGTGAAGCTGATCTGCGTCACCGGCGGACCGGCTGTCGCCCGTGCGGCGCTGCAATCGAGCAAGCGGGCGATCGTGGCCGGCCCCGGCAATCCGCCCGTGGTGGTCGACGAGACGGCTGACCTCGACCGCGCAGCCCGGTCGATCATCTATGGCGCCGCCTACGACAACAATCTGTTGTGTATCGCCGAGAAGCAGGTTTTCGTGGTGGCCAGCGTGTTTGACCGGATGATGGAAGCGATGGAGCGGGCCGGCGCACTGCGGCTCTCCGCGCCACAGGTCGATCGGCTCACCCAGCGAGCAATCGTGATGGTGGGCGAGGGAGCCCACCGGCACCCCGCTCCCTGCAAGGACCTGCTCGGGCAGGATGCCTCCGTGCTGGCTGAGGCGGCGGGGGCTGCCGGCCGCGCCGGGCTGGAGCTGGTCTTCGGTGAGACCGACGTCAGCAATCCGTTTGTGCCCACGGAGCAGATGATGCCCTTTCTACCCTTTGTGCGTTGCCAGAATGCCGATGAGGCGATCCACCGGGCGCACGAGAGCGAGCACGGCTTCCGCCACACCGCGATCATCCATTCCCACAACGTCCGCAACATGACCAGGATGGGCCGGTTGCTCGACACGACGCTGTTTGTCAAAAACGGCGCCAGCGTCGCGGGACTGGGTCTGGGAGGGGAGGGATATATCTCCTTCTCGATCGCCACGCCGACCGGCGAAGGTGTGACCACACCGCTGACATTCACCCGGCAGCGGCGCTGCACGCTCGTCGATGATCTCCGCATCCTCGGCTCTCCGGAATGAACCGGCTGCGTCTGGCTCTCCAGTTCGTCCATCGATCCCCCCCCAGAACCACTCTCATGCAACTTGCCCGGATCATCGGCACTGTCACTGCCACGGTGAAGCACCGCTCGCTGGAGCGCGCCAAGCTCGTGGTGGTGCAGCCGCTCATGGCCGATCGGCAGTCGCCCGACGGCGATCCGCAACTGGCGATCGATCTCGTATCGGCTGGCGCCGGCGACGTGGTCGTGATGTCGAGTGACGGCCGGCTGCTCCGCGACACTCTGGGCAGCGACACGACACCTGCCCGCTGGAGCCTGATCGGCCTTGTCGATGACCTCCCCACTGCCAGACACCCCCGGTAACCCCATATGGCCGCTGCCCCCTTCACGCCTGAGATGATTGCCGGAGTGGTCCGGGAGGTGTTGCGTCGCATCCGCGCCGAAGCGCCGGCCACCGGCGGGTCGATCGTTTCAGCCACCCCGTCTCCCCCCGCGTCGCCGGCTCCCCCGGCCGCCGCTGCTGCGCCAGCATCTGGCGGCAGTCTCCTCGCCGAGAAAGTGGTGACCGCTGCCCTGCTGGCCCGCCTGCCGGTCGATATCCGCAGTGTGCTCGTGCGGGCCGATGCGGTGCTCACTCCCTCGGCACGCGATCAGGCTCGGGAGATGGGGATTGAAGTGGTTCGGTCGCAGGCGGAGCAAACCTCGCCTCGCCCCGGGCAGGTGCCCGCCTCTCCGCGTCCCTTCGTCGTGGCCTATGCCGACTGCCAAGGGGATGTGGGCGCTCGCTGTGCAGGAATCGTTCGTGCCGTGCGGGGAGCGCAGCAGCTGCCCGCTTCGGGGCTCGCCGATGTGGTGGGGGCTCTGGCCAGCCATGCCTTGGGCGACGGGGCCAGAGGAGTGCTCCTCACCAGCCGGCCGCACGCCGCCACGGCGCTTGCCAACCGCTCGAAGAGCCTGCGGGCCGTCACGGCCCGCGATCCGGCGACTCTGCTGGCGGCCGCGAGTGAGTGCGCGGCCAACCTGCTGGTGATCAACCCTCGCGAGCTGTCGGCCTTTCACTGCGAGCGGTTAGCCCGAGAACTTTCTCGAGCGAACTGGGGCGACCCTCCGCCGGAACTCTCCGCCGCCCCCGCTCCCTGTGCCTGCTCGTCCCACCCCCACTGACTTGCTCCTCCCCCCTTCTTCTTTCCTCCCCCCTTCCCGCCGCGGACCCCATCCCATGCGACTCGGAAAAACCATCGGCACGGTCACGCTTGTCGAGGCCCATCCCTCGCTGCGGGGCGGGAGCCTGCGGATGGTGGTTCCGCTGGCTGCCAGTGATCTCGAAGCTGGAGATGGTCCGGCGGAGCCGCTGGTCGCCTGGGACGACCTCGGTGCCGGCGACGGCCAGCTTGTGGCCTTCAGCGAAGCGGGCGAAGCGGCCCAGCCCTTTTACCCCGATGAAAAACCGATCGATGCCTACGTGGCGGCGATCATCGACCGACTCGACATCCCTCAGCCGGGAAAGCACCCCCGGAGGACCGCATAACCGACGCAGTTCGTCCAGCCGGCACAACCGAAACCCAAGATAATCTTTGCGTGAATTGCCCACCGCCCTGAATCGAAAAAGTGATCCATAATCGTTACGAAGTCCCCAGACGCACGGAGACACACCACCATGGCCCTCAAACCCACCTCAACCATGTCCACCAAACCGCTTTCCCAGCTCAAGGAAGAAATCTGCGATATCGGCCGGCGCATCTACAACAAAGGCTTTGCGGCCGGGAACGATGGCAACATCTCATTCCGACTCGGCCCCAATGAGGTGCTCTGCACCCCCACCATGATCTCCAAGGGGTTCATGAAGCCGAGCGATCTGTGCATCGTCGACATGGAAGGCAATCAGATCTCTGGCAACCGCAAGCGGTCGAGCGAGATCCTTCTCCATCTGACGATCATGAAGGAACGGCCCGAAATCAACAGTGTCGTCCACTGCCATCCGCCGCACGCAACTGCGTTCGCCGTGGCCCGCGAACCGATCCCGCAGTGCGTGCTGCCGGAGGTGGAGGTGTTTCTCGGCGACATTCCGATCACCCGCTACGAAACTCCGGGCGGCCAGAAGTTTGCCGACACCGTGAAGCCCTATGTGAAGAACGCCAACGTTCTGATCCTGGCCAACCACGGCACTGTCAGCTTCGGCGAGACGGTGGAAAAGGCCTACTGGTGGACCGAGATTCTCGACGCCTACTGCCGCATCCTCATGCTCGCCAAGGACCTCGGGCGCGTCACCTACCTTTCGTCGCAGGAGACCAAGGAACTGCTTGATCTCAAGCAGAAGTGGGGCTATTCCGACCCGCGTTTGGAAAAGAACATGGAGAACTGCGACATCTGCGCCAACGATGTGTTTCGCTCCAGTTGGGGCAACACCGGCGTCAACCGCAAGGCGTTCGATGCGCCTCCTCCGATGGGCGTCGGCTCGCAGCCTGTCTCCCCGGCTCCGGTCGCTCAAGCTTCTCCGGCCACAGTCGACTACGACACCATCGTGAAGGCGGTCACAGAGCAGGTTTGCCGGGAACTGGGCATCACGGCCGCCTGAGCCGAAGGCATACGTATCGTTCCTCCCGGACTATTTCCCCGGGGGAAGAGAGGACACTCCTCTGCTTTTTCTCTCGACAGGAGTTTGCAACAGATGAAGGTCGGAATCATCGGCGGCGGCGGCATCGTAGGATCCTCGGCGGGCTTTGCCCTCCAACTCGGTGGGATTGTCCACGAGATCGTGTTGGTCGATGCCAATGCCGAACTGGCTGACGGACAGGCGCTCGACATGCTGCACGGCACGGCCGCGATCGCCGATCAATCGATTCATGCCGGCGGCTACGCCGACCTGATCGACGCCGATCTGATCTGCATCACGGCGGGTCTGCGGCGCAAGCCGGATGAAAGCCGGCTGGCGTTGATCAATCGCAACGTGGAACTCTTCGGCTCCATCCTCGCCACGATCAAATCGACCGGCCACCGCCCCGACGCGATCGTGCTGGTGGTGAGCAATCCGGTCGACATTCTCACCTTCCTGGCCGACCGGGAACTGGGCCTGCCGAAGGGGCGAGTGATCGGCCTGGGCACGCTCCTCGACACGCTCAGATTCCGGAGCCTGTTGGCCATGAGTCTCCAGTGCCCCGCCACGCAGGTGCAGGCGATGATCCTTGGCGAACATGGCGACAGCATGGTGCCGGTCTGGAGCAGTGCCAGCATTGCCGGCCTGCCGCTGGAGAAATATCCCGGCTACACGGCCAAGCTGGGGGCCGACGTCTTCCAGCGGGCCAAGACCAGCGGCGCCGAGATGATCAAGAAGAAGACCGGAGCGGGGTTTGCCGTCGGCGTTTCGATCGCCGAGGTGATCCACTCGATCGCGCTCGACAGCAAGCGGATCCTGCCGGTCTCAACGGCCTTTGTTGGCTCTGGCGGGGCCTACGGCCTCCGCGATGTGGCGATTTCGGTTCCCACGCAGGTGGGCCGGGCGGGTGCCGAGCGAATCCTTGAAATCGATCTCTGGCCCAAAGAACTCCAGGCGCTCAAGCGTTCGGCCGGCGTCCTGCAGGAAACACTCGGGCAGGTATTCGGCGGCAAGCCGAGCTGATCTGCTTACGGCTGAGTGAATCGCAGGAGCCGCTGCGAGGTCTGCTATATACCCACGTTCTGCAGGGCGACCATCTCGGCATATCGGCCACCAAGGGCGAGCAGTTCGTCGTGCGTGCCCACCTCGGCAATTCTGCCCCCCTCCATGACAACAATGCGGTCGGCATGCCTGACTGTGCTGAGCCGGTGGGCGATCACAAAACTGGTCCGGTCACGCAGCAGGGTTTCGAGGCTCTGCTGAATCATTCGCTCGCTCTCGCTGTCGAGATTGCTGGTGGCCTCGTCGAGAATGAGGATCCGCGCATGGGCGAGAATGGCACGGGCAATCGCCAGACGCTGCCGCTGGCCCCCGCTGATGCGCACTCCGCGCTCGCCGACCAGCGTGTCGTAGCCCTCCGGAAAATCCCGAATGAATTCGGCTGCGTTGGCCGCCCGGGCGGCCGCCTCTACCTCCTCCCGCGACGCCTGCCGCCGGGCGTAGGCGATGTTTTCCTCCACCGTGCCATCAAACAAAAACACATCCTGCTCCACGATCCCCAGCATCCGGCGGTAGCTCTCCACATCGATTGAGCGCAGATCACGTCCGTCGAGGGAAACTGATCCGACCGTGGGGTCGTAGAAGCGGGCCACCAGATTGCAGAGCGTCGTTTTACCGGAGCCGCTGGGCCCCACCAGCGCGATCGTCTCTCCAGCCAGCACGTCGAGCGTGATGCCATGGAGCACATCCGCCTCGCAGCCGGGATAGCGGAACGATATGTCATTCAGAGTCAGCCTGCCGCGCACATCTTCGCGCCGCAGTTGCACGGCTCCCGGTGCCGGAGGCATCTCGCGGGGCTCTGCCAGAATGTCAAGCACTCGATCAAACCCAGCCAACTGGGCCTGCATGGCGGTGAGCGAGTTGGCGATCAGGGCCACCGGCTCCAGCAGCATCGCCATGAAGATCATGAACATCACGAGGTCTCCAGGAGTGAGCACTCCGTTGACCACCCGGATACCGCCATAGACCAGCAGTGCTCCGGTGGCTCCTGGCAGCACCAGATCCCAAAAACTTTCCACATATCGGGCCCAGCGCCATTCCAGCATCTCCAGCCGGATCAGAAAATGGTTGCCACGCACATAGCGGGCCGCCTCGCGCAGTTGCCGGCCGAAGGATCGCACCACCCGCATGCCACCAAAAACCTCAGTGGCCCGGGCATCGATCTCTTCCCGCTGGCTGTGTACTTCACGATGGAGGGGACGCAGCCGATGATTCCAAATCCAGCGGGAAATAACGACAGCCGGGACCAGCAGCAGGGCGAAGAGGAGCAGACGCCAGTCGATCCACGCCAAGACGATCAGTCCCCCCAGAAACTGGACCACCGCCCGCCACGGGTTGAAGAGCATGCTGAACACCAAAAACCCCACGCCGCCTGCATCGACCCGCAGCACGCTTGCCGCCCCGCCAGCCCGCAGGGCATAGATCCGGTTGAGCGGCAGATGCGCCGCATGCTCAAAAACCTGCTTTTGCAACCGGGACTGCACCCTCTTGCTCACCCGCGTCACCAACCAGCGTCCGGAGATGGACAGCACCACCCCCAGCACCGCCACGGTGAACACTCCGATTGCCAGGGCAATCAACTGCGTCTGGGGGCTCGCGGGAATCGGGAGCCACGAGGGTAACCAGGCCGGGAGGGGCCGGCCCAGCACCACGTTGTCGACGGCGATCTTCGTGGCAGCCGGTGGCGTCAACTTCAGCAGCGTGGCGCTGGTGCCAAGCACGAGACCACCGATGAGCGACGTCCAGTTTCCCCGCAGCACCAGTGCCAACTGCCGGTAGAGTTCCCACAGCGAACGCTGCCGGACCCCCGCCGCGCCGCTGTCCCGCCCGCGGCGCCGCTTGGCCATATCGATATCGATCCGTTGCCGCAGCCCCGCACGGCTGTAGCGGTCAAACCGGATACGACTTCCCTCGCGCGGATCATAGCTCAAGCTGCGCGTCCTCTGAAGTCACCGACCTCTTGGCCTGCCACCGTAGGCCAGACGAAAAGTCTTTGCAATAAATCACACCAGACCTCAGTATAGCGAAAACGGTTCTCGGCCGCACCCTGTGGTCCGCATCCAAAGGATCCCAAGATACGATCGCACCTCCCCTCACAGACCCGTACTAACCACAAGGATTTCCGGACTCGCCCGCACTCAAAAAGGGGTGTTGGCGATCGTGGCATCAGCTTCTGTGAGGCTGCGCCACCGAAGACAAGCCACCCATGCTCTTCAATTCAATCCAATTCGCGATTTTCCTGCCAATTGTCTTTCTCCTCTACTGGTTTCCCACACGAACGAACGTCCTGTGGCAAAACAGACTGCTCCTCGTGTCAAGCTACTTCTTCTATGCCTGCTGGGACTGGCGATTCCTGTTTCTGCTCCTCTTTTCCACTCTGCTCGACTTTCTTACAGGCCTGAAGCTGGAACGAGCGAGCACGCCGCAGGCACGTCGCTTTTGGCTGTGCCTAAGCGTAGGGATCAACCTCGGAATCCTGGCCGCCTTCAAGTACTACGACTTTTTCGCTCAGTCATTTGTCGATGCCATGGCCCCACTCGGATGGCAGGTCCATCCAGTGTTCCTCAAAGTCGTTCTGCCGGTCGGTATCTCGTTCTACACGCTCCATGGCCTAAGCTATGTCATCGATGTATACAAACAACCCTCACGGGCGGAGCACTCCTTCACTGACTACGCCGTTTTCGTGAGCTTTTTCCCCCTCCTGGTGGCCGGCCCCATTGAGCGGGCCTCGCACCTGCTGCCCCAGATCAAGCAGCCACGAGTGTTTGATCGCACCAGCGCCGTTGACGGCCTCCGCCAAATCCTCTGGGGATTGGTGAAGAAAGTAATCATCGCCGATTCGTGCGCGATACCGGCGAACCAGATCTTCGGGCACTTCAGCGCGTATGCAGGAAGCACGCTGGCACTGGGAGCAGCCTACTTCACGCTGCAGATCTACTGCGATTTCAGCGGCTACAGTGACATCGCCACAGGAACGGCCCGGCTGTTTGGAATCGACCTGCTGCGCAATTTCGCCTACCCGTATTTCTCGCGGGATATCGCTGAGTTTTGGCGACGCTGGCACATATCGCTCACCTCATGGTTTCGGGATTATCTCTACATACCTCTCGGCGGGAGCAGGATCGGCAGATGGATACAGATCAGAAATACAATTCTGGTTTTCCTGGTAAGCGGTCTGTGGCACGGCGCGCAATGGAACTACATTGCATGGGGCGCACTCAACGCACTTTACTTTCTTCCGCTCTTGCTCTTTGATAGAAACCGCGCACACATGACCACCGTGGCTCAGGGCCGACTGCTGCCCACGGCAAGGGAAGCCCTTGCCATCTCCGCCACATTTGCCATGACTCTGGTGGCGTGGATCGTTTTCCGCTGCGAAACCCTTGCCGACGCCGGCCACTATATCGCCGCCATGCTTCAGAAAGACCTGTTCTCCCCGCCTCCTGCGAATCTCACCCCTGTATGGCTGTTGATCTCATTGGCAGCCTTCGTGGTCGCGGAGTGGCTAGCCCGCGAGGAACAGCATGCCCTCGCCACTTTCGCCCTCCACTGGCCCACGCCGCTGCGCTGGTCGCTCTATCTGGCCCTGGCAACCGCCGTTTTCTACTCCTCGGGAAACAGCGATCAATTCATCTATTTTCAATTCTGAGCGGCACATGAACAACTTCTTACGCCGTTGTGCATTCTTCCTCGTGCTTCTGGCCGCGGTTCTCCAGATACGGCCGCTCTACCTTCTCGCAGGGAACCGTTACCAGAATACGGTGAAGGGGGGGGAAATCTATCGAAGCCTGAAAAAAAGCCAGTCGAAAACGCACGCACGCATTCTCATTCTGGGAGACAGCGTCGGCCGCCAACTGTTCCCAACCACTCAACCCAACAAGGGCCTGCACTCGCTTGCCTGTAATCAAGCGATCGGAATGCCCGGCCACTATGCCTTGCTCGAAAACTTCTACAAGGCCGGAAATAGAGCAGATACAGTACTGTTAATCTATCATCCTCTCTCATTCCGCAACAATCTCGACCAGCCCTACACATTCCATTATTTTATCAAGCCGTTTTTCACCGCTGAGTACCGGCACTTATGGACAGATGATGTTCTTGATGCAGTTCACAAAATACCCTTTTACTGGCTCGCCCATTTCCCCCCGTCGCTCACTTCTGAATGGGCCCCCCCATACAGCCCCAGCGAGCCCAACGGCGAAGCACAAAAAGCTTTTCTATCCCCTCTTTCCGCCGCCTACTTGCAGAAGATGATCGACTCAACCGAGTCGCATGGATCGAGACTTGTGCTGATCCCGCCTCCCATTAGCGAAAGCCGAAGGACCGAAATCGATAGCCTCGATCCCAGCATCCTCGAAAACGATCGACTCGCCCCCTTGTTCAGCACCTATAGCGACAGCTTTATCTACATACCGGACACTGAGTTTGCCGACGGCACGCATCTGATCAACCCTACTCCATGGAGGCAATACTTCCTGAACCACCCGATGCTTCAGCCCCATGCCGCTCCGTGACACAATCCTGCTGCCTCCCCGAGGTTGTCGTTTCCTCCGAAGATGCGAGGGCAGTTGGAGTCTTTCTGTGGTGAAGAATGCAGCGGGTCAGTGCAGCGGAGTCATCCCCGCAGAGAGTTTCTTCCCTGGCAGGCGAGCCCCCTGATCCTCGCCGCGAGGAGTCACGGCAGCGCGAGCGTTGTCTGTGATGATCGTGGAAAAAGTGATCCCCGGCCATCTGAATTGAAGACAGCCACTTGGCAGACCGGAGGAAACGCGGAGGGTGGTCGCGGCAGATTCACCTCGCCTCGAGCGAGGGACCACTCGATCACGTCCTGATAGCCTGAGGATTTTTTCGCTTCCAATGGTCGCAGGAGCTGGAAGGCTTCCTCGAACGAACGACTGGGATATACGCGCTGGCAGGCCTTCCGATCCGCTGCGGCCCAGCCCCCCACCACCTCAAGTGACCAGCGCTCTGGCGAGCGACGACGAAGCGATGCCCCCCTTCCCTACCACCCCCTTTTTTCGCCCAACCGTGCGGCCTGCCGGCCCCGGTTTCAGCACCTGTGTCTTGCCCAGACTGCGATTGCCGCAGCGTTGGGGTTTCAGCTACTGTTTGCCCGCTATTGAAGTCTGCCACCGAAGAAAGCCTTCCGTTCACCCCGATGAAGGGATCCCAAGCTATGAAACTCCGTTGCGCCGTCGTGTTTGTTCAGGCATTTTTTCTCGCCGCCGCGCTCGACACGGCAACGGGTGCGACCATCAGTGGTCTCTATATCTTCGGCGACAGCCTTTCCGATCCGGGAAACAACGCCGTTCGGTTTGGATCGGATGCGGCCGCCACACCCCCGGTCAATGTCACCCAGCAGAGCGACATCACGGGGAACTCCTTCCTCCCCACGTTTCCCTACGCGACGTCCTACCAGTACACCAACGGCAACGTCTGGGCGTATCAGTTTGCCACGCTGCTCGGGCTGCCCTCTGCGGTGGCCGGCCCCGTGCTGGGAGGCGGCCTCGGGGCCAACTACGCCTCTGCGAACGCGGCGACGGGGCCCTTGGCCAACTCTGGGCCGATACCGAGCCTCCTCACGCAGACGGCGACCTTCGTCGCGTCGCTGGCAGGGGCAGACGCGCCCGCCGACGCCCTGTATGTGGTGGCTGGCGGAGGCAACAACGCCCGAACAGCAATGACTGCGATCGGGCTCGGAGCCGATCCAACGGCAACAATTCTTGCGACCGCAGGTCAATTCGCGGCTGACATTGGCAGCATTGTCGATACGCTGCAGGCCAACGGTGCCGAGAATATCATCGTGTGGGACGCGCCGAACCTGGGGCTCTCCCCCGCCCTCATCGCGAGCGGTTCATCCGCCGCTTCTCTCGCGACCACGCTCACCCAATACATGAACTCCGCCCTCGCGGCACGCCTCGCGGGCGAGACGAATGTTCGCACGTTCGACTTTTTTGGACTGATCACGGCGGTGAACGCGAATCCCGGCGCGTACGGGCTCACCAATACCAGCGATGCCGGCGGGGCCATTCCCGGCGCCGATCTATCGAAGTATCTCTGCTTTGACGGCGTCCATCCGACCGCCGCGGGGCATTCAATTCTCGCCCAATCGATGTACACCTTTACGACCGGCGTTCCGGAACTCGATCCCGCCGGCGGCAGCAGCGTCGTGGCCCTCGTTGGCGGCTGCCTCAGCCTGATCGAGCAGCGGCGGCGGCGGGGGCAGGCTGGCCGGGGTAGCCGAGGCTGATTCATGCGTGGAGAGCTATGGTTGCACCCCCGGCCTTTGGGACGGGCACGTTTTGCTGCCATCCCCGCACCAACTGCTCAAGTCGAAGTCAGTCATCCCGGCCGGAATGGGAGCGCGGGGGGCTGTTCGCCTCTGCGACGGTGTTGTCGAGTTCCAATTGCCGCAGCATCTGCAACGCTTCCTCAAGCGTCGGGCTGGGATACCCGCGCTGGCAGGCCTTCCGATCCGCCTCGGCCAGAAGCAGGCAGTCGAGGAAGTCGGGATGGGCCTCCAACCGCTGCCGCGCCCGTGCTCCGAGCGTGCCCGCCGCATGGGCTCGCCCCGCCTCCAGCGATTCAATCAATCCAGCGGTGCGCGGTGTGATCAGCCCATCCAGTGCCTTAAGGCCGGCGGAAACGGCGTGGGTGCGGTCGATTGCCCTGCCGACATCGTGAACCAGCGCCGCTGTGAGCAGTTCCTCGTCGTAGGGAGTCTCCTCGCGCACCAGCGCAAAAACCTGCAGGGAATGCTCGAGCGCATCCCCCTCGGGATGCTTGACCGGATCCTGCCGCACCAGCGCCAGTACCCGCACCAGATCGCCTAAGCGGGCAAAGCGGTCGCCATTGAGGTGGGCAAACCCGGCCGTAGAATCTCCGCCGCTGCCAGGCTCGCGGTGCACTTCATGCTGAATGTCGGCATGGCTGGGAAGCTGATCCTCCGGAACGAAATCGCGGGCCACACGTCGGGCCGCCCGCAGACGGGCCCGCTGCGCATCACCGCCGCTGCCAGCGGCCAGCATCCGCGCCGCCTCCCCCGCAATCCGCCGGGCGAGCTTGCCGGAAACCGGCGACCGCTCACCGCCAGCATTCCCGGCCGGTGTCATGGCGATTTCTCCGCAGCGGGTGGGCTGGCCTCCGGCTTCCCCGCCGGCACCGGTCGCCAGCGGAGATTTTTCACACGAGCCGTGGTGGCATAGGTGGCAATCCCCAGCGGCTTGCAGGGGATCACTTCATGGCGGATGGAGATCGTCCGTCCCGACAGACGCTGGTCGATCACCTGCTGGTCATCGAGATAACAGCGAATTCGCTCTGGAGTCACCACCACCCGCACGGCATACCACTGCCCCGACTTGAATTCCCGGTACTGCGTGGTGTCGTTGTTGGCGGCATCCTGACCATCGATATTCGAGAGCCCCACCACGCCCCCGCCCCACCCGCCCACGATCAGGCTGCAGGGATCATCTCCCACAGGAAAGGTGAGGCCGCAGAAGAAATCGTTGCCATCGACGCGCTGCGCCTCGAGCGAGATCTCGTAGTTCTGCCGGGGAAATTCTTTCGTCCAGGTAATGCCGCTCATGTCGGAGCCGCGGCCAATCTGAATCGCCCCATCCTGCGCCACAACATCCCCTTCTCCACCGAAAGGGGTCGATTTCCAACCGCCGAGCGCCTCGCCGTCGTAGAGCGACTGCCACTGCTGGGCCGCAGGAGCCCGGCCAGAGCCTGCCGTTTCCTCCGCACGCACCGTCGGCCCCCACAGTTCCGCAACGAGCGCATCGGCAGCGTAGACCTTGGCAAGCGCCGCCATGATCCCCGCGGCGTCGACTGACACGGCACGAGCCTGCTCGTCGTCGTAGGCCACATCGAGCACCAGCGACTGGATGTTGCCGTCGAAAATCAGACCGACCAGTTCCCCCGCCCGGTTCACCACAGGGCTGCCGGAGTTGCCGCCGATGATGTCGGCGGTCGAGACAAAATTGAATGGGGTCCGCACAAAGGCCTCGTCGCGGCGCAGCTCATCTTCCTTCTTTCGCCAGCGGGGAGGCAGATCGAAGGGGGGCGTCTGCCGCTTGGCGGCGGCCCGGTCAAACAACCCCGCATACGTGGTGAAGGGAGCGACCGGCTGGCCGCTCTGCTGGTAGCCCTTCACGGTGCCGAAGGCGAGCCGCAGTGTGAATGTGGCATCGGGATACATGCTCGGCCCACTCTGGGCAAACTGTGCCTGCACGATCTCGGCATGCGCCTGCCGCTTGATCTCACCGCTGCTCTCCACGGTCTTCCTGAGGCTGCGGGACTCGGCATCCACCAGCGCCGCCAGAGCCACCATCGCATCCCCTGCCGCCTCAACGCCCTTCCTACCCTCCGCTTTCCCCGCGGCAGAGAGCTTCGCCCTGGCGTCTTCAACAGGCGATTGACCAGCCTCAGGGGCCCTGTGCCCCAGTTTCGTGCCGCGCACCAGTTCTGCCGCCCGCTCCCGGGGCGATTTCCCGGAGAGCACCTGTTTCACCAGCGCATCCTCTGCCCCGAGCGCTCCAACCAAAGCGGTGAGCGAGTCGGCAAGTTTGGCTGTTTCGAATGCGTCGTAAACCGGCTCGTCGGAGAAGAGTTGCATCTCCAGCGACGCCCGGTTGGAGTCGCGGTATTCCCGGAGCCGAGCCCCGCTCGGCTTGGCATCCTCCTCGGCGGCCCGCAGCAGCCAGCGGGCATTTTGAAAATACTGGCTGTTAAAGCCGACCGCCCCCTCCAGCATGTTGTAACGGAGTGCCACCGCCGCTCTCTCGCGCTCCGCCTGAGCGATCCGTTCAAAGGGAGAGGTGCGCCGGCTACCAAGGTTTCTGCTGCCGAGGTTTTCTGTTGTTTCCCCGGGAGCAATGGCCACCGGCGGCTGATTTTTGGCTACCAGTTCCTGCTGCGCACGCTCCGCGGCCTCCCGCCCCGCCATAATGCGCGGGTCGTGCAGGCCAGCCAGTATCCCCTCCTTCGCCTTGCGGCTGTTCTGCACGCCGAAGCGATCGCCGGCAGCTTGCCGCGTCTCCTCCGGGCCTCTTCCTGCATAAGCTCCGAGCATCACCTCCAGCCGATTGAGCATGCCGAGCGTGAACGGAATCTGGCGGTCGCGCATCGCCGCCAGCTCAGCGAGCGTATTGGCCCGGTCGGTGTGGCCGGGATGGCCCGAGACAAACACAAGATCCCCCTCCGCCACCGGCCGCCGGCTCCAGACCAAATGGTGGGGCACCCGCGCCGGCTCGCCATTCTCATAGGCCCGGAAGAAACAGATATCGAGGTTGTAGCGCGGAAACTCAAAATTGTCGGCATCGCCGCCAAAGAAGGCGATCTGCTGCTCCGGCGCAAAGACGAGCCGCACGTCGGTGTATTTCTTGGAGCGATAGAGGTGGTACAGGCCGCCTTGATAGAGCGTGACAACGTCGCTGCGCAATCCGGTCGCGGCGAGCGACTGCTGCTCAATCTCCGCCATCACCTGCCGCCGGGCCTGGAACGCATCGTCGGGCACCATGCCGGGCTTCACCGCCGCCTGCACGCGTGCCGTAACATCCTCGATCGAGATCAGAACGTTGAGCTCCAGATCGTTGCAGCGCAGTTCGTCGGCGCGGGTGGCGGCGGTGAATCCATCGCGGAAGTAGTCGTGCTCGGCAGAGCCAAGCTTATGCAGGCTGTCGGCCCCAACGTGGTGGTTGGTGAGCACCAAACCATCGGCCGAGACAAACGACCCGGAGCCACCAGAATTGAACCGCACGGAGGCCTGCTGAAGATGGAGCAGCCACTCTGGGGTGAGTGAGACGCCGTGCGTGGCTTGCAACTGCTCCAGCGGCGGATGGCTGAATAGCCACATCCCCTCGTCGGCCCGCAGCGCTCCGCCGACCGCCACAAGAAACCCGCTGAGCCCACAGATCAGGGCCCGCTTCCAGCCTCCGTCGACTCCCGCACGCTTTCGCATCTGTCGCCTCGTCACAAAAAACCTATCTGAAGATTGCCGGGAAGACCGTGGACCGCCGCCACGCCGACCCGCCCCTCAAGCTACCGGAAACGACCGCGGTACGGGAACCTGAGCCCCTTGACAGCATACGTGTACGCCTGTACACTCTTTGGCAGCAGGGCGGGGCGGGGCGAACTTCGCACAGCATTAGGGCAATGTCCCGTCAACGTCTGCTCGTCCACGCTGGTTCCCGTCACCGGT
The DNA here is from genome assembly GCA_903885565.1 of uncultured Planctomycetaceae bacterium. Lineage (GTDB taxonomy): Bacteria > Planctomycetota > Planctomycetia > Pirellulales > UBA1268 > CAISJI01. The sequence continues at coordinate 40,915 of CAISJI010000044.1, forward strand.
CCCAGGTTCACACCCCACAGAGGCTCCCCCATGCTCGCCCGCTTGCAAACGTACTCGCTGTTGGGAATCGAGGCCCTGCCAGTCGATGTTGAGGTGGACGTATCGACCGGGGCACTGCCAGCCACGGTGCTCGTCGGCCTGCCCGACGCGGCGATCCGGGAAAGCACGCACCGTGTGGCCCGGGCGATGGTCAACTGCGGATTCAACCGTCCGCTCGACAGGATCGTGGTGAATCTGGCGCCAGCCGAACTTCCCAAGCAGGCAGCGACATTCGACCTCCCGATCACGTTGGGAATTCTGGCCAGCAGCGGCCAGTTTTCCTCCGCGCGATTTCAAGACTACGCGGTGGTGGGTGAACTCTCGCTGGAGGGCACCACGCGGCCTGCCCGCGGCGCCCTTTCCATGGCGATCACGGCCGCCCGCCAGAAAAACCTGCGGGGGATGGTGGTTCCGGCTGCCAGCGCGGCCGAGGCCGCCGTGGTGGAGGGGATCGAGGTGATTCCGGTCGCTTCGCTGACCGAGGCGGTGCGGTTTTTCGCCGGGGAAATAGAGATCCCCCGGTCGCCGCCGCGGGTGAGCGAATGGTTTGATCGGTTTGCCACCTACGACATCGATTTCTCCGATGTGCGCGGTCAGGAGGCGGCCAAGCGAGCCATCTGCGTGGCCGCCGCCGGTGGGCACAACGTCGCGATGCTCGGCCCCCCAGGAGGGGGCAAGACGATGCTCGCCAAGCGGATCCCCACCATCCTGCCCCAACTCTCCGCTGTGGAATCGATCGAAACATCAAGGATTTACAGCGCTATCGGCCTGCTGTCGGCAGGCCAGCCGCTGTTGGTCACGCGGCCCTTTCGCGCCCCGCACCACACGATCTCCGAGGCAGGCCTGGTGGGAGGACGGTCGATTCCGATGCCGGGGGAGATCAGCCTCGCTCATAACGGCGTGCTCTTTCTCGACGAACTGCCCGAATTCAACCGGCGGACACTTGAGGTGCTGCGGCAGCCGCTTGAGGATGGCACCGTGACAATCAGCCGGGCGAAATCGACGACGAAATTTCCCGCCGATTTCATGCTCGTGGCCGCCTTCAACCCCTGCCCCTGCGGCTACCGCGGCGATCCCCGCCGGGAGTGCCAGTGCACAGTGCCTCAGATCGAACGCTACATGGGGAAGATTTCCGGGCCCCTGCTCGATCGCATCGACATCCACCTCGAGGTGCCTGCCGTGCCCTTCCGCGAACTCTCCGCCACGCGGGCGGGAACGTCGAGCAGCCAGTTGCGCGAGCAGGTGCTGGCCGCCCGCCAGCGGCAAGCCGACCGTTTTGCCGGGCTGGCGACCCGGTCGAACGCACGCATGAACAGTCGCCATGTGCGCGAATTCTGTCAGCTCGATGAACCCGGCTCGGAGCTGCTGCGGGCAGCGGTGACCGATCTGGGGCTCTCGGCGCGGGCCCACGACAAGGTGCTGCGGGTGGCCCGCACGATAGCCGACCTCGACGCTGCTGAGCGGATCAGCTGCGCCCACATCAGCGAGGCGATCAACTACCGGATTCTCGACCGAGCCGCCTGGACCTGAGCCGCCAGGACCTGAGCCACAAGGGGCCGCCGGCTGCAGCACCGCCGTTGACCGGCGGATGATTCCGCCGCTCCGTTTTCGGTATCGACCGCAGGCTTCGGCCTGCATTTCTGATGGACAGCGATCAGCCCTGGCTGCCCGTGGAAAAAGTCCTCCATGCACTTTTTCCACTCGGTCGCCCGGTGGAAAAGCCGAGGTTTTCCACGGTCGACGGGCATCGCATCCAGCGATGCTGCACTTTATCCACAGCCTGCTAGGTGGCGCACAATCCCGGCTGGTACGGTATTCTCCCCTGAACATGATTCGACGGTTCGGGCAAGACGATCCCATCCGGTCACGCCAGCGCTGTGGCAGCCTGGTCGGAACAGAGCACTACCATGCGCCCCGCCATGCGACCTCCGTCTGCCGCCGACGTCCGGATCGCATCGCGACGGCGAATGCTGGCCACCACTGTCGGCATGGGCGGACTCTCACTCCCCGCGCTGCTTGCGCTCCAAGCGGCGGCCAAGGATGCCCCGGTCCAAGGCACACGACGCCCCGCGCAGTCGCTGATCATCGTCTACCTGTGGGGTGGCATGAGCCACATCGATTCGCTCGATCCCAAGCCGGGAGCACCGCGTGAGGTACGGGGGGAATTCCAGCCCATCTCCACAGCCACTCCCGGAATCGCAATCTGCGAACACCTGCCGCTGCTGGCTCGCCACTCCGAAAAGCTGGCGATCGTCCGCTCAATGTCTCATACCGACGCCGCCCACGGCCGCGGCATGTATTGGAATCTCACCGGTCATGCCCCACCCACCAGCGGCAGCCTCGCACCGAAATCGACCGATTGGCCAACCTTGGCGGCGATGGTTTCCAAACTCAAGCCGTCGCCAGCGGACGTTCCGCCCGCGGTGAGGCTGCCCTATCCGATGGTCGATGGCGTGCTGCAGGCTGGAGAATATGGTGGCTGGCTGGGCGTGGAGCACACTCCCATCATTATGCGGCCGTCTCGAGGGGAGGAATTTGCCGGCGTGTCACCGTCGATGGGCCCCGACGTGTTGCGGTCTGGCGACCTCGACAGCGCCCGTATCGCGCAGCGCCATCAACTTCTTTCCCATCTGAATCGTCTTTCTCACCACGGTCGCCCGCTCGGCCAGCCGAGCGACTTTGCCGGCTTCAGCCATTTCCATGCGCTGGCCAAGGAGATGATCCTCGGCTCGGCAGTGAAGACGGCCTGTGACCTCGATCGGGAAGACCCCGGCATTCTCGAGTCGTATGGGAATCATCTGGGCGGCCAGAGCATGCTTCTGGCCCGCCGACTCACCGAGGCTGGCGTTCCGGTCGTGCAGGTCTGCTGCGCTGCGGGGAATCTCAACGGCGGTGTCGGCGACATGTGGGATACCCATGGCGACAACTTCACCCGCCTGAAGACCAGACTGCTGCCGGTGCTCGACCGGGGGCTATCGGCTTTGCTCCAGGACCTGGAGAACCGCGGCACTCTCGGGGATACGCTCGTGGCCGTGCTGACCGATTTTGGTCGCTCGCCACAGGTCAACGGTATCGCCGGTCGCGAGCATTATCCCGGCTGCTATTCGGTCATGCTCGCCGGCGGCGGCATCCGGGGGGGACAGGTCTTTGGCAGCAGCGATGCCACCGGCTCCCGCCCCCTCTCCGACCCCTGCGGCCCGGCCGATATCCACGCCACGATCTTCCAGGCACTCGGGCTCTCGCCCCGCGCCGAACTCCGCGACCATCTCAACCGGCCGATGGCCGCGACCGACGGCCGCGTGCTGCCGCTGCTCTGATCGCACGCCTCGCCCCCCCCGCGAAACCGCCGTTGGCTCGGCCATGCTGGTCAACGGTTAGCCTTTACATTGCTGGCGTGTCTCCACACCCCGCCCCTGCAATCGGTATCGACCTACCAGACGAGGATATGGCACGATTGACGTATGCTGACCCCCTCCTCTCCACAGCCTTTGGGCCGCACTGATATCGTCCGCTCCAGGGCGGACGCCCTGGAGAATCCGCGCACTGCCTTCGCTTTCCACCTGCTGCTGGCGGCCGGAGCGCTGGCCTGCCTGGGGCTGCTGGCGCTTACGATCGACCTGCCGGTGGCAGCGTGGTGCAAAGGGGGGCATCTGCCGCGCGAACTGATGCGGATCATGAACTTGTCGGAGATCTTCGCCCACGGCACCGGCGCCACCATCCTGCTCATCACCGCATTGGTGCTCGATCCCAGCCTGGCCATGCCAACATTGGCTTGGCCACAGTTCCAGCCACGCGGGGCCCAGCAGGAATTTGCCCGCATGATCGCCGCGGTAACAACCGGAGGCCTGCTGGCCGATGGGGTCAAACTCATAGTCGACCGGGTTCGCCCCCGGGCCGCCGATCTCGCCCTGCATTCCAGCGTTCTCGACACCTTTGCTGAAGCGGCCGTGGCCGCGGTGACCGGCAGCCGCGCTGATATCAACAGCTTTCCCTCCGGCCATGCGGCGGTCGCGGCCGCCTTGGCGGCTGCTCTGAGCTGGCACTACCCGCGTGGCAGACTGCTCTTCTGGCTGTTTGCCCTCAGCGCCAGCCTTCAACGAGTGGCGACTTCGGCCCATTTCCCCAGTGATATCTGCTTTGGAGCGGCCGTGGGCCTTCTGGGCGCGGCGATCTTCCTCCGCAGCGACCGTAAGCCAGCCTCGCCCTGAGGCGGAATGGGCTCCTGCCTCCGCTGCTTGGCAGCCATGCGCCTCATCTGAGCACAGGTTTTCCCAGCCAAGCGTTTTCTTGGCCCCCGGGTTTCACCCCCCACAACGCGGTGACTCTCGCACGACTCTTCCGCCTCCTGCTATAGTTTTCCGGGGCGGCGGCGATCGCTGCGCCTCCGGCATCGAGGCACTGCTTCCGCCGCCATCGCCTCCCTCTTCCCGCGTTTCTCCTCCTGTTTCCTGCCAGCCCTGAGGCCTGCCATGCCTGCCCCCAAAAAAGCAAAACGCGTCGCGGCCAAGAAACCGGCCAAACTGGCCGATGCCGCGCAGCCAGAGGCCGTTTCTCCTGCGGCCTCTCCCGCCAAGACCACCGCAGCCTCCCCGGCCAAACGCGCTGCGGCCAAGCCGGCAGCCGCCCCTGCCTCCCGGGAGCGACCGCGGGTGCTGCTGGTGGACGATGATGAGGAGATCGTGGAGTCGATGCGCACCGTGCTGGAATCGAAGGGCTTTGAGATTCTTGTCGCCCGCGACGGCAATCAGGGCCTCTTGATGGCCGAGAAAGAAAATCCCGATCTGGTGGTGCTCGACATGATGATGCCCAAACGGAGCGGATTTCTGGTGCTGGAACGGCTGCGGCGCACCCGCACGGTTCCCATCCGCGTGATCATGATCACTGCCAACGAGGGGAGCCGCCACAAAGCCTACGCGGAAATGCTCGGCGTCGACGACTACATTCGCAAGCCCTTCGCCATGGATCGCCTGCTTGCGAGCGTGCAACGGCTGTTAACCGATCTTCCCGGCGGCGCCCCGGCTTCTTCCGTGCCCGCCTAACTGTCGGCGGAAAAGTCATCCACGGCTTCTTTTCAATCAAAATACCCCGAATACGCCAAGGCTTTCCGGGGTGTCCGACGGCGCATCCAGCGGTGGGGCACTCCACCAACTGCCTGCACACCTGTCGGTGACAACAGGCGGCCCGCTGCCCCGGAGGGGTTGATCACTCCAGCAAAAAGCGTCTTTCAGAGAGCGGAACGGACGCGAATGATCGCCTTCCGAAGCCACCAATGCCTCATTCGACAGGCGACGCAGACTGGGCTGGCTGCGCAGGAAGTTTGTGCGATTGACCCATTTTGATTGGGGTCCTAAATTCCGGCGGTAGGTTTTGCGAGTCGCTGCGAGCGTTGCGGGGACCGCCTCCTCGGCCAGCCAGACGAATCCTTGCTGCGGTTTTCTGCTGTTTTCGCTGCCACCACCACCAGATCGCAAACGCCTGATGAAAACCGGAGTGTCTATGACAGGAACCGGCGGCGGAATGAAGGGCGAACCACGCCTGCTGCCGACGGGCCTGGCCGATTCCGCAGGCGCGCCGGGGTTTGCCCGCGACGACGTCAAGGAGCGGGTTCGCGACGCCACCGACATCGTTGATCTGATCGGCTCCTATATTTCCCTGCGTCGCGCTGGCAAGGCTCTGGTGGGCCTCTGCCCTTGGCACGAAGACTCCCGCCCAAGTTTCCAGGTGAATCCTGAGCGTCAGACCTTCCGCTGCTGGGTCTGCAACCTCGGCGGCGATGCCTTCAGCTTTCTGATGAAGATGGAGAAACTGGAGTTCCGGGAGGCTCTGCAGCAACTGGCTGAACGCGCCGGCATTGAGCTTTCCCGCAGCCGACTGGGGCTCCCGGCGGACGACAAGGCGGGATTACTGAAAGCTTCGGCCTGGGCGGCAGACCGCTACGCCGACTGCCTGCGCCGGGCCCCTGAGGCCCAAGCAGCCCGAGACTATCTCCACTCCCGAGGGCTCACCGAGGCGACCATCGAGCGCTTCCAACTCGGCTATGCCCCGGCTGGCTGGGACTGGCTCCTGCGTCAGGCCGCGTCGGCAGGCATTCCCGTCGACCATCTGGTGCGGACCGGCCTGGCTGTGGAGCGGCAGGAGCGATCTGGGCATTACGACCGGTTTCGCGACCGGGTGATGTTTCCGATTCGCGACCCTCAGGCCCGCTGCGTCGCCTTCGGTGGCCGCGTGTTGCCTGGGTCGACGGACATGGCCAAATACATCAATTCCCCGGAAACCCCGCTGTTTTCCAAAAGCTCGATGCTGTACGGACTCGATTCCGCACGCGAGGCGATGGGCCGCTCCGGCCGCGCTATCGTGGTGGAGGGTTACACCGATTGCCTCGCCGCACGTCAGGCGGGCTGCAACGAGGTGGTGGCGGTGCTCGGCACTGCCTTGGGTGAACGGCACGCCAAACTCCTGCGGCGCTATGCCGACACCATCATCGTGGTGCTCGACGGCGACGACGCCGGCAGGCGGCGTGCCGACGAGATTCTCGATGTGCTGTTGGCTGAGCCGATCGATGTGCGGATCGTCAGACTGCCAGCGGGGGTCGATCCCTGCGAGTTTGTCGTGGAACGGGGGGCAGCCGCCTTTGAGGAACTGCTGGCCGGGGCGGGCGATCCGCTCGAGTATCGGATGGATGAGGCACTCGCCAAGCTGGCCGGTCGGCCGGGGGACGACGCCGCTCTGGCGGCAGTCGATAGCATTTTGGGTGCCCTGGCCCGGATCTCTCCCCGTTCCCCACTGAGCCAGACGCAGCGTCTTCTCCGGGAAGATCAGATCACCAGCCGGCTCTCGCGCCGCTTCGGGATGTCGCGTGAGGCTCTGCGAGCCCGCATGCTGGAACTGCGGGGCAGGTTCGACAATGCCGCCGGCCGCTCATCCGACACCCACGACGGAGAGATGGATCCCGTTCCTCTCGATGGAGGCATTCGCCTTCAGGCCTGGGACCGCGAGGTTCTGGAAATCCTCGTGGGGGTGCCGGAAGGGGCCCTGCTCATCGTGCGGGAGATCGATCCGGGGCAGCTCCAAAGCTCCGCCAGCCGGATCGTGCTCGAAGCGGCCCGGCGTCTGCATGCGGCCGGACGCGCGGTGAACCTGCAGGAACTGCTGCTGGAACTCTCCGACCCAGCTCTGCAGAGCCTGCTGGTCGCGGTCGATACCCGCATCACCAACCGCACTCCGACCGCGGTGGCCGAACGCGTGCAGCACCTGGAAGACGCCCTGCGGCGCCGGACTGCCGAGCGGGAATCGGTCGCCCATATCGCACACTTGAAAACCTCCCGACTCGATCCCTTGTCGGAGGCTGCAATTCTTGAGCAGCTCGTCGTCCAACGGCGGGCTGTTCAGGGCATGACCGAACCCAAGGATGGGTGAGGGTGCCCGTCTCGTCACGGCAATCGGGAGCCACCAGCCGCAGGGCTGTGGCCACCCGGGGGGCGGTGGTCGAGAGACGGTACGATGGTGAAGGAGACCAGAGATGAACAAGCAGATGAAGCACGAACCACTTCCGCTCCCCGCCCAGCTGCCTCAGGCTGCGTCCGCCGACGCCTGCCCGGACATGGCCGCAGCAAACGATCCCTGCGCGCGGGCCACTGGTCACATGGACGCCGATCTGCAGCAGCTGATCGTCACCGGCCGCCAGCAGGGCTATCTCACGTTCGACCAGGTCAACACCTACCTGCCCGATGAAGCGGTCGACCCGGAGAAGATCGACGCATTGCTGGTGGCCCTTGAGGAAAAGGGCATCAATCTCCTCGACGCCCCTCCCGCCCCCGATGCTGTCCCGAGCGGCATCGCAAAAAACAAGTCGCAGAAGCAGGGTGCGGGGCGCAGCTCCACACCGAAACGCGATGAGGCCATCACTTCCGCCCCATCCAACGCCGGGAACGATCCGATCCGGATGTATCTGGCACAGATGGCGGAAATCCCGCTGCTTTCCCGGCCGGAGGAGATCGCTTTGGCAAAGCGGATCGAGGTGACTCGCAAGCGGTTTCGCCGCGCCATTCTGGGCTGCTCGTATTCGCTGCAAACCACTGTTGATACGCTCAACCGCGTGCATGAAGGGAAACTCCCCTTCGATCGCACGATCAAGGTGTCGCTGACGGAACGGCTCACCAAGGAACAGATCCAGGCCCGCATGCCCCACAATCTGGCGACGCTGGCCGATCTGATCGAACGCAGCAAGGCCGACTTCCGCCTCCTCATCAGCAAGAGCACCGCGGCCGAGGAGGCACGTGACGCTCGGGTGCGATTCCGCCGCAACCGCGCCAAATCACTCACGCTGGTCGAGGAGTTGAGCCTCCGCACCCGTCGGGTGCAGCCGCTGATGAAGTTGCTGCGCGGGATGGCAGGCCGCATGGCGAGGTTGCAGCAGGACCTGCGCCTTGCGGACCATGGCGTCGGCTCCCGCGATGACCGTGCCGACATGCGTAAGGAGCTGCGGGATCTCATGCTCTCCACGCTCGAGAGCCCGCGCTCGTTGCGAACGCGCGTCGACTTGCTGGAGAGGCTCCAGGCGGAATACGAGTGTGCCAAGCGAAATCTCTCCGCTTCCAACCTCCGACTGGTGGTGTCGATCGCCAAGAAATACCGCAACCGTGGCCTGTCGTTCCTCGATCTCATCCAGGAGGGCAACACCGGCCTGATGCGTGCGGTTGACAAGTACGAGTACCGGCGGGGATTCAAGTTTTCGACCTACGCCACCTGGTGGATTCGCCAGGCGATCACCCGGGCTATTGCCGATCAGGCACGCACGATCCGGATCCCGGTCCACATGATCGACGTGCTGTCGAAATTGCGGACAACTGCCAAGAAACTGCTGCACGAACTCGGCCGGGAACCGACGGTTGAGGAGCTTTCGCAGACCTCCGGCATCGCCATCGAGGAGGCCCGCCGCGTGCTCGACATGGGCCGGCAGCCGATGAGCCTGGACCGTCCTGTGGGGGAGAGCGAGGATGCGAGCTTTAGCGAATTCGTCGAGGATGTCGGCTCCGAAACGCCGACGCAGTCGGCGACCCATGGCCTGCTCAAGGACCGGATCGACTCGCTCCTCAAGACCCTCACCTACCGCGAGCGGGAGATCATCCGGCTGAGGTATGGCCTCACCGATGGCTACACCTACACGCTGGAGGAGGTGGGGCGCATTTTTCGCGTGACGCGCGAGCGGGTCAGGCAGATCGAGGCCAAGGCGGTGAAGAAACTGCAACACCCGGTGCGGTCGAAGCAGCTGGAGAGCTTCCTCGGTGGCGTGCCAGGCTAGGTTTTTGAAAAATGTCGCCACCGAACCTCGGGTGCTGACACACAACTGTTCACGCGGGCCGGCTGCCGAAGAGGCTGCCGGCCCGCTGTTTTTCCCCGGCCACCGCGTGCCGAGGTCGGCCGCGTGAAAAAAAGCCAACCGATCTGGTAAGCTTTATTTCCGGGGTCATCGCACACTGCGCCCGTCTTCCATTGCACGTCTTTCATTGCACCTAGAAGAGCCGTCCATGGCCATTGCCGTCACTGCCGAAACGCTCGGAACGCTCCACCGCATGCACCGGCAACTCGAAGATCTGCGCGAGCAACTCGCGAAGGGTCCTCGTCTGATTGCCGTTCGCAGCAAGCAGCTGGAGTCTGCGGAGGCCCGCCATCTCGCCGTCCAGAACGAGGCCAAGAAGGCGAAGCTGACCGTCGACAGCAAGCAGTTGCAGTTGCGCACTGCCGAGGCAAAGCTGAAAGACCTCGACAGCAAGCGCAATTCGTGCAAAACCAATCGTGAATACCAACTGCTGGATGGCCAGATCGCCGCCGACACAATGGCGATGAAGGTGCTGGAGGACGAGATCCTCGAGGCACTCGAGCGGGTCGACACGATCAAGCAGTCGCTGCCGCCACTCGACGGTGAGATCGCCGCGCTGAAACAGCAGTTGCAGCAGACCAGGCAGCAGGTTGGGGCTGAGTCTGCCGCCCTTGAGACTGAGGTGCTGCGGGTGGGGAAAAATCTGGAGCAGGCCGAACAGGAAATTCCTGAAGAATCCCGCGAAGGCTACCGGCGGATCACCAAATCAAAGGGGGCGGATGCCATGGCCGCCCTCGATGGGCACAGCTGCGGCGGGTGCTGCCAGCAGGTCACCGACAATATGGTGGCTGAACTGACCATGGGGCTTGTCATGCCGTGCCGGAGTTGCGGCCGTCTGCTCTACTTAGCGAGATAGGTTCCTGCTGCTGCCAGCTTGGCTCGTCGGAGCCCGCTCTTCCCCGTTTCTTTTCTCTGCCCCTTCGTTTCTTTTCCGGGAGATTCGCCGTGTCCGACCGCATTCCGATGACCCGCAACGGTTACGACAAGCTCAAGTCAGAGGTCGACCAACTCGATCTGGTGGAGATGCCGCGGCTGACGCAGCGGGTGGCCGCCGCCCGCAGCGAGGGAGATCTCAGCGAAAATGCCGAATACCATGGAGCCCGGGAGAGCCAGGGATTGCTGCAGGCCAAGATCAATCTGCTCCGCGACAAACTCGCCCGCGCGGTGATCGTGGAGCGTGCCAAGGAGGCCACCGACGAGGTGGTGTTCGGGGCCACCGTTGTGGTGCGCGATCTCAAATTCGGCGACAACGAGGTGTTTGTCCTCGTGGGGGCGGGCGAAGAGGATTACGACGCCGGGAAGATCAATGTCGCCAGTCCGCTGGCTCAAGGCCTGCTCGGGCGGAAGGTGGGGGAAAAGGTGGCGATCGAGGTGCCCGCCGGCACGATGAAATTCGAGATTTTGGAAGTCAAGTTCGAGGATAACTGAGCTTCCCCCATCGAACCCCGCCCTGACGACCAAGCTCCGAGCGGCCACTGGTGAAAAATGCCCCGTTCCCCCCGCCGCACGCTCGGTTTTCCGCGTTCGCCCATGGTGGCCGTGACGTCGGCCCCCTCGGCTGAAGGCCTGGTTTGGGCGGCGGTGCTTGTCTGGGGCGGACTCATCGGCCTGGCATCTGCGCAGCCCCCCGGTGTCGATATCGACGCAGAGGCGATCGCCCCGACCGAAAAAATCACGCTCTACGACGGCAAGGCGGTCGACGATCTACGCCACTTTTACACGTGGCTTGGGCCCCAGGGATATGACGATCCCAACGACGTGTTCAGCGTGGCCGAGGAGATTGACGGCAACCCGGCCATCCGCGTCACTGGCCAGGATTGGGGAGGGTTCCTGACACGGAAGAATTACCGCGACTATCGTCTCGTGCTGGAATATCGGTGGAGCGAGAAGACCTGGAACGAAAAGGCCAGAAACAGCGGCGTGCTCTTCCATTGCCAGGGAGCTGACGGCAACAGAAGCCCCGATTTTAGGGGCACGTGGCTGAGTTCTGTGGAGTATGAGATTCAGGAGGGGCGGACGGGGGCGGTGATCCTCGTCAACGGCCACATGAAGAACGGAAGCCCCGTGCATCCCACCATCCGGATGCGAACAAAGCATGACGACATCTGGGACCCCGACGGCGAGCCGAGGGAATTTGTCGGCTTTCATTTCCTTTTCCAGTCGACCTATGATCTGGGCTGGAGGAACCAACGGGGCTACCGCGGTAGGAACGATCCCGACAAGCCGCTGGGCGAGTGGAATCGCGCGGAGATCATCGCCAAGGGGGGTGACATCACCTATTTCCTCAACGGCCAGAAGATTCTGGAAGCGACCGACGGCTCGTTGACCGAGGGGCGAATCATGTTTCAGTCGGAAGGGGCGGAGATTTTCTTTCGGCTGATCGAACTGCATCCAGTGGAGCAGCGCTGAGGTAGGTCCTTACGGCCAGCCTCTGGCCATCACAGGTCGCCTCGTGCGCGGCCACTCTGAGGAGACCCACGATGACTCGCCTGCTCACTGACACCCTCGCTCTCGTGGCCGGCATCGCGCTGGCAGTCGCAGCCAACGCGCAGGCGGAGCCGGCCGGTCCTCCACCGGAGAACTCTCGGCGCGGCAGCTTCCGGGCCGGCGCCGCAGCGCTCGACATCACCCCCAGAAACGCCTCTCCGAATCCCCCCTCGATCATTCTTGGCGGGTTTCTCGAAAGTCGGACCGACCGCGTGCACGACCCGCTGCTGGTGCGGGCGATCGTCTTCGACGATGGCGGTGGTGAAGGCCGCGCGGCGGTCCGGATCGCGCTGGTTGTTGTCGATTCCTGCATGATGCCGCAGCGACTGCTCGACGAGGCCAAAACGCAGGCCGCCGCCCGCTGCGGTATCCCGACCGAGCGGATGATGGTTTCGGCGACCCACACCCATTCCGCCCCCGCGGCGATGGGCGGCCTCGGCACCAACATCGACGCCCCCTATGCGGCTCGGCTTCCGGGCTTGATCGCCGACGCAATTGTTGCGGCCAGTGAGCGGTTGGAGCCTGCCCAGATCGGCTGGGGCCGCTACGACGATTGGCATCTCACGCACAACCGGCGCTGGGTGCGGCGGCCCGATACACGCGGCGCCGATCCATTCGGAAATCCCACGGTGCTGGCCAACATGCACCCCGGCCACCTTTCCAAGGACGTGATCGGGCCTTCCGGGCCGACTGATCCGCAGCTTTCGGTGCTCTCGATCCGCACCGCGCAGGGCAAGCCGCTGGCGCTGTTTGCCAACTATTCGCAGCATTATTTCGGCTCGCCGGCGATCTCCTCCGATTATTTCGGCCTCTTCTGCCAGTTCGTCGCCTCGGCCCTCGGCGAATCGGGCGACGGCAACGGACCGTTCGTCTGTGCCTTGTCGCAGGGTACCAGCGGCGATTTGATGTGGATGGACTACGGCGCCGAAGGGCGGTCTCCGCCGATCCATGAATATGCCGCCGCCGTCGCCCGCAATGCCGTGAAGACTCTCGAGAAGATGGTCTACCGCGATGACATTTCCTTGGCGATGGTGGAAAAGGTGCTGCCGCTGGCCTATCGGGTGCCCGATGGCGCGAGACTCGCCTGGGCCCGTCCCATCGCCGCCGGAATCAGCGAAGATCTGCCCAAAAACATCCCCGAAGTGTACGCCCGTGAGGCGCTGATCCTCCACGAGCGCCAGCGCACCACGCTCAAGCTGCAGGCGATCCGCATCGGTGATGTCACGATTGCCACGCTCCCAAACGAGGTCTACGCCCTCACGGGGCTCAAATTGCGCAACCGTTCCCCCGCTGCGATTCACTTCAATGTGGAACTTGCCAACGGAGCGGAGGGCTACATTCCGCCGCCGGAGCAGCATTTTCTGGGCGGCTACACAACCTGGCCGGCCCGCACCGCCGGCCTGGAGGTCGATGCGGAGCCAAAGATCGTCGCCGCTCTCGCGGCCGGGCTGGAAGAGGTGACCGGCCAACCGCAGCGTCCCCCGCTTGACATTCATGGCCCCGCCGCCGAAGCGGTTCTGGCGCTTGAGCCGGTCGGCTTCTGGCGGCTCAACGATGAGGATGGGACGACGGCCCGCAACTCTGTGCCGGAGAGCCTCCCGGCCCGACTTGCGCCCGGCTTTGCCTGGTATCTGCCCGGCGCGGGGGCAGGCAGCGGCGTGGGCGCGGGTGAGGCGCTCGTGTCCTCTTCTTTCTCAAGATCGCCGCAGATCAATCGGGCCGTGCATCTGGCTGGTGGCAGGGTCGATCTGCCGGGAGAGCCTCCCGCTGGCGATGCCACGCTGGTGGCCTGGATCTGGCTGGGCGAGCCGAGCGGCGCCAGCGACCGTGAGGGAACGATCTGTGCCGGCCTCTCCGCCGAGCCTCTTCGTGCTCGGCAGGACGCAAAGCACGCACTCGAACTTGTGCTGGGTGACCGCACGAGCGGCATCCACCTGCGCGCCGACGACTGGCATCAGGTGGCCCTGGTGCGCCGGGGGGACACAGTGGAGGTGCATGCCGATGGCAGTGTCAAACCCGTGCTGGCTGGCAGGGCCGCGAACAACACAACACCCCTTCTGCTCGGCGAGAGCCTCCAGGGAAAGCTTGATGAAGTGGCCCTCTTCGATCGGGCGCTCTCTGCCGGTGAGATCGAGAGACTCTGGCAGGCCTCTGGCATCGGCGAACAGCGCGCTGCTCAGGCAGCGGCACGGGCGCGTGACGAAGCGGAGAGGAGCCGGCTTGCAAATCCGCCCCCATTTCCCGCCGACTACGCGACCAAAATAGCAGCCCTCCATCCGCTGACGGCCGTACCGCTTGCCGAAAAACCAGAGGGCCTCGCCGCGCAGGGAAATATCCGGTTCGATCCTCAGGCATTTGCCACGTTCCACGGCGGCAGGCTCGCCGGCCGGGACGATGCTCTCGATGCCCAGTGGAGCGTTGCCTTCTGGTTTCGCAGCGACATCCCCAACACTTCCCGCCTGGTTACGGCCTATCTCTTCTCGCGCGGGCCGGGCGGCGCGGCGCAGGCAGCGGGGGACCACCTCGGCATCGGCGGCACGGCAGACCCGGGAATTCCGGGGCGACTGATCCTGTTTAACGGCAACGAGCGAAACGACCTCCTGATCGGTACGACGGTGCTGCCGGCGCGGAGCTGGAATCATGTCGTGCTGGCACGCAATGGCCGGCGGGCCACGGTGTGGCTCAACGGCGTGTCCGAACCGGAGATCGACGGTGAGATCGGCCCGACGGCGACCGACGCCCGGGAGTTTTTCCTCGGCAGCCGCAACGACAATTTCGCGCCGCTTGAGGGTCACATGGCCCAGGTCGCAATCTTCGATCGGGCGCTGAGCCCAGCCGACGCGGCGGCACTCTTCGCTGCTTCAGGACAGGAGCCGGGGCAATCACGGGCCGCGCCGCCGCCACCACCAGTGGCCCCCGTTGCGCCACGAGATCCGGAGGCCACCCGCACGGGCATCCATGTGCCCCACGGATTTCGGGTGGAACTGGTGGCGGCCGAGCCCGATGTGCTCGACCCGGTGGCGTTTGACTGGGATGCCCAGGGCCGGCTGTGGGTTGTCGAGATGGCCGATTATCCCAGCGGGATGGATGGCCAGGGCCAACCTGGTGGCCGGGTTCGCGTACTGGAGGATCAGGATCATGACGGCAGGTATGAAACGAGCCG
>CAISJI010000045.1 GCA_903885565.1 uncultured Planctomycetaceae bacterium
AGATTCCCCCGCCGTTGGAAAGCTGAATCGTGTCGCGCACCCAGAGAGCGGTAAGGCCTTGCGGAAACAGGACTGGTCCGCTCGGGGGCGTGACAACACCGTTGATGTCATAGATAGCTGCCAGAGTGCCAGATCCCGCTGTCGTGCCTGCGTCAAAATCCGCCCGCGATGCATACACATCCTTCCAGACCTCAAACGTATTTCCAGAACCGATAACGCCCAGTTGCACATCTCTGAAATCCCAATTCCCGGGAAATATCCCGTTGATATGTATCTGATAGCCCAGCATGAGCGTGATCGGCGAACTGTATGCGGAGAGATTGTCGATCAGAAACTGATTTGTGAAGATCGAAGGATCGAGATTTGTGGTGAGCTGGATATCCTCGATGGGGAACGTATTGGGTGACCAGCCGCTCGACTCGATGTAGGTAAAGTCTTTGTCTTCGAGCGTCCAAGTGCCGGTGGGATTGGTCCCGGAACTGCTGGTCTGAAAAGTCTCAACGGTGCCGATATTGAGATAGCCAGCATGAGCGGGCATCCCGAATAGCAACGTGACTGCGAGCATCACGGCCGTGGAGAGCAGGACGGGGAATCGTTTTTTTCCCCCGCCTCCAACCTGAAAAATAGATATTTGCGGAGATCCTTTCACACATTCACACCCACGCCGAACGATGTCCCAGCCGCACGAATACAGCTGAGATGCCGACGTTTTTTCCCGCAAAACGGGACCGCCGATGCCTTGAGAAATGCCGGAAACAGCCTGGAACCCCGTGAAAGGTTCCCGATCTACCGGCTGGCATCGAAGCGGAATCTGCCTAGAGAGGCAGGTGAATGATTCATCCGCAGAGACTCGTGAACGGTAGCGGAACGAGATCAGCAGTGCAATGAAAAAATAAAAAGGTTTTTCTGCATGGCCCTTTTTGGTTATTTCGGCAGTCGCCACCACCCGGCTCATGGGCCTACGCTTGAGCCGCTACCAGATGAGTTGCTTTTCCCCTTCTCTTCCAGCGGAGAAAGCAGAAAGATCTGCACGACGGTGCCGGTGGTAAAGGCGTGCACCACATCTCCCGTCAGCGGTTCGATCTCCACTGCCGCCTCTCTCACTTTTCGGCCGGTGATGCGCTGAATTTCCTGCCGCAGCTTCTCCGACGAGAGATTGAACAATTGCCGATGGAGATCCTCCACCTGCAATGCCCCCTCCGATCCCTTGGCCAGCACCTTCTCGGCCGGCGAGAGGGCTTCATGCAGCGTGACAACGAGCGTGTCGTCGCTGAGCACCACAGAAACAGCCTTGGGCGCTCGGCCAGTCTGCTCCTGCTGCAGTCGGCTCGCGGCCAAGGCAAGCTGCTCCGAAATGGTCGGATTGCTGGTGTTCATGGACTTCCCCCCTTAAAAGCGGTACCATTTCCTCTGGCGAATGGTACACCGAATGCTGCCCCGCCGCCTGAAGTTCGCTGCTTCGGGCACCAGAGAGGTTCGTATTTTCCAACTTGGAAAGCGACCCAATGAGACGGTCGTTGACACTCACGACACTGCACGCATCCACCTGAGATTGCCCTGCTGCCTTGAGCGGCTCAGGGCCGTCGCGGGAGGCGGAGGAGAGAGCCCATCACACAAAAATACACTCAGGGTGAAATCGAGGCCGCTCTCGGCGAGGGTGTCTCGCATTTCATGCAGGAATTCATGGGCCGGGGGCCAAAGTCGGTGCGGGTTCATCTGCTGGCCGACCTGGTTGTGGTGCGCCTGCAGGGCGTTTTGACTGCCGCCGAGCAGCATCTCGCCTTGGCCCTCCCCGGAGACAAGGGTCGGGATCTGCTCAAAAGCGTGCGGACCCACCTCATCGAAACCTCCCGCACACGGCTGGAGGCAATGGTGGAGCAAGCCAGCGGGATTGGCTGTCTCAGCATGCATCACGATGTGAGCACCGTCACGGGCGAGGAAGTTTTTCTCTTCACGCTTGTCGCCACTCCCAAACTGCGACCGCAGAACGCAGAACGCAGAACGCAGACCGCCAGCGTGATCACGCGAGCCAGAAGCACGCTTGGCAACTATTTCGAGTGCGTTGCTCGGCGGTCTGCTAGCGTCAAGGAGTTGAGCGAGACGACCAGCAGCCTGCGAAGGCCGAGGGGTGGCACGTTCAGCCGAAAACAGACGGAAGATGTGGCGACAGGTGAGCTGGATTGACTGCGGAGTGCCTAGCTGCCCGTGGAAAAAGTCATCCCTGACCTTTTTTCACCTCGCCGACCGGTGGAAACGCCAAGGATTTCCACGGTCGGTAGGCATCGCCTCCAGCGATGCGGCACTTTATCCACAGCCTGCTAGCAAGGCGTCATGACCATGACACGGGATCTGGCCGTCGTTTATTCGCCATGATCTTGCTGCTGAGGCCCTCGGCCACTCGGCAACGCGCCGAGAGACCGAGGACTTACTGGCGGAGCTCCGTGGCACACCTCGGGTGAGCTTCCGGGGACCAGCTAAAGGCTGGCAATGATCTTCCGAATCTCATCCTGACCCTGCCCCAGTTTCTTCTGCAGGCGGCCCAGGAGTTCTTCGTCCTGACCCTTTGAGTAGAGGAGATCGTCGTCGGTCAATTGGGCGAACTTCTGCTTCAGCTTGCCTTTCGCTTCGTTCCACTCACCCTTGAATTTCAGTTCGTTCATGGTTGTCTCCACTTTCTTTGCGGGAATGGACGGGATTTCTTCACAGACTTTTGACACAGGACAGCATCGCTTGAGCCGATGCCCGTCGACCCAGAAAACCCTCGGCGTTTTCTGCGGCCGACTTCGTGGGCTGTCTTCGTTTCAGAAGGCCATAGCAGCCTTTTTCACAGCCATTCACAGCGGTGGCGACGTGATTCGCCGCCCCGCAATCAACGCGATCACAAAGAGAATCATAAACACGACAAACAGCAGCCTCGCGATGTCAGTCGCCGCTACTGCAATGCCACCGAAGCCGAACACGCCGGCAATGATGGCCACGATCAGAAACATCAGAGCCCAACGAAGCATGTGAACACCTCCTTCACCGACAGGGAATGAGGGCCTTCCGTAGCCGGAAAACACCATTCTGAAGAGCGAGCATTGTGGCGCAGGCTCCTCTTTCGAATTGTTGTGCCCCCCATGCGAATCGCCCGATCATAGGCACGCTCCCCTTGGGTCGACCGGAAATCTGCAGATGCGGGCATGACTCACTCCAGACACCTTGGCAGAGTCGGGCCAATGCGGCGATATCACAGCCTGTCACGATCGGCACTCGTCAACGCTGCTCTGCGCGGCAAGTGTCCGCCCTGAGGCCTGCAGGGAGAGCCGATGAGAAAGTGCACGCCGCTTCCTGAGGGGTGAGGATGCCTACCCTTGTCCTCGCATGACGCCGATCGCTGGCAACGAGGTGCGCGGTACATGACCTGCAAAGACCCTTTCTTCCTTGTCTGACAGAAGGTGATTCCATGATGATTCGCTCTTGGTGGCTGCTCAGTGCAGCCGTTCTTCTCAACGCGAGTGGCTGCTCGAAGGCTCCGGAGGCGCATACGGTGCGGAAAGTCACAGCCGAGGATGTGCGTCGCGACGCGGACAAGGCCGTCGACACAGCCACGGCTGCTGCCGTGCAGGCCAAAGAGGACTTCGAACTGCGTTTCAAGACCAGCCTCGCGGAACTGGATGTCGAAATTGCCAAGCTCCGTGAAAAAGGAGTTGCTCTGAAGGACGATGCCAGCATTCGCTGGAACGAAAAGATGGCGGATCTCAAGGCAAAGCAGAAGGTGGCCGGAGAGAAGCTGGACGAGCTTCGCACCTCCACTGGCGAGGCGTGGGGCCATATCGAGAAGGGCGCACAGTCGGCGTGGGACGATGTGCGGAAGGCCGTTGCAGAGGCTACCAAGGAGTTCTGAACAATGTTTGCGGCCGCGCCCCAGCAGGAAGCCGGCGCGACAGCGCGAGACGAAGCGTTCGCAGGAATATTTTTGTTGGTGGCTCCGCGATCGGGTAGACTTCCGAGATGAGCTGCTAAACGCGGGCCTGCGAAGGCCGACGGGGGGCACGTTCAGAAAAAAAGACGGAAGATGTGGCGACAGGTGATCTGGATTGAATCCGGAGTGCCTTGCGCAGCGTAAGCCGGCATGAGAATCCGCCTCCTCGAGGCAGGTTCTCCTGCCGGCTTTTTTTGTTTCTCAAGCCCCGCACGGCCGAGTTTTCGGCGTGCCTACGGAGGTTCCCATGCTGGTTCTCTGCCGGAAGAAACAACAGCAGGTGGTGATTACGCCGCCGGGCGACTCTCCCTCCATGATCACTATCACGGTTCTGGGCATCGACCGTGGCCGTGTCAGGCTGGGCATTGAGAGCACCGGAGGCACGGCGATCCAGATCGGCGGGGAGGAAACGGCTCTGCTCGAGAGCAGCCCCCTCGAGGAAGCCCTGCGGTAGCTGGCCCCTAGCCTATTCCAGCCCGTAGGCGCCGGCCATCGGCATAGCGATGCCGGTGCGGCTGGCAAACTGCGTGCGCGAGAGGAACCGCGGCTCGAGGTTGAACGTCACGCCCACGTTGTTGCGGCTGTAGTCGACATTGAAGCCGAACGTCATCAGGAACGATTCGCCGATCCGCACCAACTGGAAATTCTGGCCGATGTTGCGCCCCCGCAGATCGAGCGCTGAGCCGAACGTGCTGGCCCACTTGGGGCTCATGCGGTAGGTGTAGGAACCGACCAGCACGCTCGACTGGATCGGTCCGCCGAATTCATTGAATCCAATATAGAAGCTGCCGCGGGGCGTGCGGTTGAGCAGCACTCCGAGAGTGTAGAGCTGCTGCCCGCCGGTGAAGAAATCGACGTCGGCCGACGAGAGCACCGTCGTGCGGTCGCCCACATGCCAGCGGAAGTCATACTGCCAGAGGCCGAGCGTTTGGCCAAAATTCTGGCCCGTGGTGGGGAAAATTTCGCCGTCGATATCGAGTGTGATCCAGTCGATGATCCGCCGGTTGCCCAGCGGCCCGCGCTTTGTCTGCCACCGCTGTCGGGCGGCCAACCGAAACGCCGTCAGATCGTTGACGATCTCCGTCGGCCCGGTCACCCAGTTCCCCATGCCGCGGCGGATGGCATAGGAGCGGGGATCGTATTTGCCATCGGGACCAAACACGAGCGAGCTGGCCAGGGGCGTGGGCTGCCCCGGCACGGCGCCGTAATCCCAGTAGGGAATGTTGCGGCGATACTGGTTGATCGTATCGTCATCGATCTGATCGTAGAGCGGCAGCTGCGAGATATCCTGCGTGCTGTTGGCATAGGAAAACTCCCCCTCGAACACGACTTTGTGGGCGATGCCATGCACATTCCAGAGCTGGCTCTCGACAGTGTCGTCGGAGGTCCACATCGGCATGCTGGAGCGGATGCCGACCTGGCCATAGGCCCGGTTGAGCGGCGACTGGGTGATATCCTGCCCCCAGTGGGCCAGTTCGCCCAGCGCATAGGGAACGATCTTCACGGCGCCAGCCTGGAAGGGCAGATCGAGTTCATGGCGGGTGGCAAACCGCTCGCCGATGACGTTGTTTTCGTAAGGCAAAAGTGTCCAGAACTGCAGTCCCTGCCCGGCGGTGGGCGTCTGCGGAACATTCTGCCGGGCATAGCTGGCACTGGAGTGCTCATACCAGGTCACGGCATCACGCACCAGCGGCTGGCCGAGCCAGTAGTGGTCGAGACGCGGCCACCATTCTGTTTGCGTAAAGAATGGATCGACACGCACGCTCGTCAGCAGCCGGGTTTCGCGGTTGTCGGTGGGGCGCCGGAGATCGAACCAGGTGCGCTGCTCGTAGCCCTCCTCCCACTCCGACTCGTAATATTCCTCGAGGAAGTTCATATCGCTGATCCAGCCGGCGGCCCCGCGCGCCTGCCAGCCGCCACCAATATCCTGCCGGTGGCGCCAGAACGAACGGCCGCGGAAGGAGCTGGGGAACGTGAAATCGCGGCGGTAGAGACCGAGGTTGTCGATCCCGCTGTCGTTGATCACCCAGGCGTCGAGCACGCCGTTGGCGGGCGTGCCGATGCCGAGAAAATCGGGCCTGTTGTAGAGCAGCGATGTGCCGCCGCCGACGCCGCGCTTGCTCAGGTAGTCGACATCGAAATTCCAGTCGACGCCATCCGGCGGCCGCCGCCAGCCGAGAATCTGGAAGGCGTCCCAGCTCGTCAGCACCTGCGTGCCGAAGATGCGATCGTTTTTGAGCTGCGCATTGTTGATATAGAAGGTTGGCTTCTTGGCATTGGTGGCGAGCACCGGCCACCACAGCACCGGCACCCCGCCGAGCGTGACGGTGTTGTTGCGGCTGGTGATCATCTGCTGATGCTCGATAACAGGCTCACCCGTGATCGGATCTGCCATCGGCTGGCCAAAGGCGCCCGGCAGCGGCACCTGCTCGTCGGTGAACTCCAGTGTGCGCGAGCGAAACTCCCACGTCGGCACCCCCAGCCGGCTTGATGTCAGCCCGGTGCGCTCGGCGACAAACCGACTGCGGTCGACCTGCCGCAGCACATCGGCCCGCAGCCGCACCAGCCCCGCATAGTTGTCGACGGGCGAGAGCACCGTGGCACCGGTGATCACGCCGGACGACCGCGGTACGTCGTAGAACATGCTCATCGCCTCAACCACCCGCTGCCCCTGCCGGAAGACAACGTTCCCCTCCAGATAGAGCTCCAGCGGTGTGTCGGCCGATTGGGCAGCGTTTCCTTCCAGATCGGGCTGCGTACCGCTGCGGGTCCAGATCACGACGCGGTCGGCGGAGATGTCGAGCGGCCCGGAGGGATCGACTCCATCGACGACAAGGTTGACGCCGGAAGTGATCACGGCGATCCACTCGCCGCCGGCCGGGCTGGGAAACCAGCGCACGCCCAACGGCACGCTGGAGCGGGGAAAGGCTCGCAGACGCCGAGCAGGGGCGGCTGCCGGAGTGGCCACCGGCGGCGGCGGGGGGGCTGCAAATTCGGAGTATTGCGCCTGCTCCACATCGGTGGCGCCTGCTTGCGGACTGACGGCCTGCACCTGCACAACACCTTCCGGCGGCGCTTCGTAGATCGGCGGGGTTCCCGTCGTGGGAACGATGCTGGCAAACTCAAGCTGCGGATCGCGGCGGGTCCAGAACCTGCCGGTCCATGTCGGACCGCGGAGCGTGGCCGCGGCGCCAGCCGTGTCGTCGCTGGCGGCGGTGGAGCGGACAGTCACGCCTCCCGCCATACGCACCAACATGCTCCGCAGCGGCGGCGCGAAAACGGCGGCATCTTCCCCCTCCGGGTCGCCATTTGGATCGGCCTGCGGGCCCGGATCCTGCTCAATCCAGACCACCGCCTCGTGGGCATCAACCTCAGTCGATCCCTGGATCACATGCACGCCGCCGGTCAGATGCCAGACATCGTAGGAGCCCTCCGTCCAGCGCGAGGCCTGACCAGCCCGCAGCGCGATGCGTTCGGAGGGATCGACCGCCGGCACTTCAATGCGACCTGCTTCAGCGATCGCAGCGGCCAGCCCCCGAGCGGGCACCGATGCCAACACGCCCGCTGGCGCGGTAGGAGCCGGCTGTGCATGCGCCACGCCAGCCGGCCAGAGCAGAGCCAGCACCCCCCAGATCAGAGCGCTCCGCCACCCACACGCGCAGACAACTCCCCGCAGCGGGCTGGCCCGGCAGGAAATCGGCGCAAAGGGTGGGTCGAGGCGAGGCACGCGGGGTGGCTTCTACCGAGGTGGGAGAACTCTGCTGAAAATGCGCGGGAATATAGGAGTGACAGCCGACGCAGGTCAAGGCATGGGGCCCCCGAAATACCACCTGCAAGTCCAGTGGAGAATTGGGTTTATCACAACCTTCGTCCTCCCGGCGGAGCCGTGATCGCCACGCGACAGTTCGTCACACAGCGGGCCTTGGGATGCGTGGCTCGTTGTTGGTGACGGGGCAGAGTGGGCCGGTCGGGGGTTGGCAGTTCCGGATGACGGGGGGAAATGGATTCGGATTCCGCTGCGCCTCGGTAAGATGGCCGCACCTCGGGGAAGCCCCCCTGGTTCGCGCCCCTCCTGCGGCTTGCCGCAGCCCCCCTCCTGCCCCGGTCGACCTCTCCCCGCCAACCACCGAAAGACACTCCCATGCGCCCCGTCAGCGCCCGGGTCGCCAACTGGCTCATTCGCCACCGCACCCTGCTGGCAGGCTTGGGCCTGCTGCTGGCGGTGGTGTCGGTGGAGCGTTCCAGGCACCTGGAATTCGTCCGCTCGATCGACACGATGTTTGATTCCTCCGATCCGGCCCTCCTTCCCTATGCCCGGATGGCCCGGGCGTTTGGCTCCAGCGAGGTGGTGCTGGCGGCCTATGAATCGCCCGAGCTGTTCACGCTGCCGGGCATCGCTCAGCTCCGGGCGCTCACGCAGCGACTGGAAGAAACGCCCGGTGTCGTGTCGGCCACGAGCCTGGCGAGCACGCCGCTGGGGGATCGCGTGATCGATCTGGAGCACAGCCCCACGGCCCGCCGCCTGGTGGAACTGATGGAGGGATACACCGTCGGGCCCGATCACCAGACTGCGGCTGTGGTCTGCGTGCTCGAAACCCCCGGTAGCAAGACCGCTGCTGGCAGCGGACCGGCCACTTCCCGGGCGGAGGCGATCGACCGCATCCGGGCCATCATGACAGAGCTTCCCGGCGGCACTGTCGCCGGAGAGCCGGTGATGCTGCGGGACGGCTTTGCGATGCTCGAACGGGATGGCAATCTGCTCGGCTCAAGCGCCGGCCTCCTCGCCGGGGTGGTGCTGCTGGTCTCCTTTCGCAGCCTTCGCTGGCTGGTGGTGCCACTGGCGGTGGTGCTCTTGGCGCTGTGGAGCACGCGCGGCCTGCTGGCGATGGCCGGCTTCAAACTGACGATGGTCTCCACGATGCTCTCGGCGATGGTCACGATCGTCGCCATCGCGACGGTGGTGCATGTGATCATCGAATACCGCCGGCAACGGGAGATTGGTCTGGAGCCAGCCGATGCTCTCCAGCAAGCGATCGCCCTGCTCTTCTGGCCAGTCGTGGGAGCGATCGCCACCGATGTGATCGGCTTTGGTTCGCTGATCTTCAGCGCCGTGGGGCCGGTTCATGATTTCGGCATCATGACTGCCATCGGCTCGGTGATGGTGCTGGTGTCGGCGGCGCTGGTTGTGCCGTTTCTCGCCCTGGCGGGCCGGTTCGATGCCGATCCACAGCGGGCCTGGGGGGAGGAGATTCTCGACCTCGGCCTCGATCGCCTGGTGCGCTCGATCCTGGCGCGTCCCGGCACGATTTTTCTGGTGTCTGGGGGTGTTGTCGCTGCCGCCATGGTGGGGATGGTATGGCTCCAGGTGGAGACCGATTTCACCCGCAATTTCCGCCGCTCGAGCCCTATTGTGCAGTCCTACGACATGATCGAATCGAGGCTCGGAGGGGCTGGCGTGTGGGATGTGCTCGTGCCTGTCTCCGAACCGATTGACGCGACGACACTCGCCAGCCTGGCCCGCCTCCAGCAGCGGCTCCGCGATGAAGTGCGCACCAGCGGCCCCGAAGGTGAAAGCCTCCCCGGCCTGACCAAGGTGATGAGCGTGGCCGATGTCGTGGCTGCTGTGTCGCCGGTGAAGCTCGACCGCCTGGAGAGCACTCCCTTGGGCAACTGGGCGGTGGGGAGTGCGATCCAGATGCTCAGGCAGCAATTCCCGCAGCTCGGCCGGGCCCTCATCGGCAGCGATCCGCAGGACGGCTCAACGTGGCTGCGCGTCATGCTCCGGGCCCATGAACGGCAGCCCGCCGAGGCGAAACGGGAGATCATCGATGGCGTTCGCCGCATTGTGGCCCAGGAATATCCTGGGGGATCTGGGCAGCCGGCCGGTGAGGTGACCGGCATCTTCGTGCTGCTGGCCCAGCTGGTCCAGCGGATGCTGGCCGACCAATGGCTGACCTTTCTCCTGGCCACCGGCGGCATCTTCGTGCTGCTGGCCTGTTCGTTTCAAAGCCTTGTCTTGGCAGCGGTGGCGCTGGTTCCCAATGCTGTGCCGATCTTTGTCGTGCTCGGCCTGATGGGCTGGACGGGCCAGCGGATCAACATGGGCACGGCGATGATTGCCGCGGTGTCGATGGGGCTCTCGGTCGATAGTTCGATCCATTACATCGTCGCCTTCCAGCGCCGCCTCGCCCACGACGGAGCCTTTGGCGCGGCGCTGGCGGTAGCCCACCAAACTGCCGGCCGGGCGATGATCTTTTCCACCCTTGCCCTGGTGGTTGGCTTCCTGGCGCTGACAACCAGCGGCTTTATTCCTACCGTTTCCTTCGGTGCGCTTTCCTGCCTGACCCTGCTGGGGGGCTTGCTCGGAAATCTGGTCGTGCTGCCGGTGCTGCTCTCGCTGGTGGTGCGCCGGAAGTGATCCGGGTTTTTCCCAGCCTGAAAAACCGATACAACTGGCAGCCGAACCGGCTCGCGCGAATGCTCCGGCCGGCCCCCCTTTTTTTTCGCCACGCCCGAGGATGCCCGCATGACTGCTGAATTCTCCGCTGCTCTTTCTGCCCAAGCGATCAGTGCCGACTCGGCTCAGCGTCCCCAAGGAATCGAGGCCGAGGCTCTGGTGCTCTTTGTCACCGAGGGGCAGATCACCTCCGGCACCGCAGCCGGCATCGACCAGGCCACCGGAGGCCTGCTGACGCGGCTGGCGGCGGCGGGTGAGATCAGCGGGAAGCCGTGCGAGTGCGTGTCGCTGCTGGCGGCGCCGGGCCTGGCCGCGGCGCAGCTTGTGGTGGTCGGCCTCGGCCCGCGCGACAAGATCGATACCGGCACCATCTACCGGGCTGCAGCAACGGCCACCCGCCATCTCTCCTCACGGCCGCGAAACAGGGTGGTGCTCGTCGCCGACAGCCTCTGGACCAGCCGGCAGGTGGAGCAGGCGGTGGCCGGAGCAGCGGTGGGCATGGTGGGCCAGGATCTCTACCGGGCTGAGAAGAAACGCACCCCCTTCCGCAGCACGATCTGGACCGGCGCTCCTGCTGACGCGGTGGCCCGCGGCGCGCTGATCGCCGACGGCGTCAACCTCGCCCGCCGGCTGGTCAACACTGCCCCAGACGATCTCTATCCGCAGACCTTTGCCGATGAGGCTGCCGCCGTGGCGGGCCGCACTGGCATGGAAATTGAGATCTGGGACGAGCATCAGCTCGCCCGCGAGCGCTGCCGGGCGATCCTGGCCGTGGGCCGGGGCAGCGCCCGCCCCCCCCGGCTCGTGAAGCTGACCTACCGTGGCGCCGATACTAGCGGGAATTTAGCTGTGGCGCTGGTGGGCAAGGGAGTGACGTTTGATTCCGGCGGCCTGTCGCTGAAGCCCTCCGATTCGATGCTGACGATGAAGTGCGACATGGCAGGCGCTGCCGCGATGATCGCCGCTGCCGCCACGATCGCCGCCATGAAGCTGCCGATCAATCTGGTGGCGGTCTGCGGTATGGCGGAAAACATGACCGGTTCAGCGGCCTATAAACTCGGCGACGTGATCACCGCCCGCAGTGGCACCACGATCGAGATCCACAACACCGATGCCGAAGGGCGGCTGGTGCTGGCCGATGTGCTCGATGTGGTGCGCGAACTCAAGCCCCGGCGGATCGTCGATGCCGCCACGCTCACCGGCGCCTGCATGGTGGCACTGGGGCATGATGTGGCCGGCCTGTTCACCAACAACCAGCCCTGGTGCGACGAGATTGCTGCCGCCGCCCGCTCCGTCGGCGAGCCGGTCTGGCAGCTGCCGATGTATCCGGAATACGACGAGCAGATTCGCAGCGACGTGGCCGACATCAAGAATGTCGGCGACGGGCGGTGGGGAGGGGCGATCACCGCCGCCAAGTTTCTGGAGCGGTTCGTGGGGGGCATTCCCTGGACCCACATCGACATCGCCGGCCCATCGTTTGCAGAAAAGCCCCGCCCCTGGACCGATGGCGGCGGGAGCGGCTCGATGGTGCGGGCGCTGGTGGAACTGGCCCGCGGCCAGAGCTAGAACGCAGCCGACCTCTGTGGTGCACCGGCTGCGGGACGGCAAAAGTTTCGTCGCTTGGGCCGCAGCGGCCCTGCGCTCCTCAAGCGTTCGCCGATCCCTCCGCCTCCGTCACTCTTTCTCAACCATTCTTTCTCCACCATCCTTCTCCACCATCCTTTCCGTTCGATGTTCGGGGAGGGGCTGCCCGTGCCCCAGGAGCCGGCGTAGGCGGCCAGCGGAGCCATGGATGGCGAAGCGCAGCCGACTTTCGAGTGAGCGAAAGG
>CAISJI010000046.1 GCA_903885565.1 uncultured Planctomycetaceae bacterium
CGTCCCGCTGACGAACGATCCGTTCGTTCCGGTGACAGGAACCGACGGAAGTGATTTTCTTGGCGTCCCACTGATCGCGGGCCGAGAAGTCTTGAACCGAAAACTTCTCGAAGCGTCTGGGGACCGTCGCTGGATTATGAACCAGATTGGGCCCAAACTCGCCTGCCGGCCCGGATGTGTCGCAAAATACGGCCGGGGATGGCATTCCGCGGCGGATTCAAGTGGGCGATCGATCGCCGCGCATCCGGCAGAGGGAATCCTCATTGCTCACCTACCGATGAGCACTGCGGAGCGGTTCATGCGAAAGGTCGAAAATGCACGCGATTTCCTGCGGCGTAGGGGCGATCATTTTCCCGGCGAGTCCGCGTGGCACTGGAAGCGTTGGGTTGATCTGGCAGATCGGGGTTTGCTCGCCGCCGAATTCGAGGCACAGCGGATGTGTGAAGCGACGGTCAAGCGTCTCTCCGAACTGGGAGTGATCGAGCGGGCGAGGGCCGTGCTAGAGAAAAGTATGCGCAACGCCGCGCAGTCTTCAATCTGGGCGGGGCTGCCGGCTGATGCTCACGAAGAGAATGACGCGGAGAGATGAGATGTTGGGCGGCCACACCGGAAGTAAATGGCGAGAACCGGTGGCGGCGGCTGCCTCAGGGGAGCCTAGGATCAGGTTGAACAGTCGCCGTCGCCACCTTGGAACGGATTTCGTTAAGAACGTCTGGCGAAGTTGTATTTGCATGCGGAACAATAACTTCGCGCTTTCGTGGCACACCCAAGAAGGACAGCGCGTCGTCAAACACGTGGGGGTCCTCTAAACGACCACTGAAGAATCGGTCATGCCAAGCATTGAAGAACGCTCTCGCCTCCCGATTGTGTCGTCGGTACGTGCGTTTGTAGTCCTCAGCACTTGGGAACAGCGACAGCAAATTCCAGGTGGTCGGATCAAGATGCGGAGATTCTTCCAACAACCGCTGAAGATCATCTTCACGGCGATAGATCTTGGCGTGGATGTCTGTCCAGCCCGGGTTTCTGCCTTGGCTGTGCGCGCATAACGAGCAAAACCACTCGTCGGCATCGCGGTCGATGAGGATGAATTTCGCGGACGGGAAGCGGTGGGCCAGGAATTTATAGAACTCAGGACACCACCACGGGTCGTCTTCAAAAACATCAGCTTCCTGAAACTCGATCGTTTGAAAGATCTGTTCAAAATTCCCGTTGAGCCACAGTCTTGTCCAATCGCATTTCTTCGAGCACGGAAAACCGGCCCGACGAAAGCCATGGGCTTGGAGCCAGTCCCCCATCGAAGTCGTCCCGCTGCGCTGCATGGATATGCAAAAAATCTTTGGTCGATGGTTCATGCTTGTTCCATTCCAACCCACCGGCGGGGTGATTTGAAAAAGCGGGTCAGCGAGGTTTTCTTGGAAGTGTCACCGAACCAAGAAGGAACCTGCGATTGATCCACAGCCTGCTAACCCTTCGGCGGCGGGTCGTCGAGAAACTTCGTAAAATTGAATTCGTCGTCGCCCCCCTTCGCTTCTCCACCGGTGGCAGCCGGGAGCTTGGCTGCGATGCGCGGGGCGGGTGTGCCCTGCTTGCGGGCTCGCAGTTGCCCTGAGACGCCAGCCAGCCATTCGGCGACAGGAAAACTGTAGGGGCGGAACTTTTCCAGCGTGCCTGTTTCCTCGTGGATAAACAGGGCCCGCTGTGGCCCCAGTTTGCTGGCGGTGGGGTTGTCGATCAGTTGGCTGGAGTCGGAGGCGCTCATCTGGAACAGCACCCGCAGTTCAAATTCCTTGAGCGCGCCCCGTTCGAATGTGCGCATGAGATTGGTGAGTGAATCGCACCACACCAGCGTGTGGATGCCGACCGTCGGGCCATCCTTGAGCAGCGTGCTGAAGTTTTGTGCCGGGCCGGCCTTCTGGTCGCCGCCGCCGAATGAAAAGCCAAAGTCCCCGTCGCTTTTTCGCAGTTCGCGGAAGCGGGCCAGATCGCGGATCACCACATAAACAGCCTCACCGTCGAGGATCTGCTCATCCAGCCGCCGCTTGATCTCCGCTGCCAGCGTGGCAAATGCCTCGGCCACACCCAGCCGCCCCACCGTCTCCATCTCATGGGGCAGCGAAGAGGCGAGTTGGGAGAGGAGCAGATCGGGCTTCTCATCCGCCACAGCCGGTTCGAAGAGTACGAAGCGAGCGGCCCGGCCCAGAGCTCCGCCCGGGAACGGATCGCTGGAGGCGGCCAGCCCGACGATTGCCATCGCCAGCAGGCTCACCGCCAGATCCTCCCGCTGGCCGACCACCAGCAGATTGGCTCCTCCCTGGCGGCGGAAGATCGCGGTGGTGGGGTCTTTGATGGCGATCGCATCCCCCAGCCAGGCGACCGGACTCAGCAGTTCGCGGCCGCCGACGGTGCCGCTGTGAAGCATCTCCGAAAGCAGAGCATTGCCGGCGGGATCGGCCGCCTGATTGCCGTCGAAGACCAGCCGGGGAAGAGTGGGGATGTCGGTCCGCCGATCGGCCAGCGCCCGCAGGGCACTGAGATACTTCTCGCGGCGTTCGTCTCCCAGCCAGACCACCTGGAAGGGATTGTTTCCCGCCACCATGCCGTTGGCATCGTTGTAGATCGCCTCGCCCGGCCGGGTGAGCAGGCGGGCCGCAGAATTATCTTCGCTGAGGATCAGGCTGCTGTCGGCCTCATTGCACTGCAGGGCAATGCGCACCGCCATCTGCCCCATCGTGCTGCGGGGGAGGCTGTAGGAACCACCGAGCGTCTGCGAGCCGAGCAGCACATGCATGCCAAAGGCCCGGCCCTGCCGCACGAGCCGATCGAGCACCAGCGACGCATCCTGGGCAAGCTTGTCGTCTTCAATGAACAGTTCCTGAAACTCGTCGATGATCAGCAGCACCCGCGGCATCGGCTCAGGACTCCCCGTGGCCCGGAACCCAGCCAGATCCTGCACCGCCAGATCGCGGAAGAGATCGCCGCGGCGCTTCAGTTCGCGGTCGAGTTGTTCGAGCACCGACAGCCCAAACTCGCGTTCGCTCTCGATGGCAATCACGCGGGCATGGGGGAGAGAATAGTGGTCGTAGATCTTGAACTCGACCCCCTTCTTGAAGTCGATCAGATAGAACTGCACCTCGTTGGGGCTGTAAGTGAGCGCGAGGTTGGTGATCAGGGCATGCATCATCGTCGATTTGCCCGAGCCGGTCTTGCCGGCAATGAGCACATGCTGGCTGGTCCCCTTACCGAGCTTCATGTGCTGGAATTTCTTGGCGCCGGCCGGGCCCAGCGGCACGTCGATCTCGCTGGCGGTGCTCCCCTTCCACCAGTTTTCTTCCTTGGGCGCCACGCGATCGAACGGCACCTCGACCCGCTTGGAGGCCTTGGCCCCCTTGCCGACACGTTGGATGATCTCGGTGAAGATCTCGTCGGGCGGGGGTTGCTCGACTGCCAGCGGCCACTTGGAAAACTCCGGATCACTGAGAGTGAAGGTGCCATCCTTCAGGACCAGCGTGGTGGCGAATTTTTCGATATCAGCGAGGCTGAAGTTGGCCGGCATCGGGGCCTTGGTGTCGACCGACACGATGGTGTAGACGCCGCAGCGCTCCCCGCTGGAGGCGATGCTCGCCAGCCGGCGGGCGGAGGTTTCGGTAAAATTGGCCGGGAAATTGGCCACTACAACGAAGCGATAGGGCTCGGGCACCTCGGCGTCGGCG
The DNA here is from genome assembly GCA_903885565.1 of uncultured Planctomycetaceae bacterium. GTDB lineage: Bacteria > Planctomycetota > Planctomycetia > Pirellulales > UBA1268 > CAISJI01. Next base: position 3,711 of record CAISJI010000046.1, read on the forward strand.
TTGTAGGCGCCGATCGAGTCGTATTCGTTGCGCAGATACTTCTGAATCACCAGTTCCATCTGCTCGGTGATGTCGGCCAAACGCTGCTCGATCTGGGCCGGCTCCGTCCAGATCCGGCTGGTGACGAGCAGTTCGTCGTAATCGGCCAGATGCATGAATCCGGCGAAATGTTTTCCGAGGCCGAGCGGATCGATAATCGTAAACCGGGTTTGGCCGGCGGGCACCCCCGACGCGATCCGCAGCGTGAGCGCCTGCATCAATTCAGACGCGGCCTCCTTCTGATCGCTGGTGGTTTTGATCAAGAGTGACGATTGCGCGGGGAAGGGCACCAGCGCCGGTTGCGGCCAGGCGAGTGGGCCGAAGGCATTCAGCTCCGGTCGGCCCGATACGCCCCCCGGAATTCGTTCCAGCGATAATGCGAGCGTGCCGAACCGCAGTGCTGCGGGAGCGACGGTGGGCAGGGGAGTGGTTCCTGAGGCGAGGGCATTCCAGGAGGCGAAGGCCTCGGCGTCGATCGTATTGGCCCGGTCGTAGACGGCGGCGGTGTCGCGGCGCACTCGGCTCCAGCGCTCGGTCATCGCCTGCGTGCGACTCTCCCGGCGAGCGTCCGCAGCCGCCACGCGGGCGTCCCGCTCCCGTTTGTGTTTGGCGACATCTTCCTGGCAGGTGGCTGCCAGGGTCGTGATCAGAGTCGGGTATTTTTTCTCGGCCGCCTCTTTTGCGGCGGAGATCTTGGCAGTCAGGGCGGCGCTGGTCGACTGGTATTTTGACTCCAGATCAGCTGTCTGCTTGTCCCGTTTGGCCACCACCTCCGCCAGCTTCCCCTGCAGCAGGGTCTGGCGCTGGGACACCTGAGATTTATAGCGATCCTCCAGCTTGCGGCTTTGTTCGTCGCGCCGCAGTTTGATGAATTCCCCGGCGCCGGCCAGGCACTGCCGGGCTCGTTCGATCTCACCGGCAAGTTCGCCCCGAACGGCCACCGCCTTGGCTCCCGCGGTGCGCCGCCATTTCGACACCAGCCACAGCCCCGCGCCAACGCCGAGGCCGCAGACCAAGGCGCCGGCCACTGCGGCGCCAGCGGCTCGCCCCGCCACGCTGTCGCCAGGGGAGAGAAAAAAACCGGCTGCGAAGGTGATCAGTCCGAGTCCGATCGGCAGCGTGATCGCAGCAGCCCGCGTGCCACTGCTATAGGCGGTGGCGGCGAGCTTGTCTGCCTCGAGGGCATTGGTCTGCTCCACGATGTGCTTGACGAGCGCCTCCAGTTGGATCAGCAGATCCTCTCCGGAGGGAATCGAGCCGGCGGAAGCCGCAGGGACCGGAGCGCTGGCACCTGCCCCGCGGGAGGCAACGATCTGCTCGAGCTTCTGCCCCGCCTCCTCCAGCGCAGAGGTGGTGCGGGCGAGTTCCTTCTCCGCCTTCTGAAACAGGCGGAGCGGATCGGTGCGCTTCTCCTTGTAGACCTCCCGGTGGGAGCCTTCCTCGAACTGATCGTCGTCGGTGATCTGGCGGGTGTGTTCCTCGGCGCTGCGGAGGATCGTGGTCGTGAACGACTTACGCTGCTCGTCGATTTTCCGGCGCTCTGCCTCTTCCTGCGCTTTCAGCTTGGTGAGGATCGCATCGTATTCCTGACGGGCGGCTTCCGTCTCTTTGGCGGCCCGCTCTTCTGTAGCCTCAATGGCCTCCGTGGCGGCCTTCCGGCTGGCGGCAACTTCGTGCTCGTGTTCGCTGGAAATCTCCTGCTCCAGCCGCGCCCGCTCCTGAGCTTCGCGCCGCAGAATTTCCATCTGCTCACGCAGCGTGGCTGGGTCGTAGGCCCGGGAGTTCGCGGACGGCGTGGAGGAGGGCTCAGCAGACATAAAAACTTTCCCGAAAGGGCAGGCGAGGGGTGGGCATTGGGCGGCAGGGGGGGCGAGCGGAATGCGCCAGGGAGAGAACGCGGCTCACTGCGCGGTTTCCTCGCTGATGTCGCGGGCAGCGCGGGCGAGAACCTCAGCCAGCCGGCCGATCGATTCAAGCGTTTTTTTCACCTCAGGCATCAGCGGCTCAATGTGCTCCTTGTGGAATGCCTTCGCTGTGGCGTCGTTCCAGGTGTCGGTTGCGGCATCCCACTTGATGTCGAGCTGTTTGAGCGCCAGCGCCATCTTCGCAGCGCCTCCGGAGAGATTCATGTTCATGCCGGGGCGCCCCCTTCCGGATTGGGGGCTGCCGGTGGAGGAGCCTCCGGTTGGTCGTTCGCCTGCCGGGCCACGGAGGCACCGCCGGAGCTGCCGGTCTCTGCGCCGGTAGGCCGGGGACCGGAGAGTTCCCGGTAGGCCTCAAGCGCCCGCAACATCCGCTCCAGCTGTGCCATTGCCTTGGGGCAGTCGACGTCGGTCACCTCGCGGAAATGCACTAACCGCACGCAGGTATCGCGAAACTGCTGCTGGACGATCGGCGTCCAATGCCGCACAGCCTCAGCTTTCTGTTCTGCGACGGCCTGCCGACGGCGGGCCTTCTCGAGCGCCTTCTTCTCCTCGACGCAGGAGGGCTGGTTGTTGCCGACCTTCTTGAAAGCCCGGCAGTGTTCCAGATCCTTGATGGCCTGGTTGACGTTGTCGTTGGCGCGGCGAACCTCCGCCTTCCAGTAACCGGCCCGGTCGACGGTGAGATAATCGACGGCACGGCGGCCGTCGAGCTCCACCTCGGACAGCCCCTGGTTCGTTTCATGTGCATAGGCCGCCAGCGCAGCCTTCACCAGCGCCAGGGTGTCGAGCGATTTGACATCGGCTTGTCCAGACATGGGAGCTCGCTACCGTTGCTGCTGGTATTCCTCGACGCGTTCCGCCTTGCGGAGCAGATAGGGCACATAGTCGGCGGTCGATTCGACGAACCGGCCGAACTGGGCCAACTGCTGTTCGAATTCCTCGCTGAACTTCTGGTGCTCCTGATCGCGCCATGTGGCGCCAAGTGCTGAGAGCTGGCGTTGGACGGTTTGCATCTGGCCCATCACTTCGGTGCTGAAGTGACGCAATCTGGCCGCAAAGCGGCGCAACTCCTGCGGATCGACGATTGCCTGTCCCATGAACGATCCCTTTCGTGAAGCTTTCGTGAAACTTTCGTCAAATAAGGACTGCCGATTTCGGGGAGCGCACGCGCCTGCAGCGGGGGCAGACCTGACTGGTCTGACGCACTCTCCCCACCCTCCATCCTAACGCTCAGACCGCCGGCTTGGACAGCAGGCCGCCTGCCGAGGCCCGCTGGGAATCTCAGAATAGCCGACGTAGACTGCCTGCGGTGTGTGCCCCTCGCCTTGGAGAAGTCGCCGATGCGCCCCGATCATGCCGCCGCCCCCCCCGCCGAAATTTCGATCGAGCCCTCCAAAGGCTGGCACGTCAGCCATCTGTTTTACGCGTTCGACCGCGAGAAGCTTGCCGGGCTCTCTCCGGCAGCGCTGGAGGCGGGGAAGCAGGCCTTCCTGGCGGCCCTCGATCCCGCCGGCCCTCTGGCTCCCGTGCGGTTGCAGACCTGGATTGTGCCTGGGCAGAAGGCCGATTTCGGCATCATGGCTCTCGATGCCTCGCCTCTGAAGGTGGAGGATGTGCATCAGCGGCTTATGTCCGGTCCGCTCGGACGGGCGCTCGTGCCGACCTACTCCTTCATCGGCCTCACGGAGGTGAGTGAGTATGTGCCCTCTGTGGAGCAGTATGGGCAGCGGCTGATCGAGGAGGGGGAGACGGCTGAGAGCCCCTCCTGGCGGGCGAAGGTGCAGGGCTATGCCGCCCGCGAGGAATCGATGCGCAAGGCCCGGATCGAGCCGGAATTGCCCCCCTGGCCCAATGCCTGCTTCTATCCGATGAACAAAAAACGCAAAGTTGGGGAGAACTGGTTTTCGCTCCCCTTCGCTGAACGCAGCCGGCTGATGGCGGAGCATGGCCGCACCGGCATGACCTTCGGCGGCCGCGTCACGCAGCTGATCACAGTGAGCGTCGGGCTCGACGACTGGGAGTGGGGAGTGACGCTGTGGGCCCGGCGTCCCGATTTCCTGAAAGAGATCGTCTACACCATGCGGTTTGACGAGGCGAGCGCCCGCTATGCGGAGTTCGGTCCGTTTTACACAGGCTACGTGGCCACGCCGGAGCAGATTCTCAAGCACTGCCATCTGTGAATCCTGTATAGCCCAAGCCCTGACCTGCTCATCGAGTGACGGAGGCGGAGGGATCGGCGAACGCTCGAGGAGCGCATGCGACGAGACTTTTGCCGTCCCGCAGCCGGGGGAGTTACGGAAGACGTACCCGCTCTAGGTCCGGGACTGCCCATGCCCGACGCCTGCCGTTCGCTGCGGCCCTCCGGGCCTTTCGCTCACTCGAAAGTCGGCTGCGCCTCGCCATCCATGGCTCCGCTGGCCGCCTACGCCGGCTCCTGGGGCA
>CAISJI010000047.1 GCA_903885565.1 uncultured Planctomycetaceae bacterium
ACCGCCAACGTTTGGCACGAAACATCGATCTCGTCCGTCGTGTCCATCGGGTGGCCGCGGTACTGGAGCGAAGGATCATGCCGCCGAAAGAGTTTCGCCGGCGTATGCAACTCGAACCGGGAGACGGTCGCTACGGTTGCCAAGTCGGGGCGGATTCTGAAATGCATCCGTTTCCGACGTGATGCCGTCAGCGGATGGAAGACGGTACCTCTCAGCCAATCCCCCTCGCTCCGCTATTCGGCAGGACTTGATCAGATCTTTTCCGGGTCTGCAGATGGATCGCCTCAAGCAGCCCTTTCGGTGACGACGCCGGCGACGAACCAATGAATCGCATAACCGTCACCCTCCGCCGCCGCGAGCGCAAGGCGCTTTCTGGCATCGAGACACCCTTTATTGAGTCCCTTGCCCGCTGTGGCTGCGACGTCACGCTGATATCAGAAGACACACCGGCGGAAATTCCTCCGGCAGGGGAATGGTTGGTGATTTTCGGTAACGCGGCATGGTATCCAAAAATACGGCGACGGCTGATGGCGACGCCTCGCCATAGGCGGCCGTACGTGCTGCTGTGGCACTCCGAGCCGCTTCCGCCCGCTCGTGCGACCGGCCTCCCTCTGCCCGGGCTGAATATCCGCGAGGTGGCAAAGATCGTGCTGCGGGATGCGCGAGCCACCGACGTTTACACAAATTACTTCACCCTCCGGAGCCTCCATCGCGCCGGGATTCCGGACGTTTTGATGCTGGCTTCGCGGGGTAGGCAGGAGTTTCTGGCTGAACGGGGAATTCCCGGGCACTTCGCCCCGCTTGGTTGCGATAGCTCGATGGGCCGCGATCTGGGTATCTCCCGCGACATCGACGTTCTGTTTCTGGGAATCCTGAATGTGCCCCGCCGAAACCGGTTGTTGCAGACGCTGAGGAATCAGAACATCAACCTGACCACCGCCGGCAGTTGGACCGATCCGGCGTTCTGGGGAGATAACCGCACGGTGCTGTTGAACAGGGCAAAAATTCTGGTCAATATGGCGAGGACACCGGCGGAATTTTCCGGCTATCGGCTCAGCCTTGGGATGGTGAACAAGGCGCTGGTGGTCTCCGAACCGATCTATCGTCCGGAGCCTTTTGTGCCCGGCAAACACTTCGTGATGGTGCCCACCGCCGAGATGGCGGCGTGCATCAGTCACTACCTGAACGCGGAGGACGAGCGGCGGGCAATAACCGAGACGGCCTCGCGATTTGTCCACGAAGAAGCCTCGTTGCAACGATCCACCGAGCGGATGCTGGGACTGATGGAGGATCATGAACGCAACAACCAACCATGAGCCGCGCCCGCTGCTTATTCTCGGGGCACGCAGTTTCGCCCGCGAGGTGGCCGATTTGGTGAGTGATGTTCCGCATCTGCAGTTGGCGGGATTCGTGGAGAACACCGACCAGTCGCTGTGCTCCGAGCCAATCGACGGGTTACCGGTCTACTGGGTCGACGACATTTCCGGGATGGCCGCCACGCACTGGTGCGTCTGCGCGTTCGGCAGCAACAGGCGAATCACGTTCATCCGCCAGGCGGAAGCGATGGGGTTTCGATTCGCTTCAGTGATTCATCCCACCGCGCGGATCTCCCGCCGCAGCATCATCGGCGACGG
>CAISJI010000048.1 GCA_903885565.1 uncultured Planctomycetaceae bacterium
CAGCTTGCGACAGCGGTTGCGGCGAAGCTGCACCGGCTTGCGACAGCGGTTGTGGCGAAGCCACCTCGGCTTGCGACAGCGGTTGCTCCAGCTGCGGTGAGTCGGCTGCTGTCAGCGACAGCGGTTGCTCCAGCTGCGGTGGCGGTGAGGTAGTTTCCGGCGGCTGCGCCAATGGCAACTGTGCCGGCGACTCGGTCATCATGGAATCGGCTCCGACTGAGGCCGCCCCGGCGGTCGAGGCTCCGGCTGCTCCAGTTGGAACGTGATCGTTGCCCACGACGATCCTTCCCGCTGGCGAATCCCTCGTAAGGAAGCCTGCCCTGAGGCACGAAGGATGAGCTGAGGGTTTGAATCTCAACAAAGGCCGGGCCTTTCCCCACGGGGGAAGGCCCGGTTTTTTTGTTGTCACCACTCGCTCCCGCCGGCTCCTCCCGCCCTCCGCTGGCAGACTATGGATCCATACGCTCGCCGCAGGTTCGCTGCTGGATGCGGCGTGAGCGACCGGGGGCAGGTCAGCCGAGCCTCGACGGGAGCGTTTCCTGCAGTCGACCGAGCGGACTTCCTACGCTCCACACCAGAGGGTCGGCGATGCCTTCTCCCCAGCCTGGCTAGAGCGCATCCGGGATAGCTGTAGCGACAACTGGATAAACAATCGAGCGATGGAGGCGGAGGGGTCGGCGAACGCTCGAGGAGCGTAAGCGACGAGACTTTTGCCGCCCCGAAGCCGACGCTACACGTAAGTCGGATGCGCTCTAGGGCTGCGCTGGCGGCGGGCCTGCCGGCGGCGCGGGGGGCAAAAGACGACGCAAGAGCCGTCCACGCCGCGGCTCGGCAGTGCCTGCTGGCGCGCCTTCGGGGGGCACGCTGGCCCGTTCCGCCCGGCGTCTGGCCACTTCATCCATCACGCCTCCCACCAGATCGATGATCCGATCGGTGGACGGGTTATTGCTGATGTCGGGGGGCAGTTGTCCCTTGAGCTGCCCCAGCTTTTCTGCAGTTTTTCCCGCCCCATCTCTGCCCCCCTGAGCAGCTCCGGCAGAACCCGCCGGGCCTGCAGCGGCGGCGGCAGCAGCATTCGCCTCGTCACTGCGCTGGGCCACCACGGGGCCCGGAGGCAAAAGTTCTGGTGGAGCAACAGGCGTGGCCTCCGCCGTGGGAGAGGCTACGGTGGCCGGCAGGCTGGAGCCGGCATCAGCGGGGGGAGTCCAGTTGGGGCGTGGCGGGGGAGGCGGCGTCGACCGGGCCGCTTCGGCAGGGGCCACAGGCGGGGGCGGGTTCGCAGCAGGGGGGGCGACACCACGCGCACGAGGAACCGGGGCGCCTCTGCGCCCCCCGCGCAGCCGGTCGATCAGGTTCACCACCACGTCGCCGGCCACGGCACGAATGGAGCCATCAAAGCTGACCTTGGGCTCACCCAAAACCCCCACGATCCCGATCGACACAGTCTTTCCGGCCAGCGCCCCCAGCACCGGCCGATCGGCCGGCAGGTCGGCTGGAAGTGGCAGTGCCAGCTTGAGATCGAGTGTTTTGTCTTCGATGCCGACGGAACCGCTGGACGAGAGATCGAGTCGGCTCCCTGGCTTGGCCAGCGGCAGCCCGAATTCCAGCCCCTTGTGCCACATCCGCCGGTCGGCCAGTTGAAACTCAATCCGGGAGTCGTCGGCGATCCGCACCGACGTGGGCAACTGCATGTTCCCCGGCAATTCTTCCAGAATATGGGTTACCAGTGG
>CAISJI010000049.1 GCA_903885565.1 uncultured Planctomycetaceae bacterium
ATGAGCCGCCAGAAGGCGTCGAGCTCGCGCACCTTCAGCGTGTCGATCACGGCCAGGATGCCGGGGGCCGCCACCTGGATCAGGCAGAGTTGGCTGCGGTAGGTGTGCTCCGACACGAATTCGGTGTCGAACGCCAGATGGCTGTGAGCCGAAAGCCGCTCAACCAGATCCGCCAATTGCGAATCGGTCGTGACATGCTCAAAGCCTGCCGAAGAGGGATGGGTGGGCACGCAGGTGGGTCGCCAGAGGAGAGGGAAACGCGAAAGCCAAGGCAGGGAACGCAGTGGAGCCTGCCGCATCCGCGCCGAACACAACAACCCGAGTCTACAGGAACAGAAAGGATACCAGCACGAACACCGGCAGGAGCACTCCGAAGCTATAGAGCATGTAGCCGAAGAAACTCGGCATCCGCACGCCCGCCTGCTCGGCGATCGCCTTGACCATGAAATTGGGGCCATTGCCGATATAAGTCATCGCCCCCAGCAGCACAGCCCCAAGGCTCACCGCCGTCAGCCGCCCCACCTCCACCCCCGCCATCGTCAGCCCCTCGGAGGGCATCGACTGGGCGGCCTTGAAAAAGACCAGATAGGTTGGGGCGTTGTCGAGCACGGCCGACAGGGAGCCCGAGGCCCAGAAAAAAGAGCGGGGGCTGCTCAGGCCCAAACTCGCGCCGCGCTCATGCAGGATCGCCAGCGCCGGCTGCATGCAGATGAAAATCCCCAGAAAGAGCGCCGCCACCTCGAGAATCGCGCCGTAGTTGAAGCCGTTGTCGGAGCGGATCCGTTCCTCCCCCAGCAGCAGCGACGCAAGCACCAGGCCCGCCAGCACGGCCTCGCGGAGAAACACCCAGGGGTGCCAGTCGGTTCCGGGGAATGCCTTGGCGGGGTCGAGCAACGCCACGGCGGCGATCACGGCAATCATGAGGGGGAGATTGGGCCACAGGCCCCTGATCGAAAGCGGCGTGGTTTGCTGGGCGTCGCGGGCCAGATCGCGGGCCTTCTCCTGGGGATGGGCAAAGAAAGTGTCCCAGATCCAGTACACGGCCAGGAGCACGCCATTGGTGAACAGCCAGGGTCGCCAGAGATTGAGCGTCCAGAGGAAATCGACCCCCTCGAGGTAGCCGAGAAACAGCGGCGGATCGCCGATCGGCAGGAGGAGCCCGCCGCAGTTGCAGACCATGAAGATGAAGAAGATGAGCGTGTGGGCGACATGCCGGCGTTCTTTGTTGGTTTCGATCAACGGCCGCACCAGCAGCATCGCGGCGCCGGTGGTGCCGATGAAGCTCGCCAACGCGGCGCCAATGGCGAGGAACGCGGCATTCATCGTCGGCGTGGCCACGAGATCCCCCTCGATGCGGACGCCCCCGGTGATGGCATAGAGGGCAAACAGCAGGACGATGAAGGGGACATATTCGGAGAGCATGGCGTTGGCCAACACCGCTGCTGCGGTGGCCCAGGAGGGGGCGCCCACCGCCGGGGCCACTGTTGCATGCGTGGGGAAGTGGAGGTCGACCGCGTGGGGATGGAGAAAGATGTAGTAGGCGAGGGTCACCGTCCCCAGCCCGCCGGCCACCAGCAGTTTGCTGGAGTTGTGTTCCCACCAATGGGAGGTGGCGGGGGCGAGTGGGAAAATGGCGATCGCTGCCAGCAGCAGCGCAAAGGGGAGCACCGTCAGCGGCGGGGGGGGCGTGGCCACTGCGCCATGGCTGCCCGCCGCAGCATGGTCTGCCGAGGGAGAATGGTCTACCGAAGGAGAATGGTCTGCCGAGGCATGCGCCGTACTGGCCGCCACGATGCTGTCCCGGCCCTGCTGCGGCCAGCCGAAGAGGGCCGCCCCGGCGTAGGCAGCCAGGAGGATTGCCAGCCCGAGGATCGTCTGCCGCGTGGCTGCTCCGGCAGGAGACGGGAGGGGCACCGCAGGGGGGGAGGCGGGGCGCGAGTCGGACATGGTGTGAGCTCCGGGATGTGGTGGCCGGGAGAGATGGTAAAACATCTGCTCACCCCATTGAAAGCGCAATGACTCGCCCTCCTGATCCATCGACCGGCGTCTGGTTGCGCGGAAACGTCCGGCCGGTCGTGATGTTGGCGGTGCTCGCCAAGGGGGCGATGCTCGTTTCACTCGGGCTGTGGGCATGGTGGACGTCCGCCGCTGCGGGTCCTGCCTCCGGAGCTTTCCTGGCGATCTGGCTGGCGATCGGTGCCCTTGTGCTGGGCCTCACGGCGGCAGCCTCCCGGCCGCGGCTGACTCTGGTGGGCGACACGCTGCGGGTGCGGCTTTCCCCCACCCGCGTCGAGGAGGTGCCGCTGGCAGTGGTGGAGTGTTTTTTTCTCGGCTCGCAGGCGCTCCAGCAGCCGGGCGCGCCCCGCGCTGACCTCCCCACGCACCGCGTCGGCACGCTGGTGATGCGGGTCGCCGAACGGGCGATCGACTATCAGCAGCGTCCCACGTTCGCGCCGTGGGGCACGTGGGCCGAGGGGGCGATTGTGTTTGATGGCCGCTGGTGCGAGCCGCTCTCGGTTGATCTGGCCCGTCGGCTCAGTGCCGCACTGCTGGCGGCCAAACGCGCCGCCGATGCATCCGCCCTGCAGACCTGCGCTGGCGTGGGTGCCTCTGATGAGAGGGGTGACGGTCAGCCGGGTGGACCATGCCGATGAGCGGCCCCGAGCAGGTCGCCAGGACGGGGCGGGAGGAGCGGATGCCCTGGCAGGGCCTGCTCGTCAGTGTTCGCACTGCCGCCGAGGCGGAAGAGGCGGTGGCTGGCGGGGCAAACATTGTCGATGTGAAGGAGCCGCTCAAGGGGGCCTTGGGCCGGGCAGAACCGGCGGTGATCAGTGGCATTGCTGCGGCAGTTGGCAACCGGGTTCCTTGGACGATGGCCTGTGGTGAACTGGCTGAGTGGAGGGATGGGCAGGAGTTCGCCCCCAGCCGGGTGGCCGAGGCGCTGCTGCAATTTCTCCGCTGTGTGATCAGTAGCCTGCCGGATGGCGTGGCCTGCCCTGCGGCGCTCAAGGCGGGACTGGCCGGCGTGCCGGAAACGGGCTGGCGGGAGGCGCTGGCCGCAGTGGCTGGCGGCCTGCCGGAGCGGATGGAGCTGGTGGCGGTGGCCTACGCTGACTGGCAGGTGGCCGGGGCACCAAGACCTGAGGAGGTGATCGCGGCAGCAGGGGGCTGTGGCTGCAGCACGCTGCTGATCGACACCTTTGACAAAGCGGGCGCGGGATTGCTCGACCAGGACCATGGGGCAGAAGCAGTGGCGGGCTGGGTGGCTGCGGCCCGCACCGCGGGGCTGGAGGTGGCGCTGGCCGGCCGGCTCACATTGGCCGAAATCCCTGCTGTTGTAAGGCTCGCGCCGAATGTGGTCGCACTTCGCTCGGCGGTGTGTTTCAATGGGCTTGGCGGCAGTGCCCGGCTGGGCACTGTGCAACGGCATCTGGTGCGGCTGGCAGCCCAGCAGTGTGCCGTCGGCACGCGGTGTGTGCCGGGTTGATTGGCGTGCTGTTTGCTTTCCGACTGTTTGCCTCCCTCCTGTTTTTGGAGAAATCGAACGTGAAGAAATTGGAAGTGCGGGTGCCCCACGGACTCGAGCCTGCCGAAGTGCGGCGCCGGCTCGACGAGGCTCTGGTGAAGGCGCGTGAGCAGCCGGCCGAGGCAGTGGGCGAGATCAATGCCCAGTGGGAAGATGAGGATCGTCTGCGCTTCATGCTGATGGTGATGGGAATGAAGTTTGACGGGCAGCTGGAGATTCAGGTGGAAGAGTTGCTTGTGCAGCTTGAACTGCCTGGCGCTGCGGCGCTGTTCAGCGGCCGGATTCGCGAGGGAATTCAGGAGCGGTTGGGCGGATTGATCGGTTGACCGGAAGACTCGGATCGGGCCGATTGCATGGGTCGCGCTGGCGGAATTGAGCGGGCTGCACCGGGGTGTGGCGTGCGCCGATGACAACCCTATATCGATTTCTTCAGCCCTTTTGGCACCACGATCACGATGACTCATCCAGCCCCTTCCGAGCCTTGCCTGCCCGGCTTCGCGCCGCAGCAACCGTCGGCCGTGCCAGCGCTCGGCACAGTGGCTCACCGCACCTGCCGCAGGTGGGTGTCGTGGCCGTGGAGCGGGCTGTTGGGGATGGCGGTCGTGGTGTGCCTCGGGCAGACTCCAGCGCAGTCCCAGCAGGACCCCCAGACGCCCGGTATTCCCGAACTCGATCCGTTTGCCGATGAGCTGAACCCGTTTGGTTCCGGTCGCGATGCTCCCGCCAAACCGCAGCCCACCGGGCCAGTGCCGATTCGGCCCCGAGCCCCATCGGCCCCCAAGACTCTTCCCATGCCCTTTCCGGAAAGGACTGTTCCGGGGGAGCCGGCGGAACGCCGTCCTCCAGCCGGCCGGGAGCAGGCTGCCAAAGAGCAGGCTGCCAAGGCGAAGGATCAGGCTGCAGGCGAGCCAGCAGCCAAAGACCCAGCAGCCAAAGACCCGGCAGCCAAAGACCCGGCAATCAGAGAAAAAGATCCTGCGGCCATCGAGAGGGTGCCAGCGACGAGGGAGAAACCCGAACCGGCGCTCGATCCGTTTCCGCAGGAACCTCGGCCCGAGGAACCCCGCCTTCCCGAACCGGTGGTTGTTCCGGCGGAGAATCCCCGCAGCCGCCTGCGCGGCGGACCCGACCTGGGAGGGAGCGATCTGCGGCCGTTTCCCGACGTGGCCAACACGCCGGCGACCGACATGGAGCCGTCTCCGGCGGAACAACTGCTGGCCAAGGCGGAGAAGTTTGACAGGCAGGGAAAGCTTCCGGAGGCGCGGGATGCGTTGCGGGAGGCTGTAAAACTCGATCCCAAGCTGACGGTGGCCAATTTGGCGTTGGGCGTTGTGCTGCGACGCCTGGGGGACCTGGAGGGAGCGGTGGAAGCCTGTTCGGCGGGGATCCGCGTCGATCCGCTCGACTCAGAACTCTATCTGCGGCGGGGGATCGCCTGGTATCACCGCGGCCTCCACGGAATCGCGCTTGAGGATTTTGAGGACGCCTCAGGCATCGCCTACGACGATCCCCGACCGGAACTCTGGCGGGGCTTGACGCTCATGCAATTGGGCCGCCCGCTGGAGGCCATCAATGCCTATGCGGCTGCGATTCGGCGCGATCGGACGTTCATGATTGCCTACCTCAACCGCGGCACCGCCTACCTGGCGACGGGCGAGGCGGCCAAGGCTGAATTCGACTTCGATCTGGCCCTGCGACACGATCCCCGCGATGTGCGTGCCTGGTTCAACCGCGGTGTGGCGCTGGCCCAGCAGCGGAAATATCAGGACGCGATCAAGTCGTATGAGATGGCACTGAAGATTGATCCCTCCCATGTGGGTGCCCGCCGTAATCTGGAAGCCGCCCGAAGCCGACTGGGCAGTCGCTCGGGCGGCGGCATTCCATCTGCCGCATCCTCCTCCACGAGCTCGGCCGGAAGCTTCCAGCAGGGGGCTGAAGTGCTGCGTTCGCCACCGCGCGCTGTGGGGCTGTAGCCCGCGGTTGCCCCGCAACTCAGGGCGCAGGTTGGGGAGGGGAAGAAGCGGGAACGCGCAGCACCGTGGCGGTTAACTCCCCCTCCAGCCCCAGCGGCGCAAGCACCGCCTTGAGCAACTGCTCGCGCGACACGTTTTCCACCCGGCAGCGCACGATCTCCGCCGGGGCAATTCCCACCGCCTGAAGTTCCTGCCGCTGGAGTTGCAGCTCGACACCAAAACGCTGGGCAAGTGTGGCCAGCACTTCCTCCAGCGGCGCCTCCACCCGGAGGGAGAAGGCTTCTGTCGGTGCGTTGGGCGGCCTTTTTTTCGCTGGCTGTCTGGCCCGATTGTGCGGGGGGGACGCAGCGGAGGGTGCACCAGACCGCGAGGGGCGACGGGGCCCGGCGGAGGGCAGGCTCCCGGACGGGGGAGCCAGGGGCACAATTCTCAACTCTGGTCTGCCCGCAGTGGAGGTGGGTGCCGACCAGTCGACTCGAAAATCGTAGTGCGCCAGGAGCAGATCGAGCCGGTCGGCAAGGGACAGGGGAGGCAATGCCATCGCCGGCAGATGGTCGTGGGGAATGGTCTCCACGCCCGTCAACGACAGCCCCGCTTGCCCGGCTGCGCGGGCGAGCAGATCGCGCGGGCGGGCTCCCGCCGGCCAGGCCCAAGCCTCCTTGTGGTGCGCGAGCGCCCGCAGTTGCGGGGGGAGCCGGCTGAGTGCCGTCGTGCGGATCTGCCGCGCGTGGTGCAGCGAATCTGCCTGCCCCAGGGGAACCAGGCGGAGATACGAACCCAGATCGGCCACCTCGGCGCCAGCTGCCTCGGCCACGCGTTCCAACACCACGGCGAGCGGCTCTCCCTCCGCGGTGAGCGTGATGCGCGTGCCAGGGTCAAGGCGGCGATCGCGTACCACGCCCACGCCGGCGCTCGTTGCCAATCGCTCCAGGACAGCCTCCAGCGGTAATGCGGTCCACACCACCGTCACCGGCGCACTCGCCGCGGGAGCCCCGGCCGGCGCGGGAGCAGGTGTCTGGGCCAGTGCCTCCTCCATCAGGCAGGCCGCGGCTCCGCTGACGCACCATGCCCAGACCCACCAGCGGCCGCTGCGGCTGGACCGCAGGCTGGCGGGAGAGGAGGCGGCCGAAGGGAGCACTGTGGGCATCGCTGGAGAATGTGTAGAGGAGGGCGAAGGGGAGCGTTCAGGATGGAGTGGAGTATAGTGGCGCAGATTCTGGCGGCGGTCGCCACGGCCCCTTGAGGGAGCAGTTCCATGACGCCTCTTTCCGGTGCTGAGCGATGCGTTGTGGTGCTTGGCGGCGGCATCAATGGGGCGGCCCTGGCGCGGGAGTTGACGCTTTCGGGGGTGTCGGTGGCGGTGGTGGTCTCGGGAGACATCGCCTCAGGCGCTACGGC
>CAISJI010000050.1 GCA_903885565.1 uncultured Planctomycetaceae bacterium
GATCACCTTGCCAACCGCGGAGTTCGCGCCGGCAGTGACCGTTGCGTCGTTAATCGTCACATTCCGCCCGGTGATGTTCGGCGCGGCGGAGGTGCCGACAATTGTGCTCCCGGCCAGGGCGCCAAAGTTGATCGCCCCCTTCAGGGCCGCTTCGCTCCAGACGCCATTGCGCGTCAGGGCCGTCCGCTGATCGGCGCTGGCAGTCCACGCATACGTTGCGCCGCTATCGGCGTCGAATTCGCTGCGTGTAAGCCAGGCGCGGTCGGGAGCAGCGACGGCAGCTTCGGCTGCCGAATCATTGCCGGCCGCCTTGGCTGCCCAATAAGCGGTGCTGAAATTACGATCGAAGAAGCTGAGCACGTCGGCATAGAGGCTCTGGGCATACGCCTGCACCTCGGCATCGGTGGCGTCGGTGGTCTTGCCGAGAGCGAGCCTGACTCGCAGTTGGTAGAGCGAGAGCCTGTCGGCATTGAGGCTGTAGACCCCGCCGCTTACCGAGCCATGCCGCATCAGCTGCCAGTAGGCCTGATGTTGGGTGGCAACCTTCTCCTCGTAGTTGGCGACCACCTTGTCGAGCCGCGCCTGAGCACCGGCGCCGGTCAGTTGCAACTGCGCCCAGCCACGTTCCACCAGCGCCTGCCCGAGGGCGTCTGCGGAGCTGGTGTTGGTGAGGTTAAGCACCTTGCCTGACGGGGCGTTCACAACGACATTGCCCGCCACGGAACTGATGCTGTCGACCCACAGATCCCCTTCCGCCTGCAGACGAATATCCCCATAGGCCGTCGCCATAATCGATGGCGCGGAGACATTCCGGTTGTCAGGGTTCGTGACGGCGCCCCGTGGGGCCACCTTGATCGGCAGCGACTGACTGCCGATCGTGGCGTTGGCACTTTTTAAGGTGATCGAGCGTCCAACAACCCAGCTGCCATTCGTAGCGATGCCTGATGGGGCATCGATGCTCACCGGCCCATACGTCGCATCAGTCGATCCCGAGGCAACAGCCCCCAGCGTGACCACGCCGGTACCATGCACATACACGCCCCCGATCCCGGCGGTGGCAGTGAACACAGTGCCCGGCACCAGTTTCAATTCCAGCGGCACAGCGGCAGTGCCAATCGACGAGCCGGGCGCCGAAATCGTCAGCCCCTGGGCCTCAATCGCAAACGGATGGTCGGACGATGTCGAGGGGAGCAGGCGCGCATTGGCGGCGAGCGTGACGGTCGTCGGCCCCTGCGGGCTGACGATCTCTCCGAGCGTGAGGTTTCCGGTGGAGGTCACCTGCACGTAGCCAACCTCGGTGGCAAATGAAATTGAAAACGGATTGTCCGCCTTCACCGATGACGTGAGGTGAAGGTAGCCCTGCGTGGGGAAGTAACGGGTCGAATACCGGGTGTAGTACCAGTCCTTGGTCCAGGTGTGGGGACTGTCTTGATCGTGATAGGTCGTGTCTGTCGTGTAGTCGAACTGCGAGATTGACGTAAATCCGCCAGTAATCGTCTCGTGGAAGTCGTTCTGGATCCAAGGGGCGTTGACGACTTGACCGTAAGGCGTCTTTTGCAGGTTGCCACCCGGGCCAACATAGGCCCAAGGACTCGTCGACGTCTGGCCCGCATAACCCGCTGAAAAGACCCA
>CAISJI010000051.1 GCA_903885565.1 uncultured Planctomycetaceae bacterium
GCCGTTCTACACACTCGGCCCGCTGACCACCGACATCGCGCCGGGCTACGACCACATCACCAGCGCCATCGGCGCGGCCCTGGCCGGCTGGAGCGGTGCGGCGATGCTCTGCTATGTCACGCCGAAAGAGCATCTGGGGCTGCCCGATGCGGAGGACGTGAAGCAGGGCGTGATCGCCTACAAGATCGCCGCCCACGCCGCCGATCTGGCCCGGCACCGCAAGAATGCCCGCAAACGCGACGACGCCCTCTCCCGGGCCCGGTTTGCGTTTGACTGGAACGAGCAGTTCCGGCTGTCGCTCGATCCGGAAACGGCCCGCAAATACCACGATCAGACGCTGCCCCAGGACACGTTCAAAAGTGCCCATTTCTGCAGCATGTGCGGGCCGAAATACTGCTCGATGAAGATCACGCAGGATATCCGCGACATGGCCGCGGCCGATGCCGCCAGCGGCAGCGCGAGCGAGCCGATGGCGATCCAGCTGCCGTAGCGGCCCCCCCGGAGCGGTTTGGTCGCCGGCCCGGGCTGGGGTCTTGCGCTGCTTGTGCAATTCTGCCGTTGATTCCGGTTGTATCGGCTGGCCGGTCGCGGCTACTATTTTTATAGGGGCGGCCGGCGCGAACGGGGAAAAATAGCAAGCTAGTTTTTCCTGAGGTGGGCGAAGAACCGCCGATACATCCAGAGGGGACTGCTGCGCGGGGATCGATCTTCTTTGAATCCCGCGCTCTCCAGCCGCTCACAGCTCTCTCTTTTCCAAGGCGAGACCAGCCCATGGCCACCACATCGTCCACCGCATCTGCCAGGCAGCAATTGTCGCTCCCGCTCGGTAAAGGGATCGCGCTGGAACTGGTGCATATCCCGGCGGGCTCATTTCAGATGGGATCTCCCGAGGCGGAGCATGGCCGTCGCGACGACGAGACGCAGCACCCGGTCACGCTCACCAAATCGTTCTACATCGGCAAGCATCTGGTGACGCAGCAGCAGTGGGAGCAGGTGATGGGGAGCAATCCGAGCATGGAGAAGGGGCCCGACCTTCCCGTCACGGATGTCTCGTGGGATGAGTGCCAGGAGTTTCTCGGCAAGCTCAATGCCGCCCATCATGGCGGCTTCCGGATGCCCACCGAGGCGGAATGGGAATACGCCTGCCGGGCCGGCACCACCACCACCTACGCCTTCGGCAACACGATCACGCGCGACGAGGCCAACTTCGACGGCGTGAGCATCACGCCGGTCGGCAAATATCCGCCCAATGCCTTCGGTCTCCACGACATGCACGGCAACGTGTGGGAGTGGTGCAACGATTGGTATGCCCCGTCGCATGCCGGGGCGGCCACCGATCCGCAGGGGCCGGCCGAGGGGGAAACTCGGGTGCTGCGCGGGGGCACCTTCTTCAATAGCGATGCCTTCGTGCGGTCGGCCAACCGGGTCAATCTCTCCCCCACCAACCGCACCGACATCGTCGGCTTCCGCGTCGCCCGCGAGGCGTAGGCGTTCAGATCCCATCCGGGGGAACTGCAGCGATGACCGGGTCATACACCGGGTGATGAAGGCGGAGGGGTCGGCGAACGCTCGAGGAGCGCCAGCGACGAGACTTTTGCCGTCCCGCAGCCGACGCTCCAAGGAGTTGGATGCGATTGAGCAGTCCGTGGATCGATTGTTCCGCAGCCATTGAACCGGTTTACTTCTGGGTCCAGAGCGTGCCGTCGGGGCGATCCTCCAGCACGATTCCTGCCTCGGTGAGCTTGGTGCGCACGATGTCGGCGGTGGCAAAATCCTTGCCAGCCCGGGCCCGGGCCCGGATCTCGATCACCAGTTCCATCAGCTTCGCCACGAGCGCCTCGTCGGCTCCGCCTGCAGCCGCCTGTGGCTTTGTCAGGAAGAGCCCCAGCGTGCCGGAGAGTTCGCGGAGCACGCTCAGCATCGCGTCGAGCGTCGCCCTTGCGGCGGGCGTGGCCTGCTTCTCCAGCCCCTGCTGATCGATAAAGCGGTTGATCACCCGTACCAGATCGAACAGCGTGGCGATCCCGCCGGCGGTGTTGAAGTCGTCATCCATCGCTTCGAGGAATTTGGTCCGCAGGGCGACCACCTCCTCGCCTGCCGCCGCCACGGCTGCATCCCCCTGCTTCCGGGAGCGGAAGGGGAGCGTGTAATAGGAGGCGCCGGTGAGGCGTTCGCTGCGGGCAAAGAGCCGCTCGAAGGCCTCCATCGCCCGGGCGCTTTCGCCGAGCGGTTCATCGCCGAAGTGGATCGGGCTGCGGTAGTGGGTGGAGAGAAGGAGCACGCGCACCGCCTCCGGCCGATGCCGCTCCAGAAGCTGCTTGAAGGGCTGGGCCCCGGTCGACTTGCTGATCTTGGTCGCCGTCTGTTCGGCCACGGCATCGAGGGCAGGTTCGCCAGCGGCCCGCGGCCGGCCCCCCACCTTGCCGGCGGCGCCGGAGGCCTGCATCAGGCCGTTGTGCATCCAGTAGGTGGCCATCGGGCAATCGTGGAGCGATTCGCTCTGCGCGATCTCGTTTTCGTGGTGCGGAAAGACCAGATCGAGACCGCCGCCATGGATGTCGAAATGCTCGCCGAGGATCGCCCGGGCCATCGCCGAGCACTCGATGTGCCAGCCGGGCCGCCCGGGGCCCCAGGGGCTGTCCCAGGCCGGTTCGCCCGGCTTGGCCCGCTTCCAGAGGGCGAAGTCGGCCGCCGAGCGCTTGCGCTCCGCCGTGGAGCCCCCTTCACCCTGCATCGCCTCGACGGAGCGGTTGGTCAGCTTGCCGTAGTCGGCGTCTTTGAGCACATCGAAATAGACGTCGCCATCGGAGGCATAGGCGAGATCCTTGGCCAAAAGTCCTTCGATGAAGGCGATGATCGTGCCGATGTGGTCGGTCGCCTTGGGCATCGTGTCGATGCCGGTCACGCCGAGGGAGGCGAGGTTGGCCAGATAGTCGGCGGTCATCTCCTCGGCCACCGCCTGCATCGAGGTGCCGCGGGCGATGCTCTCGCCGATGATCTTGTCATCGACGTCGGTGATGTTCACCACCCAGGTCACCTTCCAGCCGCTGTATTCCAGGTAGCGTTTGACCGTGTCGAAGATCACCGGTCCGACCATATGGCCGATGTGGCTGGGCTTGTAGACCGTCGGGCCGCAGAGATACATCCCCACCTGTCCCGGCTTCACGGTGGCAAACCGCTCCTTCCGCTTGGAGAGCGTGTTGTAGATCTCGATCTGGGGCAGTCCTGCCGCCCCGTCCACCGTCTGTTGCCTGTCTGCCATCGCCACTCGTCTCCTGAATCTCTGGTCTGTAGCTCTGATCCTGAATCTCTTATCCTCAAACGCTGGGCCAACCGAACTCCGCCACCATCCGCTCGGGTATCCGGCGCCCGGGTCTCACTGTCATTTTTTTTCGATCAACACCACGCACTCCGCCGCGATCGCCTGCTCCTCGCCGATGGGGCCGACGCCCTCGCCGGTTTTGGCCTTGAGCCAGATCTGCCCAACATCGATGGAGAGCACCGCGGCGATTCGCGTGCGGATCGCCGTGCGGTGTGGAAGGATTTTGGGCCGCTGGGCGAAAATCACGCAATCCAGATTCACGATCCGCCATCCGGCCGCCACCACCCGCTCCAAGCTCGCCCGCAGCATTTCGGCCGAATCACGCCCCCGATTGGCCGGATCGGTGTCGGGAAAAAGTTCGCCGATATCGCCCAGAGCGGCCGCTCCAAGCAGGGCGTCGGTGATGGCGTGCAGGAGCACATCGGCATCGCTGTGGCCCAGCGCCTGCCGATCATGGGGGATGGCGACTCCCCCCAGCACAAGGCTGGTCCCCGGCCCCAGCCGATGGGAGTCGTGCCCTAATCCGATTCGCAACATGGCAGGTGACACAAGCTTGGCCTCCGGGGGAGCGGACGTTTTCCCCTATACTCGCCCCATGCACAACTCCAGCGTTTCCCCTTTCGGTTCTCCGGCTCACCCAACCCTGCCGCCAAGCCCTGGTGCGGGCCCAGGTGCGGGCCCAGGTGCGGGCCCCGTTATCTCCGTTTCCGGGCTGGCCAAGGAATATCGGGTGTACGACAAGCCGGAGGGCTTGTTCTCCAGTATTTCAGGCCTGTTCCACCGCACCAGCCGGGTTGTGGAGGCGCTCAAGGGGGTCGATCTGACGGTGGAGAAGGGGGAGTTTGTGGCTCTCCTGGGCCCCAATGGGGCGGGCAAGACAACGTTTCTGAAACTCCTCTCCGGGATCATCACCCCCACCCGCGGCGAGGCCCGCGTGCTCGGGGCTGTGCCCTGGCAGCGCACCGATGATTTTCGCCGCCGGTTTGCCCTGGTGATGGGCCAGCGCAACCAACTCTGGTGGGATCTGCCGGCCGCGGAGAGCTTTCGCCTCCACAAGGAGATCTACCGGCTCGAGCCGGCCCGCTTCGAGCGCACCCGCGACGAACTGGTCGATCTGCTCGGTGTGCGCAAGCTCCTGCTCCAGCCGGTGCGCGATCTCTCGCTGGGGGAGCGGATGAAGCTGGAACTGGTCGCCGCGCTGCTCCACGAGCCGGAGGTGCTCTTTCTGGATGAGCCGACGATCGGGCTCGACGTGGTGGCGCAGCATTCACTCCACCGGTTTCTCGCCAAGGTGCAGGCCGAGCGCCAGATGACGGTGGTGCTCACAACGCATTACATGAAAGATGTCGCCGCACTCTGCAAACGCGTCGTGGTGATCACCCACGGCAGCATCCTCTACGACGGGTCGCTGGAGCAGATTGTCGACCGCTTCACATCGCACAAGATCGTGACGCTCGATCTGGATGGTCCCCCGGCCGAGGAGCGCCTGAAAAGGCTCGGTTTTCCCTATGAGATCCGCGGGCCGCAGGTGATCCTGCGCATCGATCGCACCCGGATCGCCGATGTGCTGCCGGAAATTCTGCGCGGCGAGAGCGTGCGGGATGTTTCGGTGGAGGATGTGCCGCTGGAGGAGATTGTGGCGGAGCTGTTTCGCTCCGAGGCTGGGCAGGCCCCCGCCGGGAGTCAGCGATGATGGCGTCGCTTCCCCCCTCCGATCTGCAGGCTTCCGCGCGAGAGCCCGGGCTGCTGCAGGCAGGAATAGATAGCTGGCGGATCTGGTGGACGATGCTTGTGATCTGTCTGGAGGAGCGGCTGGTCTACCGGGGCGACTTCATCCTCGGCACCCTGATGCGGTTTCTGCCGATCGTGACGCAGGTGTTTCTCTGGACGGCTGTGTTTGGCGCCACCAGCCGGGGTGATATTGCCGGCTATTCCCGCAACGATATCGTCGCCTACTACCTGCTCACGATGGTGACGCGGGCGTTCTCCAGCATGCCTGGTCTGGCGGGCGGCATTGCCCGCAGTGTGCGCGACGGATCGGTGAAGAAATATCTCGTGCAGCCGGTCGACTACATCGGCTATCTGCTCGCCGCCCGCATCGCCCATAAGCTGGTCTACTACGCCGTCGCCACGCTCCCTTTCGCGGCGGTCTTTTTCTTCTGCCGGGCGTATTTCCCCCCGCTCCCCGATGCCAGCACGCTGGCCGCCTTCGGTCTGTCGCTGGTGCTCTCGTTCTTCCTGGGATTCTTTCTGGAAGCCACGCTGGGGATGCTCGGATTCTGGTTTCTGGAGGTTTCGAGCATCGTGTTTGCCTATATGCTCGTGCAGTATCTCCTCTCGGGGCACATGTTCCCGCTCGACATGCTCGCCGGAATCCCCAGTGGCATTCCGGGCGTGAGCCTCGCCAGCCTGGTGCACTGGCTGCCGTTTGAATACACCGCCTACCTCCCGGCGGCGGTGTGGTTGGGAAAGATCAAGGGTGCCGACTTGGTCTGGTCGCTGGTGATTGAAGCGGGCTGGGTGGTGGTGATGGCAGTCGCCTGCCGGATCGCCTGGCGGCGGGGCACGCGGCGGTACAGTGCCTTTGGTGGATAGGCGGCTGCGGATAGCAGGCTGTGGAGAGGCCTATGAGGCCTCGCAGGAGGATCTGCGGATGGGGCGGTATCTGAGTATTTTTCTCTGCTGTGCGCGGGCCTGCTTGGTGCGCGACATGACATTCCGCGCCAATTTCCTGCTGGAATGCCTGACGAGCGTCGGCTGGATGTCGATGAACCTCGCCTTCTATCTGCTCGTGTTCACATTCACCAGCGAGATCGGCCGCAACACCGGCTGGACGCGCGAGCCATTTTTTGCGTTTGTGGCGACCGGGCTGATCATCAACGCGATTGTGCAGGCGTTCTTCATGCCCAGCGCCGAAGAACTGACCGAGATGGTGCGCACCGGCGGTCTCGATGGCGTGCTCGTTCAGCCGCTCGACGCGCAGTTTCTGCTCTCGATGCACCGCTTCGATTTTTCGTCGCTTGCCAACGGCTTTGTCGGCATCGGGCTGCTGGTCTGGGCGCTGCTGCGCATGGAGCATGCCCCGCCCCCCATCGCCTGGCTGCTCTACCCACTGACCATTCTCTGCGGCGTGGCGATTCTCTACAGCCTGATCGTCATGCTGGCCGCAGCCACGATCCTCATGGGGCGCAATCAGAGTCTTTATGATTTCTGGTTTTATCTCACCAACTTCTCCCGCTATCCCGCCGAGATTTATGCCGGGCCGTGGGGCTCGCCGCTGCGGGCGCTGTGCACGTTCGTGATCCCGATCCTGCTGGTGGTGAATGTGCCGGCCCGCGTGATCGCCCAGCCCTTCGCCGGTCAGACGTGGGGCTGGGTGGCTGCCGCGATCGTGGCAGCGGGCGGGGCGCTGGTGCTCTCGAGGGTGATCTTTCAGGCCGCTTTGGCGAAATACCGCAGCGCCTCGAGCTGACGGCGCGGGCCGGCCTCTCTACAGCCTGTTCGCCGGCCCGTACCGCCGCAGCGGGCGGGCATCTGGCCTTGGCTTTCCGTCCGACTACACTCACTAGCGAGAGTTTTTCAACTTCTGGGAACGCAGCCGTGGCAATGCAGTTGGCCTTCAGTTCAAACGCCTATCTCGACATGCCGATCGAGCAGGCGATCTCCCGTGTGGCGGGATTTGGCTACAAGGGGATCGAACTGCTCGCCGACGTGCCGCACGCCTGGCCGGCCGGGCTGCTGCCGGTGCAGAAGGAATCGATCCGCCGCGCCATCGATTCCAGCGGCCTGAAGATCTCCAATATCAACGCCTTCATGATGAATGCGATTGCCGATCCCCGGCAGCCCTACTGGCATCCCGGCTGGACCGATCCCGATCGCCACTACCGGGCCATCCGCCGGGAGCACACCAAGCGGGCCCTCCGGCTGGCCGCCGAACTTGGCGCCCCCACGATCTCCACCGAGCCAGGTGGGGAGCTGGCTGAGGGGCAAACCCGCCAGCAGGCCACCGACATTTTCTACGACGAGATCATGCCCTGCCTCGATGTGGCGGCAGAGGTTGGGGTGACGCTTCTTATTGAGCCGGAGCCGGGGCTGCTCATCGAAAAGTTTGGGCAGTATCTGGAGTTTGCCGAACGGGTCAATCATCCGAGCTTGGGGCTCAACTTTGATATCGGCCATGCCTACTGCGTGGCAGAAGATCCGGCAGAATGGGTGCCAAAAATGAAGGCCCACACGCGCCACTATCACTTTGAAGATATCGCCGCCACGCGCGTGCATCATCATCTGGTGCCCGGCGAGGGGGCGATCGATTTCGACGGCGTGTTTGCCGCGATCCAAAAGCACACGCCCGGGATCTGGGTCACCGTGGAGCTCTATCCCTACCGCCAGCAGCCCGACGCCGCCGCCAAGGCAGCCCGCGCCTATCTGCAGGCCAGCGCCGCCCGGGCCGGCGTGGAACTCGCCTGAGCCATGAACGCGCTGCTCGTCTGGCTCAAGCTCCTGCGCATTCCCAACCACGCCACGGTGGTGGCCGATGTGCTGGCGGGATTTTTGATTGTGTCGCAGTGGCACGCGCTGGCCTGGCCGCCGGCGGCGCTTGTTTCGGCGATCGCGGCGGGGCTCTGTCTCTATGCCGCCGGGATGGTGCTCAATGATCTCTACGACCTCGAGCTCGACCGGGTGGAGCGTCCGGAGCGGCCGCTGCCCCGCGGGCAGATCTCCCCGCAGGCCGCCTCGACTGTAGGCTATTCTCTCCTCGGAGTGGGCGTGGCCTGTGGCTTTTTCACCGCGCTGTGCGCAGGGTGGGCCGGACCGGCGGGGGTGGCCTGCCTGCTGGCAGCGGCCGTTTGGCTCTACGATCGCCACGCCAAAAAAACGCTCTTCGGGCCGCTGGTGATGGGGAGCTGCCGGAGCCTCAACTGGCTCCTCGGCATGACCGCCGCCGGCGGACCGACCGCGGCCTTCCAGTGGCTCCTGCCGCTGGGAATGGGCCTCTATGTGGCGGGGATCACGCTCTACGCCCGCGACGAGGCGGGCCGCAGCCGGCGCGGGATGCTGGTAGCCGCCTGCGCTGTGATGCTCCTCGGCTGCGGGCTGGCCGGTTTAGGGATCCAGCAGATGTCTCTGGCGGGGCAGGGGATCGATCTGGTGGGAAAGCGGCTCGGTTCCTGGTGGCTGCTCTGGGGATTTTTGGTGCTTTCTATTTCTTGGCGGGCAGCTCTGGGAATTGCCTCTCCGGGGAGTGGCCGCGTGCAGGCGGCGGTGGGGAATGCGATCATGTCGCTGATCACGCTCGATGCAGTGCTCGTGCTGGCCGGCTGCGGCCGGGAGTGGGCGATCGTGGTGCTGCTTCTCTTGATCCCCTTCTTTGTCGGCCGCCGGCTCGTTTCCGCCACCTGACGTGAGCCAGCATCCAATGCGCCTCGGCTACAGCACCAACAGCATCGGCGACATTCCCCCGCTGGCGAGCCTGCCGCTCTTGGCCGACCTCGGCTATTCGTCGCTGGCGATCACGCTCGATCACACGCTGCTCAATCCCTTTTCAGCGGGGCTCGCTGCTGAGTGTGCCCGCTGGCGGGAGCAACTCAAGCGTCACGGCATGGCCTGCGTGATTGAGACCGGTGCCCGCCACCTGCTCGACACGCAGCGCAAGCATGAGCCGACGCTCGTCAGCGCCGATCCAGACCAGCGCCTGCGCCGCGTGGAGTTTCTTCAACGCGCCATCGACATCGCCGTGGAACTGCGGGCCGATTGCGTCTCGCTCTGGGCGGGGATCGGCCGCGACGCTGCTGGAGAGGAAACGTTCTGGCACCGGCTGAAGGAGAGTCTCGCGGCCGTGGTGGCCCATGCAAGCGCCCGCGGCGTGGTGCTGGGGTTTGAGCCGGAGCCGGGGATGTTTATCGACACGCTCGCTCGCCATGGCGAGTTGGTCGAGCGGATGGGCCGACCTGCACCACTGCAACTCACGGTCGACATCGGCCATCTGGAGTGCATGGGGGAGTGGCCGCTGACTGAGCGGATCAGGGATGTGCTGCCACAGATCTGCAACGTCCATCTGGAAGACATGCGGGCCTGCCGGCATGAGCACCTGCCGCTGGGGCGTGGCGACATCGATTTAAGAGCTGTGCTCGGCGTGCTGCAGGCCGGGGGCTACGCCGGCGGCATCCACATCGAGCTCCCCCGTCAGGCCCATGCCTGGCTCGACACAGCAAGACAATCTGCGGAGAAACTCCTGCCGCTGGTTCGGGGCTGATTTCTTGTGAACGCCTAGATGGTCTGTTGCTGATCAGCTCAAGCGTTCCGGCACTCAGCCATTCCGCGGAACGCTGTTCACCCGCCAAAGCACCAGACGGTGCCGTCTTCGGACGCGCAGATCACGCACCCGTCGGCCACCGCTGGCGACGACGCGAAACCGCTGCCGGCGTCAAACTCCCACTGCGGTTCGCCGCTGGCCACGTCGAGCGCCACGAGCCGGCCGGCTGAGTCCCCCACGATCGCCAGGAGCCCGCCGGCTTCGCTCGCCTCGCCCGCTTTGCCGGCTGCGCCCGCTACGCCAGCGTCACCGGCCCTGCCGACAATCACCGGCGACGCATCGACCCGGCCCCGCATCGGCTGCCGCCACTTCCGCGCGCCGTCAGAAAGCTGAAAAGCCTCCACGGCCCGGCCCCGCGAGCCGACGATCGCCAGATCCCCGCCGATCGCGGCACTGGAGCGATAGGCCTTCCCAGCCGCAGCCGGGGCCACCTGCCAGGCGACCTGCGCCGTCTCCACGTCGATCCCCCAGAACACGCCCCCCTCGCTGCCAAAGCAGACCTTGCTGCCCCAGGCGGCGGGGGTGGTGCCGGTGGGACCATCGATCGCCACGGCTGCCACGCTCTCGCCGCTGGCGGCATTGAGGATATGGAGCTTGCCGTCGCATCCCGCCAGCAGCACCTTGCCCCGGGCCACTGTCGGCGAACAGCGGATCTGATCGGCAATGGAATGTTTCCAGAGCAGCGTGCCATCGGAAAAGTTGAGCGCCGAAAGCGACGCATCCTGCGAGCCGACGAGCACACAGAGGCCCTCCGGCCGCTCCAGCAGTGTGGGGCCACCAGAGATTTCGCCAGTGGTTTCATAGGTCCACACAACGGCACCGCTGGTGCGGTCAAACGCCCGCACCATGCCGGCTACATCTCCCACCACCACCAACTGTTGCCCAGGAGCGGTCGACACCACGGCGGCTGATGTGAAGGGGGCGTCGCCTTTGAACGACCAGCGGGTTTCGCCGCTCTCAAGCGCGAGCGCGTGAAACGTGCCGTCGAGATCCCCCAGATAGATCGTCCCCTCGCTGATGATCGGCGTCGCTTCAAATGCTGTTTTTTCAAGCGTCCGCTGCCAGCGCTGCCGCAGCGGCAGAGCGAGCGTCGCCGCCGAGCGGCCCGTGCCTGCCAAGCACCCGCGGAACATCGGCCAAGCGTTGGCTGGCGCCGTCGCACCTTCGGCTCCTGCAGTCTCTGCAGCGGCCTCTTCTGCCGCCTCTGCAGCGATCAGGCGACGGCCGCGGCCAGTGGCGGCGAGTGCTCCGGTGAGAGCCAGTTGCAACAGCAGGCGACGCTTCATCGGGCAGCCTCATACAGCCGGGCCAACTGATCAACACCCACCGGCACCGGATTAAAACTGCCGGTCCACTGCGTGGCAGCGGCGGCGGCGAGCGTTTTGATGTCGATCTCAGGCAGCCGCAGCCCGGAGAGCGTGGCGACCAAGCCACCAGCAGCCACCACCTCGTCGAGCCAGCGGGCGAGCCGCTCTCCGGCAGGCTCGCTGGCAGGGCCTGCGAGGCCTGCGAGGCCTGCGGGGAGAGCCGGCTTGAGTTCGGCGAGGAGCTCCGCATAGCGATCGTCGCACGTGGCGGCATTGAGCCGCACCACATGCGGGAGCATCATCCCCACCGCCTGGCCATGGACGATGCTGTGTGTGGCTGTGAGCGGGTTGGCCAGAGCGTGGGCGGCGCCGAGCATCGCATTCTCAATCGCCACGCCGGCCCAGGCGGCCCCCAGTTGAACCGCCTGCCGGGCGGAAACGTCGGCGGGGCTCACAAACACCTGCGGGAGGTGGTTGGCCAGCAGCCGAAAGGCCTCCCGCGAGAAGAGCCGCGAGGCGGGCGTGGCGGCGAGGCTGACATGGCTCTCCACAGCATGGGCGAGGGCATCGATGCCCGCCAGGGCGGTTACCCGCGCAGGCTGCGTCAGCGTGAGGAGAACGTCGAGGATCGCCACGCGAAATGCCGCGCGGGGATCGCCGCAGGCCATCTTCACGTGCGTCTGTGCATCGGTAATCAGGGCAAACGACTGCATTTCGCTGCCGGTGCCGGCAGTGGTCGGCACGGCGATCGAGGGGAGCAGCGGCGCCGTCGCCTTGCCGCGGCCCCAGTAGTCGGCCATCCGCCCGCCGCAGCAGAGCAGGAAGTTGATCCCCTTGGCGCAGTCCATCGAGCTGCCGCCGCCGATCCCCACGATGATGTCGGGACGAAAGGCCCGGGCGCAGGCTGTGCCAGAGTCAACATGCTCCGTGGTGGGGTTTTCGGCCAGGCCCGTGAAGCACTCCACCGCCAGCCCTGCCTGCGCCAGAGACGCGACACCTAAGGATGTGTGGCCAGCCCGCGCCACGCCCGGATCGCTCACCACCAGAGCCCGCCGGCCGCCCAGTTCTGCTGCCAGCGTGCCAAGCTTGGCGATGGCTCCGGAGCCGACCACCATGCGGGTGGACGAGGAATAGTCAAACGCCGCAATCTCGGGCATGGTGAGTTGCCCTGAGCGGGCATCCGGGGAGGGTCAGGACACCGCTTGAGCCGTCTCCGCCGGCACCTGCAGGGCCCGCGACCGATAGAGAAAGTCGATGATGTTGCCCTCGTGCGGCTGCAGCCAGTCGAGCTTCGTTGTCGGGATCGGCCCGAGGTTGAGCCGATCGATCTCGGTGCATGACACCAGTTCCCGCTGGAACGCGGCATCGGCAGTGAGGGCCGTGGCCACCAGCGTCGGCCCGATCTGTTCGAGGATTGTGTTTTGCGGGCACTGCACCACGGCCACAAAGGGAAACATATACTCCGCCTTGGCAATGGCTGGCTCGGGGGAACTGCAGTGGGCCACCACCGGACGCAGCCAGCCGCACCGCTCCCCCTCCACAAACCGGGGCCCGTAGGCGGCCGTGGGATGGGTGACACCAGGGGCCTTGAGGCCGCCCTCGATCTGCTCCCAGATCGCCTTGGCGGCGCCCGGCACGGTGAAGGCGGCCAGCTTGGCGTCAGGATCTTCCGGAGGCTTCACGTCGATCGGCCCCATGCGCTCGGCGAGGGCCGCGGCGATCGCGGCTGTGTGCCGGCTGGCGTAGATCGCCGAGGTGTTAATGCACCCGCGGCCACCGTTGGCGGCGACGCTCTCCACGCAGACATCGAGATATTTCTCCCAGTCGTCGACGCAGTCATCTCCGAAGATGATCTTGGAGAAGCCGGGACCATGCACCTGCACGCCCGGATTGCCTCGATACTGTTCCACCGTTTTGGCGCTGCCAAAAATCATGCTGCGGCGACAGGAAGCGAGGATCGCGGCGCCCACGTCGGTCGCCCCCGGATAGAGGCCGATCGCCTCCGCGGGGATGCCCGCCTCCACCATCGCGGCGGCCATCCGGTAGGGAGTCCACGGCTCCTGGCCGCCCGGCTTCATCACCAGCCCCAGCCCCAGCGCGATCACCGGCAGCCAGAGCGTGTGCACGCCGGGGGAATTGGAGGGGAGCACAAGCCCCAGCACCGGCGACTGCGCCTGATAGCTGACAACCACTCCCCGCTGCTCCCGTCCGTAGCCCTTCCAGAAAACTTCCGGCGGCAGGCCCCGCGACAGGGCATCGAGCATCCGATCCATATTCGAGAGCACAAACAGATTCTTCTGCATGTTGGCCCGGCAGAGCGATTCGGGCAGACCGGTGGTGGCCGACTGCTGCTTCACGAAATCCTCGGGAGACTGCCGGCCGTCCCCCATCGGGAGCGTGCCGTGGGCATAGAGATTGCCCGCCGTCTGCAACCGCTCCACGATCTCTTCCGGATCGATTCTTAGCAAAGCCTCCCGGGCGCGGGAGGCCTTCTGCATGTCGCGACCGAGCATCGCGCCGCCGATCTGGCTCACCTCTGCCACCGGTTCGCCGGTGAGGAAGTGCACCAGTTTTGTGCGCTCCAGCGATTCGTACGGCTTGCCAAAACGCAGGGCGGGCAGATGGATCGGGGCAGGCAGCGACATGACTCTTCTCCGAAAGCAACAGACTCAAAACCGACCCGCCTCATGCCCCGACACGGAGCCCCACCGGCAGTTCTCTGCCGATCGGCCACTCCCCGGCGGCAGGAATTGGGGAATGACGGGAATGAGATGGAAGTTAATAGACGCCCACGGTGGTCGCCCCCGCCAAGGCGCGGAACGGGCGGACGCCGCTGATGCCGTCCCAGGGATATTTCACATAGGGCAGTTCCCGCTCCCCTTCATCCCGTTCGAGGAACCCGGGCACAAACGTCTCCTGCGTGAGCGTGGTGAGCTTCACCCGCCCGGTGCCGCCGTAGGGCACCACCGCATTGGTATCGTCAAAATCGACCACTTCAATCACTGCCCGGGGCTGGGGGGCGTAGTAGGCGATCGTGTAGCCATCGGCGGGGATCACCGGCCGCGAGGCCGCCAAGCCCATCAGCGTGTTGCCGTAGGTGGGTGTCATGTAGGCGCCATCGAGCAGTTCTTCGACGGCAAAGCGGGTCCACTGCGGCGTGAATTCGGTGCCGCCGGAGAAGATGCCGGTGATGCCCGCCTTACGGATCGTGGTGCCGCGCTTCTCCAGCGTGATAGCCAAAGCCTCGAGCAATTTCGGAGTGGTGAACATGCAGCGGATCTCATGCCCAGCTTCGAGGATCGTCACGGCCTGATCGATGCAGTGCTGCTTGTAGGCCTCGAGGTGCTCCATCCAGCCCTTCTGGATCAGCTTGATCACCCAGCGGGGATCGAGATCGACGCAGAAGCAGATGCCGCCGCGATACTGGGCGAGGTGCTCGATCGAGAGCCGCAGCCGGCGCGGGCCGGAGGGGCCGAGCATCAGCCAGTTGGCCCCCCGGGGAAAGAATTCTTCCGGCAGCGTGGCGCTGAACTGTTCGTAGTCGGTGCGAAAGTCGCGCATGTTGACCCGCGATTTAGGCACGCCGGTGGTGCCGCCGGTCTCAAAGACATACGCCGGCTGATCGGCGAAGCCCCGGGGAATCCAGCGACGCACCGGGCCACCCCGCAGCCACTCGTCCTCAAAGGGAGGAAACTTCTTCAGGTCGTCGTAACACTTCACCTCGGTGAGCGGGTTGAAGGAGAGCGACTGGGCATATTCCAGCCAGAAGGGGCAGCCGGTGGAGGGATGGAAATGCCACGCCATCATCTCCACGGTATGGGCATCGAGTTTCGCCTTGGCGCCGGCGATGGCGGCGGCATCGGCCACGGGGAACACGGGGGGCTTCTGGGCGGCGGTCGCATCCGGGGCCATGGGCACCTCTGGGGACTAGGGGGCTGGGGCGGAACGGAAGCTGGGGAGGGTTTTTCAGTTGATCAGAATGATAAACGATAGGCGGCACGCTGTGGGTGGCGAACCGGCCCGCTGAGGCTGTGCGCTGGCTGTCCGTGGAAAAAGTCATCCCTGACCTCTGGATTGAAGACAGTCCACTCGGCCGACCGCAGGAAACGCCGAGGGTTTCCTGGGTCGACCACCGCCGCATCCAGCGGCGGGTACTTTATCCACAGCCCCCTGGCGGGCCAGCCTGAAGAGCCGGCGTAGGCCGGGCCCGGCTCATTGTACGAGCAGGCTGCGGTCGACTGGCCTACGATCCCGCCCCGTCGGCGCCCGTTGGCCCCGCTTCTGCGGGAACCGGCGCTCCCAGCTGGGAGAAGAGTTGGAGCACGCCGTTGAAATGGGCCAGCCGCGGGCCGTGGCGATCGATGAATTCCCCCAGGGCGAACTCGCTATCGGAGAAGTTTTCCGCATTTTCGACCGCTTCCTCGGCGAGCCGGGCCAGGAACTCGGTGTGTACGGTGGCGAGCGATTCAGCCGCGCGGCGGCAGGAGCGGGCCAGCTGCGGGTTGGCTTCTTTCCAGGCCTTCAGTTCGTGGGCCCGCTGCCGCTGCTGCAGCGAGACCTGAGCCAGCATTTCGCCGAGCAGGCCGCAGGTGCGCTGCTGGAGGGCAACCATCTCCGCGAGGAGCTGCCGGATGTCACCGGTGTCCCCGCCGCCCGAGTGGGCCTGGTGCGTGGGGGCGATCGAGGTGGCCGAGATATCCAACTGGGTAAAGACAGGAGGCATGTCGTGCATGGCTGCGCTCAGAGGGAAAATGGGGAATTCTGCCGACCCGCCGGAGGGGCGATCGGAAGGCCAGCGACCGCCTGAAAAAAAGCCCGCCAACCGCCCACACTGGCTCTGCTCATCGTAGTCCTCCGGCGGGCCAAATTCCACGCAGACGAGCATTTTCCCTGCTGTCGGCAGAGTTTCCCCAGTTTGCGGTCGGGATGGCGGCAGAGTGGGGCAGCCTCCGTTTCGTTGGCCGGCACTCAAGTGCCCGCCAGCCACGCCCGATGCAAGGGAGCGGGCAGCGCGTGGCCAGCGACCGCCAGCAGGCCGGGGCCGAGTGAGGTTAGGGAAGGATTTGGGGAACGCCATATGGAGGCCGAAATCGCTGACTCGACGTACGGATTTCTGACGGCTGTGGAATCTGCTACCCACGGACTCTTCGGTGGCTATCTGCTGGTAGACAGCGTGGGCCGGCCGCTGGAGTTTCATTGCACGGCGCCTGTGAAGGTGTCGCGGGCCCAGCAGATCCTCTACGGCACGACGCTCCCGGGGCACCTCCATGGTCGACAGATCGGCGCCACACTGCTCGGCGAGGGCACCCTCGCGCCGGCAGTCGTCCTCACCGACCTCGAGGCGATGCTGACGGTTCGTCCCCACACCAACCTGCCGGTGGTGCTCGTCCGCCCGGCCGGGGCCGGGGGGAGCGCGGAGGCTACGTTCTTGGTCGGCGGAGCGTCGGTGAGTTCCGGTGGCTCTGATGCCAGCCTGCAAGAGACGCTGCGGCAGCATCTGGAGACGCTGGCGATCACCGTCGACCTGAGCGAACCCTTCGGGCGGATTCGGGCGGCGATCGAAGAGGCCCAGCGGCACTGATATCCCGGAGGGAACACCATGGCTGATCCAGCGCACGCCTCCCAGACGCCCGGCCTGACGATCCGCTCCCTGCGCGGCGATGCCTTCACGCTCCCCGCGGCGCAGGTGCTCTCCCGCAGCGATTTCCACTTGGCTCCTCCCCGGTCGCTGCGCCTGCCGATCGCCCCCATGAGGGCGCCGGTGCTGCAGGTCGGCCTGCTCACCAGCCCGCCGCAGGTGAACAGTTTTTCTTTTCCCCGCTCGAGTGTGCCAGCGGCGCTGGTTCCCCGCCGCCCGCGCCCCGCTCCTGAAGCGGTCGCCCCCGAGACTCGAGCCGCTGCAGAGCCGGCCACGCAGACAACGCAGGCGAGTCAGCAAGCGACGCCACCCGATGCTCCGCCCAAGCCTGCCCGCATCGTCCCACCGCGCGATGTCGTCAAGCTCTCGGAGCGATTCTTCTTTCTGCTCCAGCCCGATCTGGAAACGCAGCTCCACACCAGCCAGCTCGATTTTCCCCGCACCCCGTTTCCCTTTCAGCTCGACGGCATGGCGTTTCTGATGCCGCGCCACGGGGCGGTGCTGGCCGATGAGATGGGGCTGGGCAAGTCGATGCAGGCCATCTCCTCGCTGCGGTTGCTCTTGCGCTCAGGCGGGGCCCGCCGGGTGTTGGTGGTTTGTCCCAAGGGGCTCGTTTCCAACTGGGTGCGCGAGTTGGGCGACTGGGCGCCGGAGCTGCTCGTCACAGTCGTGGAGGGTGATCCGGGCCGCCGTCGCTGGCTCTGGTCACTCCCCGATGTTCCGGTGAAGTTGGCCAATTACGAGATGGTGGTGCGCGATCGGGAGATGGTGGCTGAACTGGGGCTGGAGTTTGACCTCGTCGTTCTCGATGAGGCGCAGCGCATCAAAAACAGTTCCAGCCAGACCAACGTCGCCGTCTGCGAGCTGAAGCGAAAGCGCAGCTGGGCGCTCACCGGTACGCCGGTGGAGAACAGCGCCGATGATCTCGTCGGCCTCTTTGAATTTGTTGCCCCCGGCCATCTCCACCAGCGGATGTCGCCGCGGGCGATGGGCAGCGCGGTCGTCGACCATGTGCTGCGGCGCACCAAAGATAAAGTCCTCAAGGATCTTCCCCCCAGGCTCAATCGCGACAAGCGGATCGAGCTCTCAGCGCAGCAACGCGAAACCTACCGCCGGGCGGAGGAGGAGGGGGTGCTGCGGCTGGCAGGGATGGGACGCGAGGCGACCATCCAAAACGTCTTCGAACTGGTGCTGCGGCTCAAGCAGGTCTGCAATTTCGACACCGCGACCGGCGATAGCGCCAAGCTCGACTGCCTCGAGGCCGAGCTCGACGAGATCCATTCCAGCGGCAAGAAATCACTCGTCTTCAGCCAATGGGTCGAGACCATCGGCCGCCTCAAAACCCGGCTCTCCCGGTTTGGGGCGCTGGAATACCATGGCGGCATGTCGACAGCGGCCCGGGACGAGGCGATCAGGCAATTCAAGCACGATCCAGCCCATTCTGTGCTCCTGCTCTCCTACGGCGCCGGCGCCGTCGGGCTGAACCTGCAGTTTTCCCAGTACGTGTTTTTATTCGACCGGTGGTGGAATCCCGCCATCGAGGATCAGGCGATCAACCGGGCGCACCGCATCGGCGCCGCGGGGGCCGTCACCGTCACCCGCTACCTGTCGGTCGACACGATCGAGGAGCGGATCGACGAGGTGCTGCGCCGCAAACGCGATCTCTCCGAACTGATTCTGTCGGAGACCGGTTCACCCGAGGCGAGCGGCCTGACCGTTCACGATCTCTTCGCCCTCTTCAAGCTCCCCCCCCCGACGCGGGCTGCCGCGGCCTGAAGGCAGCCGGTTGGAGCCGGCCGGGGAAGGGGAGTATCGTAGGGATAGTTTGTTCCGCGTCCCTCCGGCCACCTCCCGATGACCTGCCGCTACAACTACGACGTGATCGTCATCGGTGCCGGCCATGCTGGCGTGGAGGCGGCCTGTGCCGCGGCCCGGCTCGGCGCGAAGACTGCCCTGCTGACCGCCAATTGCGACACCGTCGGGCAGATGAGCTGCAATCCGGCGATCGGCGGCGTCGGCAAGGCGCAGCTGGTGCGGGAGGTCGATGCCCTCGGCGGGGTGATGGCGCGGGCCATCGACGCTACCGGCCTCCAGTTTCGGGTGCTCAACCGCTCGAAGGGGCCGGCGATGCACGGCCCCCGGGCCCAGGCCGACAAGCGGCTCTATCAGATGGAGGTGAAGCGGATCGTTGAGGAGACCGCCAACCTCGACCTGCGGCAGGAGCTGGTGGAGGAACTGCTGCTGGAGGAGGGAACGGGCCCCGGCGCCCACGCGCCCCGGGTGGTCGGTGTGGGAGTGCGCGGGGAGGCCCAATACAGGGCGCCGGCGGTGGTGCTGACCACCGGCACGTTCCTCCAGGCAGTCATGCACACCGGTGAGGCCAAGACAGCCGGCGGCAGGGCAGGGGAGGGAACCTCGGCAGGCGTGAGCCGGGCACTCGAGCGCCTCGGCATCCGGATCGACCGCTTCAAGACCGGCACCCCCTGCCGGCTCTCGGCCCGCTCGATCGATTTTTCGCGGCTGGAGATCCAGGCGGGGGATGCCGAGCCACAGCCCTTTTCGTTCCTGACGCACTCCATCGAGCAAACGCAACTCCCTTGCTGGATCACGCGCACCACCCCCGAGATCCATGCCCTGATCAGGGCCAATCTCCACCGCGC
>CAISJI010000052.1 GCA_903885565.1 uncultured Planctomycetaceae bacterium
AAACGGCGTTCCAGGGCGGCGTCTTTCTCGATGTACTTGCGGTATTCGTCGAGGGTGGTGGCCCCGATGCACTGAATCTCGCCACGGGCGAGGGCGGGCTTGAGCACGTTGGAGGCATCGATCGCCCCTTCAGCACCGCCGGCACCGACGAGTGTGTGGAGTTCGTCGATGAACAGGATCGTGTTCTTGGCGCGGCGCACCTCGTTCATCACCGCCTTGATCCGCTCCTCGAACTGGCCGCGGTATTTGGTGCCCGCCACCATCATCGCCAAGTCGAGCACCACGATGCGCCGGTCGGCGAGCAGTTCCGGCACATTGCCTTCCACGACGCGCTGGGCAAAGCCCTCCACGATCGCCGTCTTGCCGACGCCCGCCTCACCGAGGAGCACCGGATTGTTCTTGGTGCGCCGGCAGAGGATCTGGATGGCCCGCTCGATCTCCTTCTCCCGCCCGATCACCGGATCGAGCTTCCCCTGACGGGCGAGCTCTGTGAGGTCGCGGCCGAAGCTGTCAAGCGCCGGGGTCTTGCTCTTGCTCCCCTTGGCAGTGGCCTCGCCACCGGTGCCCGTGCCCGCTCCGGCGGTGGCCCGGCCGCCCATGCCAGCCCGCTCGCCGCCCTCGTTCTCCATGCCGTGGCCGAGGAGATTGAGCACCTCCTCACGCACGTCCTCGAGCTTCAGGCCGAGGTTCATCAGCACCTGAGCGGCCACTCCCTCCTGCTCGCGGAGGAGGCCGAGGAGGATATGCTCGGTGCCGACGTAATTGTGGTTGAGGTTCCGCGCCTCCTCCATCGAATATTCGATCACCTTCTTGGCGCGGGGCGTTTGCGGGAGCTTGCCCATGGTCACCATGTCGGGGCCGCTCTGCACGAGCTTTTCCACCTCCATGCGGATCTTCCGCAGGTCGATGTCGAGGTTTTTCAGCACATTGGCTGCCACCCCGCTCCCCTCCTTGATCAGGCCCAGCAGCACATGTTCAGTGCCGATGTATTCGTGATTGAACCGCTGGGCCTCTTGGTTGGCCAGCTGCATCACTTTCCGGGCGCGATCGGTGAAACGCTCGTACATGGGAGGTGCTTCCTTCGTGAATCTGAGCCGACGGGGGAGTGCCTAAACGGCAGCCGCCATCCCGCCGAGAAATCAACTCTGCAAAACTTACGCCAAACCGACCGCAGAATTCTAGCTGGTGGTGGAAAAAGTCACCCCTGAGCTTTATCCAACCCAGCGATCACCCGGGGAAACTGCCCGCATCTGCCGGGGAACCGGGATCCCCGCCGGCAGGCCGACACTGCCACGGGTGCCTGTTGGGCTCGCCAGCCCCGCTGGCCGATCAGGCAGCCGCTTCCCGGGCGGTCGCCGCGGCTGTGCCTGGGGCGATGGGGAGGAGATGGGGCTCGGCGGCATCCTCGGGAGAGTCGCTGGCGGCTCGGATGCGCTGGAGTTCCCGGTGGATCGTTCCCTTCCAGGGCCCGCCAGCATCGCTGCGCAGCAGTGTTTCAAAGGCCGCTGTGGCCTCTGGCAGCCGGCGGGCCCGCCGCAGCAGCGTGGCCAGCAGCAGCTGGGCCTCGCCGTCGGTGGGATCTGCCCGGAGGAGGGCGCGCAGTTGTGTTTCGGCGGCCAGCCAGTCGCGAGCCAGATAGGCATCGCGGGCTGCCACAAACTGCGCTTCGGTAGCTGCCTCGCGGGCGACCGGCAGCGGGGAGGGAAACGCCGAGAGGGCCGAGCCTGTGGCCACGATCCAGATCGCTCCTGTGGCAGCCCACAGCCCGAGCACCATTTCCCACTCCACCAGGGCCGTCCACACGCAGCTCAAGAGGAGCGCCACATCGAGAACCACCGCAAAGGCCAGCGCCAGCACCAGCCCGGCCATGCTGCCGCGCAGCCACAGCCAGGGGAGTCCGGGCCAGAGGAGGGTGAGATAGCGTGGAGAACTCATGGCAATTGTGTCCGGCGGGCGGGAACACGCCGCCGACCAGCCCACGGCCGCGTGTTTTCCGGGGGCGGGAGTCTAGGGATCCAGGCTGGATTGAGCAAGGCGTTCCCGGGGCCAAGGCGCCCCCTTTTTGACCTGAATTCACAGCCCAGAATGGGATTTTCTGCTCCGGCCGCGATGGTAGAACATCACCATGGAGTCTCTCCCCACCACCGCCACTGCGACCCCGACTCCCGGCGAACTGGCCGGGGTCTGGCGGGCGCTCGATGCCTCGGCCAACCGGGCGGCGGAGGCGCTGCGTGTGGTGGAGGATGTGGTGCGGTTTGTGCTCGACGATCAGCATCTCACCACCCTCGCCAAGAATCTGCGGCACGATCTGGCCTGCCTGCTGGTGACCGATATTTTTGCCGGGCGGCTGAGGATGCGGGATGTGGGGGGAGATGTGGGGGCCGAACTGAGCGCCGCAGCAGCACTCCCCAGAACCTCCGTAGCCGATCTCCTCGCCGCCAATGCTGCCCGTGGCGAGCAGGCGCTGCGGAGCCTGCAGGAGCTTTCCCTGGTGGTGGCACCACCGCTGGCCGGCGGCTTTGAGCGGCTGCGCTACCGCCTCTACTCACTTGAGCGGATGGCGCTGGGCACGGCCCGGGCCGGAGAACTCCTGCAGGGGATCCGGCTCTGTGTGCTCGTCGACGGCTGTGACTCGCCGGCCGCTTTTACCCGGCTGGTGGAAAGCCTCGTGGAGGCGGGCGTACGCCTCGTGCAGATCCGCGACAAGGGGCTCACCACTCCCCACCTCGTGGCCCGCACGGAGGAGGCGCTGAGGATTGCGCGGCGGCATCCCCCCGGCCACCTGCTGGTGGTCGTCAACGATCGGGCCGACATCGCCGCTGCCACGCGGGCCGCTGGGGTGCATACCGGCAGCGAAGATCTGCCGCTGGACCTCGTGCGGCGTGTGGTGGGGCCCGGCTGTTTGCTCGGCCGCACGGCCCACACAGTCGAAGAGGCCCGGGAGGCGGTCAGCGCCGGGGCCGATTATCTCGGCGTGGGGCCCTGTTTTCCCTCGGCCACCAAGGCCTTTGCGGAGTTCGCCCCGCCCCGTTTCTTGGAAACTGTTGCCCGCGAAATCGCGCTGCCCACCTTCGCCATTGGCGGCATCACGCTCGATGGCTTGGAAGCGGTGGCAGCACTCGGATTCTCCCGGGTGGCAGTGGCCTCGGCCATTACCGCGGCGGCCGATCCGGCCCGGGCTGCCGCAGAATTCAGCGCCCGGCTGGAGCGGCTGACGCCTGCGCTGCCGGCACCTCTTTAAGCGCCTCGACCACCGCGCGAGCGATGTCGGCTTCGTCGCGGGAGCGGTAGCCGGTCCAAACGGCCCGCACGCGGGCATCGGGGCCGATCAGGTAGGTGGTGGGAAAAGCCTCCAGCCCAAAGCGCTCGGAAAACAGCACCCGGGTGAATCCATCGGGATCGGCCCAGGCCTCCAGCGGGAGTTTCTGCTGCTTCAGAAACGCCCGCGTGGTGGCTGTGATCTCGGCGAGGTCGTCTGGCCCGGCTGCTCCGCAGGAGACCGCCAGCAGTTGGAAGGCGGGCTCTTTCCGCAGCCGCGTGGCCAGCCGCACCAGGCCGGGCAGTTCGCGCCGGCAGGGGGGGCACCAAGTGCCCCAGAAATTGAGCAGCGTCACCCGGCCGGTCAGCGGCGGCAGAGATTGCGCTGGCTCTGCCAGCGAGACAATTTCCAAGGGGCCCACCGGCTGGCCCACCACAGCGCCCCCTTGGGGAGCCCCACTGCGACCACAACCCACCGTTGCTGCCAGCGTCAGGAGGGAGAGCAGCAGGAGTGAGAGCAGGGCCAGTCTCGCCACAGGACTGCCGGAGCGAGCCGAGCGGGTCGATATGCTGAAAGGAAAAGACATAAAAAGAGGATCCTGATTCAGTGACGGGTGTCTATTCTGATGCCGGGTGGCGCCAAAGTCGGGCACGGCCCATGTCTGAAAATGATCTGCAGCCTGCCGGAGAATTGAATCCAATGTACGAGGTGGAGCTGAAGTTTGCCGTGAGCGGGCGGGCGGCTCTGGAACGCCGGCTGGTGGAGCTGGGTGGCCGGTTGGCCGAGCCGCAGGAGCAGGTCGACCGCTACTTTGCCCACCCCTGTCGCGATTTTGCCCAAACGGACGAGGCCCTGCGCCTGCGTCGCGTGGGAGACTCGGTGGCGATCACCTGGAAGGGACCGCGGATCGACGCCGCCACCAAAACGCGTCGGGAGATCGAACTCGAGTTGGCGCCGCTGCCGGCGGCCCTTGATGCAGGCCCCACGCTTTCGAGTTGGACGGAATTGCTGGAGGCGCTGGGGTTTCGCCGGGTTATGGAGGTGGCGAAGCGGCGCCAGCCCCTGCGCCTGGTCTGGCAGGGGGCGGAAGTCGATGTGGCGCTCGATACAGTGGCTGGGCTGGGAGAGTTTCTCGAACTGGAGATCATGGCCGCGGAGGGGGAGGTGCCAGCGGCGCGAGCCCGCCTGGAATCGCTCGCTCAAGAAATCGGCCTCGGCCCGACAGAGCGGCGCAGCTATCTGGAGCTCATTCTGCAGTCGCAGCCCGCCGGCCAGCCGCGGTGAACGGCCCCGGCCGATCGCGCCAGATCGCTGGCGGATTGGCTGGCAGCGAGCGTTTAGAATCAGTTCCATGTCCACCTTTTTCCGAAATCGGTTCCTCGTGCGGCAGTTGGTGCTGGCCCGGTTCGGGGCACGCGCTGGCACCGGCAGGGTGCCGCCGGCATAGAATTCACTCGTCCGATTCCCGCGCCGGAGAACACCGATGCGCCGCCACGCCAATCCGCCCCGCTCCGGTTTCACGCTGATCGAACTGCTCGTGGTCATCGCGATCATCGGCACGCTCGTCGGCCTGCTGCTGCCAGCGGTGCAATCGGCCCGCGAAGCCGGGCGCCGCACGCAATGCGGCAACAACATGCGGCAGATCGCGCTCGGCTTTCTCAACTGCGAAAGCGCCCGGCGAGAGCTGCCCCTGGCCTACACCAATCCGACCGGCGCGACGAAATTCCATTCCTGGGCCCCGTTTGTGCTGCCGTTTATCGAGGAGGCGAATCTCGTCGCCTCCTACACGCTCGCCACGGAGTGGTGGAAGTCGCCCAACCGCGAGATCGTCGCCAACCAGTTGGCGGTGGTACAATGTCCCTCGACGCCGAAGCTCAACCGGATTCAGGACAAACCGGAAACGACCCCGCCGAACAAAACCGGCGCCTGCGGCGACTACTTCCCTCCCACGGGCGTCCATCCGGTTGACACCAATGCTTTTCTCGCCACCGGCGAAAAAATCAGCGGCGACACCCGCGGCGTGATCTGCTGGTGGTCAGACGGAACCAAGGCCACGCTTATCGGGCTCACCAACAGCGGCCCCCCAAACTCCGCCAACAGGCTCAAGGATGTGACCGACGGGCTGACGCGGTCGATCCTGCTGGCGGAGTGCGCCGGCCGGGAAGATGTCTACCGCGGGGCGAAAATGTATCCGGTCGACTACACCGGCGCCCTGTCGGGCGGGGTGAAGATCAGGGCCCGGGGCGGGGCCTGGGCCACGACCGATAATCCCTACATGATTGGCTCAATCAAGCCCTTCGATGCCTCGTTCGGAGACATTCCCACACCGCCGGCCATCAACAGTTCGAATGAATGGAACCATGGGTTCTTTGCGTTCCATCCCACCGGTGCCAATGTGGCGATGGCCGACGGCAGTATTCAATTTCTCAGCACCGACACTCCCCTGCGCCTCCTCTGCACGCTGGTGACCAGAGCGGGGGGCGAGTGATCGACCGGCGGTGCCTCAGCTGGCGGTAGGGGTAGCAGGCTTTGAATAATCGGCGCAGTCGTAGGTGGAAGAAACCGCGATCAGGTTCTGCGGAGCGAGAGGTTCAAGTCGAGCAGCGCCGTCACGCCACTGTCCCCAAAAGCCGCCGCTCCCGCTCGGCCGCGAACGCCAAGCAGGCCCGAATGTCTTCGGTCGTCAGGTCCGGGAAGTCGGCCATAATCTCAGCCTCGGTCATTCCGGAAGCCAAGTAATCGAGCACGTCAGACACCGTGATGCGCATGCCGTGAACGCACGGTTTTCCGCTGCGTTTTCCGGACTCAACGGTGATTCGATTCTGCAGGTTTGGATCCATGGCTTCTATCTTACGACGGGCAAAGTGGCTGGGCAAAGGTCGGGCTGCCGGCCACGCCGCGGCCGTAGAAGTTGCGGTTAAAGCGGTTTCGCCTGTCTTCTTTGCCTTGCTCCCAAAACGAAAGGTATTTATTTTCGGCGCAATTGTTCGATTGCCAACACGGCAATAACAGATATTAGCGGCAAACAGGCGATCACGAAAGCAGCAATTGCAAACCATAAACCAGCCGTTTTTAGGGGCAGTGATTGGGTGGCAACCCCAGCTAGAAAAACAACGAACGCACTCGCGATGCAGCTTCCAGCGGCTAGAACAACGAAGTGAATCGGGTGTTTCATTTGCGGCGCTCCTTCGTGATTTGGATGCCCGCGCCGATGGTTCCGACAGCGATAGCTCCATCGACCGCGTAGATTTCAGCCTGATTCAAGTTCACGCCGCTACGCGAAAACGCCCCTGTGCTCAGGTCGATTATGCCGTTAGCTGTGTATTGCTGCCCGGTAAGTCGCTGCCATGAAGTGATTGGCCCAATCGGAATGACTTTAGAAAAAGCTGGATTGCCTGCTGCGGGAATGGGCACAGCGCCAAAGTTGCCAGTTGGTGAAAGGCCGGTGCGAGCAGTTAACGACCATCCACTGAGACCCGCGTTGGAAGCGGGCCCAGCGTAGTTGCTAGTCGGAAGCCCGAGCTTTCCTGACGCAAGAATGTCTTCTGCATAAATCGACATATGCACCAGACGTGGGCCGGTATTCGAGCTGGCTTGCGATAGGGTCACTACACCAGCCGCCGCTAAGCCTCGCGTGGCCACTTGTGCGCCACCCGTCGCCAACATCCCTCCGACACCATTCAACCAATCTGACGCAGTGGGATTGCCGGTGACGGTATCGAGCGCCTCAGCAGCATATGGCCGTTGGCTGGATCCCGTCGAGACCGTCCGCCACCCTGACCAGACCTGGTCGAGGCCGTGCACCGTCACTCCGGAGCCGATTATAGCCAGCGGAATCATCCCGGGCGCAGCTACACCGCCACTTGCGACGGTGCCGATGCCCGACCCGATGACGGTCGAAGCACCAGCCACAGTCTGAGACAGGCCACCAAGAGCCATGAATGCCCCGCCAACCCGCGTCATGAACGTGGGTCCTCCGCCAGACGACGCAGAGACAGCTGTATTCTGCTGAAAAGGCTTGCCTCCCGGCCCCAACACAATCGAGTTCCCGCCGGTGAGCATCAGCCCGCCCGCCCCAAACACCCCCCATCCCGCCGCTGCCGCGCTCGACCGGCCGGCGGACTGCGCGTATTTCCCCGTCAGCCCGCTGGGATCGACCTGATTCAGCGGATCGTTGCCGACGTAGCGGAAGAGATTCGCATCGCCCCCCTTAAAACCACTGGGATCTTCATTGATGAACTTCCCCGTGCCCGGCTCATACCAGCGGGCCCGGTTATCCGAAAGCCCCGTGCGGGCCTCCAGCGGCCGCCCGGCGTAGCCGAAGTCGATCCCCACGCCGGAGGTCGTCGTCGCCCCGGCCTGCGGCCCGGTTGTTTGCATCACCATCCTTCCAAAACTGTCGTACTGCCGGTGCTCGACGACTTTCCCCAGCGTCGGGCTGGTGCCCGAGACGATGTCCCGCACGGAGTTTTGGTGGTCGGTGAACGTCCACAACGTGCTCGTAGTGGATGTGGGCGATACAATCGTGCCGGTCCACGTGAGCTTGTCGACGGCGAGGATCTCGTCGGTGCCGTTGCCGTAGAAGTTCCGCTGGACGATCTGGCCCAAAAATCCCAACACCTTCCCTGTGGCAGAGTCAGTCACGATCCGGTCGTTGGGTCGGGAGATTTCAAGCGTTCGCTCGCCCCCCGCATATGCTGCGAACGACACGCTCTCTTGGCTAGTTCCCGCCGCGCCGTCGGCGTCGAGCGAACGGCGGATCCGCCGGTCGGCGTAGTCGTAGGTGTACCGCAGTTCAAGGTCGGACCCGGGAAGCGCGGTAACCGAGGAATTGAATGCGGCCTGCGATCCGGCTTGCGTGCTCGCCCAGGCGCTCACGTGGCTCACCGATACGAGCCGGTTCCGCTGGTCGTAGCCGTAGAGCGTGATGTCGGTGTCGCCGATGGAGAGAGTGCCGCCGGCATTCGTGTCCTTGAACTTCGCCGTGCGGTTCCCCTCCGCGTCGTAGGCGTAGCGGAAGGTGCCGTCGAAGAGAAGCCGGTTGCCGGGGCTTGTCTGTGTGCCTGCGCTCGTGCGGTTACCGGCGCTGTCGTAGGTGTAGGTCTCGCTCGTCAGGCTCGCCGACTTGAGCTGATCAGTGGCGTCGAGCGTAAAGGTGCTCGTGCCCTCTGGCGTCGTCGTCCCCGTGATCCGGCTGGCGGCGTCATAGCTATAGCCGTAGGCGATGCTCGCGCTGGCCGCGGGTGCGTGCTCGATCCCCGTCAGGCGACCGAGCCCATCGTAGGTCGCGTACGAGCTGCCAACGGGGTTCACGCCCGCTCCCGCGAACCTCGTCACCGTGTTCACCGTGGCGTCGGCCCGGTAGGCGTAGTCGGCGCGCTTGGTGACGGCCTTGCCCGTGTCGATCTGCTCATAGCGGGTGACGCGGTTGAGCGCGTCGACCGTGTACGACGTGCGAACGCCGAGGCCGCTCGCGGCCGGGGCCTTGATC
This sequence comes from uncultured Planctomycetaceae bacterium, assembly GCA_903885565.1. Classification (GTDB taxonomy): domain Bacteria; phylum Planctomycetota; class Planctomycetia; order Pirellulales; family UBA1268; genus CAISJI01. The sequence continues at coordinate 8,751 of CAISJI010000052.1, forward strand.
GTCTGGCCTGGGAGCAGAAACTGCGCCACGGCCGCCTGATTCTCGGCGGAGGCCACCAGGTTTCCGGCCCTGTCGTATGTGAAGTCGTATGCGACCAGCGCCGTGGGGACGATTGCGTTTTGGTCTTTGACGATCTGGAGGGTGTAAGCGCCGGTGGCGAGTTCGTCGCGAGCGGTGACCCAGAACGTCCACGTCTCCGCAGTTTCGGCCGTGCGGCTTGTGGCCACTTGGAGCACGCCCGAAGCGGCTTCAAACCAGACAATTTCCATCGGCCTTGAGGACCGCTGCAGCAAGAGGGCGGGTGGAAACGTGCCGGGGGCCGCGCTCACGCTCACGTCGATTACTTCGCCCTGGGAAACGGAGTAGGCATAGCTGTCGTACCGTTCCATCTTACCGTCACCGTCCCAGTCGATCAGGGAGTCACCGACAGCGAGGACGCCCGACCACACGATCGGCGCCTGCACGATCTCGCCCGGGGCCATCCGGCTTTTCACGACGTTGCCGGCGGCGTCGTAGGTGTATTGCCACGCCGTGGTGGCGGCGGGGTTGGCTGTGTCGGTCTCGGTGACGCCAAGGAGTTGATCGGCGGCGTCGTAAATCCGCTGAATCGTGTGGGTGACGACGGCCGAGGAAGTGGCCTGCCAGCGCTCCTCGACGAGCCGGTCAGCCGCGTCGTAGACAAACGATATGACGCGACCGAGGCGATCGGTCTCACGGGTCTTGTTGCCGACGAGATCGTAGGCGTAGGTGGTCTTTACACCGAGCAGATCGATTTCAACGAGCAGACGGTTTTGCCGGCTAAATTACGCCTGCCCTCTTCCGGTCATTTCTGAAGAAGCAAGAATTACGCCCCTCCTATGTTTTGGGTTTCTTCCAATCAACGATTGCAATCCAAATAAAGAGAGACCAAAGAAGAACGTGCAATGCAGATATGATTAGTGAACCTATATTCGGGACAAAGACATCAACGCCCAACGCCGCTGCAACCAGTACGACTGGGCTTAGTGCCGTAAAGGGGAACCAAGAACGCCCTTTCCTCCACAGCTCAATCGATGCGGCCATCCAAAACGAGACTACAAGTAGCCATAGTAGATTAGATCTCATTTTCGTTGCGAAGCCTCATATACCGATGATCCACCATGGATTCCAGCACCGGTACAGAAGATGTACTGGCCATAATTAACGGGAAGTTGCCCAAACTTGGCGTTCGCCTCAGACAACGATACGTCTCCAGGAATATATTGCTGAAAGTAACCGAGTCCCGTCGCACCTTTCAATCCACCTATCGGTTGAAGACGGTCAGCTGGTACATCAAATTCAACATAGTTACGATAGGTTCCGCGGCCCGTCATCATTCGAGTTACCCAGCTCTGATCTGTTGCAGCATATGGAGAAACATAAGTTCGCGATGTTGCCGCACCTACAAGAGGTCCTTCAAACAACCTGACGACGCCTTGGTTTGGCGGGGTTGCCAGCGCGTTTGATGCACCGGGACCAAAACTTCCTCGCTCTAGATTATAAAACTGCGTGACTCTAACGATTTCCTTGGCTGCGCCGTTAAGTCCGGAAACGGCACCGTCCATGCTGCCTACCGCTCGTGCCGCGTCACCGACTACATCCGCCGTCCTTGCAGCAGCATTGATGATTTTGGAGCCGCCCTTGAGGAGGCCTTTGCCATACGGCGCGACGCCGGCGACGATGCCGAAGGCCGCGAGCACCCTGCTGGTATCCCTGTCGGCGATGTAGTCGTAACCGGTGGCGAACTCGACCATCGATTTCGCGGAACCGACCAAGGGCACGGGGGCAAAGTCGACGCCGAGCGACGCGGCGTCGCGGATCCCAAAGCTGGACGATGATTGCTGCGCAGACACCACTCCGACTGACGTCGTGCCTCCCGGCCCCATCACAATTGAATTGGTGCCGGTAGTGACCGTCGCGAAGCCCATGTTGCGCGTCATGCCGTTGGGCGCCGCCAGAGACATTGTGGCGATTCCTGCCCCGCCCGCCCCGTACGCCCCGAACCCCGCCGCCGACACGCCCGAGCGGCCGGCGGACTGCGCGTATTTCCCCGTCAGCCCGCTGGGATCGACCTGATTCAGCGGATCGTTGCCGACGTAGCGGAAGAGATTGGCATCGCCCCCCTTAAAGCCACTGGGGTCTTCATTGATGAACTTGCCCGTGCCCGGCTCGTACCAGCGGGCCCGGTTATCCGAAAGCCCCGTGCGGGCCTCCAGCGGCCGCCCGGCGTAACCGAAGTCGATCCCCACGCCGGGGGTCGTCGCCGCCCCGGCCTGCGGCCCGGTTGTTTGCCTCAGCATCCGTCCAAAACTGTCGTACTGCCGGTGCTCGACGATCTGCCCCAGCGTCGGGAGGGTGCCAGAGACGATGTCACGCACGGAGTTCTGGTGATCGGTAAACGTCCAGAACGTGCTCGTTGTGGACGTGGGCGCCGCCATCGCGCCGGTCCACGTGAGCTTGTCGACGGCAAGGATCTCGTCCTCGCCGTTACCGTAGAAGTTCCGCTGGCCGACCTGGCTGAGAAAGCCGATGACTCGGCCACCGGCCGAAACCGTTGCCGTCTGTGCGATCTCCAGCGTCCGGACATCGCCCGCATACGCAGCAAACGACACGCTCTCCTGGCCGATTCCCGCCGCGCCGTCGCCGTCGAGCGACCGGCGGATCCGCCGGTCGGCGTAGTCGTAGGTGTACCGCAGTTCAAGGTCGGAGCCGGGAAGCGCCGTGCCTTTAGCCGTGAAGTTCGCTAGTCCCGTTGCCTGCCTGCTCGCCCAGGCGCTTACGTGGCTCACCAATACGAGCCGGTTCCGCTGGTCGTAGCCGTAGAGCGTGATGTCGGTGTCGCCGACGTCGTCCACAAAGCGTTCGCCAGCAAGCCAGCGGACACCGGCAAAAGAACGGCAACGTTGACGAGAAGTGACACGAAAGATCATCAGCCGGATCGCAAGCACCCCTGATACCTACGCCGCCGAACGGCGGCGATCAGTAGATCGCAGACAAAGGATTATCCGCGCCGTAGGACTTTATCGCGATTCTGTTGCATGGCTAGGTTCGACATTTTTTAGATGATTACTCGGCATCTTTCAGTAAATCCGCATAGGGCCGGACGCTCACGCTAGTGACCACGTATTTGCCTCCCTCCTTCATGACCCACACGTAGAGCGGAAATGACTTGTCGCCTTTGACAGAGCACCCCACTTCCAACCCAGTATTACCCGTATCAGCAGCCGTCATGAGATCATACGTTTCGTTCCACTCAATAACCGCCTTCGACACGTGGCGCACGAGTCGCTCACTGTAGGTTTTTTTAACCGCTTCCGCCCCACCGGATTCTGCAATAGTGATCTCGCTCGTTGAAGCAAGCATGCCGTCCAAATCATTTCTTTGCGCGCATGTCATAAAAGCCTGGGCAGTCTCTACATAACGCTCAAGGCTTGCCCGCTGCGCACTTGTGAGTGTTCCCCTGCGAATCGTGCCGACCGAGAGGCGGAGGGCAGCATGCTCTCCGGAATCATTTGCGACATATTTCTCGCGGCCGTTAGCCTCGCGCTCGCGGCGATCGAGTTCGAGGATCGCCCGACCGGCCTCGGAGTCGGGCGAATGCTCGATCACGGTGATGCCCCCGTTCGGGGTCTTCGGCTTATCAGCTTCGACGATGTCTTGCCGGGTGAGCAGGCCACGCTGAACGAGTTCGTCGACAATCTTCTCGAAATACTCGCGCTGGTCAGGGCGGACGCCGCGGGAGCCATATTCCTTCAGCCACCAGACGAAGTCCTTGCCGTTGCGGTCTCGGGCCGTCGGGTCGGCACCGCGTTGCATAAGAATCCAGGCAGCTTTGAAATTACTGCCGATGCCAGCATCCGACAGTGGTAGGTTGCCCCACCGATCCCTTTGGTTGAAACTCGCCCCGGCGTCGAGCAAGGCAGTGAGAACACGAGCGCCTCCAGATTTCAGGGCGAAAAATATCAATGAGCACCCATTCTCGGGAACCGGGATGTGGTTCGGCTCCATACCGTTTCGCAGTACTGCTTCGATGAATTCTGGGCTGTCGGCCTCCAAAACCCGTTGCAGAACTGTGCAATTGTACGACACGTCCGGAACAACCCGCGGATCCCGATAGTCCGCCATGACATCCGCACCTTGGTCGAGGAGCGTCTCAAATCCAACAGGCTTGTCGCGCACCATGGCCCAATCGAGCAGACGAAAACCGCTGTTTCCGAGCGCATTCACGTCGGCCCCGGCTGTCACGGCCGCGGCAATCTCCATCCTGTCGCCGCGATCGACGGCAACCGCTAGACGACGTACCAGCGGAACGGAACTGAACTCCTCCGCCGAGATAAGCTCCTCAGCTTCGACGCCGAGAAACAGCCTGACTCGGTGACATCCGATCGCGCACGAAAGCGCCGCCACAACGGCCGCCACAACAGTAATTCGAAACATGAGTGCTCCTAGATAAATTAGCGAGGCATGCTATCCAGGCTATGGGTGTAGATCGATCGCGGCGGGTGGAGGATGATTTCTCCGTAAGCCGATCGAAGCTGTTGCATCGGCGGCGGGTCCATAATTTCAAGGACGTTCTGAACAGTGCGAGCCATACTCAGCGGATCGCCAAACGTGATGTGGCTGCGAACCTTGCCTGGAGTTCCTTGCTGGTACACTGTGCTCAGAGAAGAAGGATTGAACACGATCGCCGGAACTCCAGTCTTAAACGACGCCGCCACTGCCTGTGCCGCTGCCTTGGAGTGGCCAACCGTCATCATCTCCGAGTTGGGAGGTAGTCCGCTCTTTACGATCATCGCGGCTTCAATTGCCTGCTCAAATTGGGACGTGCGAAACCCAAACACTTGAACCGTGTTGGCCAACCAATCCTTCCAATTCTCCGTACCTCGAAAGGCCATGATGAACAGGTTTTTTGATGCTGCTGAATCATAGTCCGAAGCACGACTCAACGTTGCACTGAACCCCCACGCGCCATATTTCCCGGTGGCTCCCGTCGGGTCGTACTCCGGCAAATATTCCTTGAGCAAGCCTCCGTCCTTCACTTTATATGCAGCGTCGGCAGCCATTTTGGCAATCCGATCCATCGAGGTCCAACGCGATTCAGCTATCTGTTGCTTTGGTGCCGTCCGGCCCGTCGTCATCAGGCTCGCATACGGCTGCGACACAAGCGACGGAGTTGACGAGGATGCCGCTGTCCGCGAAGCCGATGCACCGAGACTCGACAGAGAATACGTCGAAGTGCCATTCGGCGCCGCTGCGGACAGCGTGGAGCTCCCGCCGCTGGTCATCAGCCCGCCCGCGCCGTACGCCCCGTACGCCCCGAACCCCGCCGCCGATACGCCCGACCGGCCGGCGGACTGCGCGTATTTCCCAGTCAGCCCGCTGGGATCGACCTGATTCAGCGGATCGTTGCCGACGTAGCGGAAGAGATTCGCATCGCCCCCCTTAAAGCCACTGGGGTCTTCATTGATGAACTTGCCCGTGCCCGGCTCATACCAGCGGGCCCGGTTATCCGAAAGCCCTGTGCGGGCCTCCAGCGGCCGACCGGCGTAGCCGAAGTCGATCCCCACGCCTGCCGTCGTCGTCGCCCCGGCCTGCGGCCCGGTTGTTTGCCTGACGAGTCTTCCAAAACTGTCGTGCTGCCGGTGCTCGACGACCTGCCCCAGCGTCGGGCTGGTCCCAGAGACGATGTCCCGCACGGAATTTTGGTGGTCGGTAAACGTCCAGAACGTGCTCGTTGTGGACGTGGGCGCCGCCATCGCGCCGGTCCACGTGATCTTGTCGACGGCGAGGATCTCGTCGGTGCCGTTGCCGTAGAAGTTACGCTGAACGACCTGGCCGAGAAAGCCGATGACTCGGCCACCGGCCGAAACCGTTGCCGTCTGTGCGATCTCCAGCGTCCGGACATCGCCCGCATACGCTGCGAAAGACACGTTCTCCTGGCTAGTTCCCGCCGCGCCGTCGGCATCGAGCATGCGTCGGATCCGCCGGTCGGCGTAGTCGTAGGTGTAACGCAACTCAAGGTCGGAGCCGGGAAGCGCGGTGCCCGAAGATCGGAATGCACCTTGCGACCCGGCCTGCGTGCTCGCCCAGGCCCCCACGTGGCTCACCGATACAAGCCGGTTCCGCTGGTCGTAGCCGTAGAGCGTGATGTCGGTGTCGCCGACGGAGAGCGCGCCGCCGGTGTTCGTATCTTTGTATTGAGCAGTGCGGTTCCCCTCCGCGTCGTAGGCGTAGCGGTAGGTGCCGTCGAAGAGAAGCCGGTTGCCGGGGCTTGTCTGCGTGCCTGCGCTCGTGCGGTTGCCGGTTTTGTCGTAATCGTATTTCTCGTTCGTCAGGCTCGCCGCCTTGAGCTGATCGGTGGCGTCGAGCGTGAAGGTGCTCGTGCCTTCTGGCGTTGTCATCCCCGTGATCCGACTGGCTGCGTCGTAGCTATAGCCGTAGGCGATGGTCGCGCTGGCCGCGGGTGCATGAGTGATCCCCGTCAGACGGCCAAGCCCATCGTAGGCCGCAGTCGAATTACCGATTGCACTTATGCCATCCCCGGCATACCTCCGAATCCAATCGGCCGTGGCGTCGCCCCGGTAGTCGTAATCGACACGCTTGGTGATGGTTCCGCTTGCGTCAGCTTGCTGGTAGCAGACGACGCGGTTGAGGGCGTCGACGGTGTACACCGTCCGCGTGCCGAGGCCGCTCGCGGCCGGGATCTTGATCGGCTGGCCGGAGGGCTGTGACACAGAAAACTGCGCCGCGGCCACCTGATTTTCGGCAGAAGCCACCAGGTTTCCGGCCTTGTCGTAGGTGAAGTCGTAAGCGACAAGCGCCGTGGGGACGATTGCGTTTTGGTCTTTGACGATCTGGAGGGTGTAAGCGCCGGTGGCGAGCTCATCGCGAGAAGTGACAGCAAACAACCACGTGCCGGCGACGTCGGCGGTGACGAGCAGTCGGGCGGCGGTGCCACCGCCGGAACTGTCGTCGAACAAAGCGCTGGTAAGGCCCTGGCCCGGCTTCTGGAGAAACAGTACAGGATCAAAAGCGGTGGAAGAGGCGGTGAGGAGAAGCTGATCGCCGACGGCGAGGTCGATCTGGTAGCCGTCGTGGCGTTCGTCCTTGCCGTCGCCGTCCCAGTCGATCGTGATATCGCCAGTAGCGAGGCTGCCGGAGGGAGTGGGCGCGCCAACAAAGCCAGGCTGCTGCAGAAGCTCCCCCGGTGCCATCCGGCTTTTCACGACGTTGCCGGTGGCGTCGTAGGTGTATTGCCACGCCGTGGTCGCGGCGGGGTTGGCTGTGTCGGTCTCGGTGACGCCGAGGAGTTGATTTGCGGCGTCGTAAATCCGCTGAATCGTGTGGGTGACTGAGGCCGAGGAAGTGGCCTGCCAGCGCTCCTCGACGAGCCGGTCAGCCGCGTCGTAGACAAAGGATATGACGCGACCGAGGCGATCGGTCTCACGGGTCTTGTTGCCGCCGAGATCGTAGGCGGACGAGGAAACCGCGCCCAAAGGATCGGTCTCGGTGACGAGACGGTTGAGACGGTCGTAGGTGTACGAGGTGACGTTGCCGGAGGCGTCGGTAAGGCTTGTAGTGTTGCCGGCCACGTCGTAGGTGGTGACGGTTTCGAACGTGAGCGCGTCGATCACTTTTGTACGGCGATTGAGAGCGTCGTAGACATACGTCGTGACGTTACTGAGCGGGTCGGTAACGCTCGTGCGATTGCCTGCGGCGTCGTAGGTGAAGCTGGTGACGGGGGCAGCGACGCCCGTAGCCGGCGCGGGCGCGATTTCGGAGATCGTTCGACCAAGATTATCGTAGGTGTATCTGGTCTTCTGGCCCGCTGCGTCGGTCACCGACTCGACCCTGCCGTAGGCGTCGTATGTCGTAAGGCTTGAATTTGCTGTGAAAGTCGCTGGCAGGACTGTAGGAATCGCCGTCAGCGACCAGTCGGGCCCGAGCGCGTCGACGGTGGCCGTCTTGCGGCCCAGGGCGTCGTAGAAGAAGTAGGTTGTGAAGCCAGGGTCGCCGGCGGCCGAGCCCCGCGGGTCGGTTGTGAAGCGGAGATTGCCGGCTGCGTCGAAGCCAAAGAACGTCGTCCCGCCATTGGGATCGCGGACAGAAATCCGCCGTCCGAGGTTGTCGTAGGAGGTGTCGGTGCGGCGGCCGAGTTCGTCGATCGTGGCGGTGACGCGACCGGCCGAGTCATACTCTGTGCGCCGCGTGTGAGAGGAATCGCCAGCCGACGTGCCGAGCGCGTCGGTCTCGGCGATCACTTGGCCGAGCGCGTCGAATTGCCGCCATGACGTGCGTCCCAGGGCGTCGGTAGACTGCACGGGATTGCCAGTCACGTCGTACACCCAAGAGGTCACCGGAGCTGCCGAATCGGCCGTTGGCCGCGGCCCTCGAACACTGAAGACGCGATCTCTGGCGTCTCTTGAGCGCACCGTCGTCCGGCCCAGTTCATCGGTCGTGACGATCGCGTTGCCCACCGCATCGTAGGTTGTGGCGGTCGTTACCGAAGCAGTTGTCCCGCGGGCGGTCTGCACGGAGCGTGCGCGGCCGAACAGGTCGCGAACGAACGCCACTGTGCGGTTGAGGGCGTCGGTGGTCGTGGCCAGAAATCCTCGCGCGTCAAACGATCGAGTCGCGGTCGGCCGGATCAGCGGACCACTGCTGCCATCGGGATCCGGGAGAGTCGTCTGCACTTCTCGATTGAGCCCGTCGTATCTGTGCTCCGTCACAAACGACGTGTCTGCCGTCGTCGCTCCGCCGGGTGCGATCTCAAACCGCAGATTGGCGTTGGCATCGTAAACAAATTGCTTCACGAGCTGCCCGAGCGGCCCCGCACCATCCGGATCATCCGAGATTTCCTTGGTTATCCGGCCGAAGGCATCGTAGATGCTCGTTGTCCAGAATCCGCGTGGGTCCATTCGGGATCGCACATCCAAGCCGGTATCTTGATAACCAAACAGCGTGACGGGCCGGGACATCGGCCCGCTCCCATCCGGATCGGGCTGCGTTTCCGAGAGGACGCGACCGAGTGCGTCGTAGGCGTAATGGGTCGAGCGATTCCCATCGCCCGCTGTCACTCCCCCTTGCCCGACGAAAAGCGGAGTGACGAACTGCACGTTGCCGCGGGAGTCGTAGCCCCATGCCGTAACTGGCGCGGCAAGCGGCCGGGCACCGTCCGGGTCAGGCTGCGTTTCCCGCGTCTTTCGCCCGAGCTTGTCGTATTCGGAGGTGGTCGTCGCCCCGTTGCCGTCGGCTCGAGCGACCAACCGCCCGCCGCCGTCGAACGTCGTGCGTGTAGAACTGCCGTCCGGCAGAAGCGTGGCCGACAGGCGGTTGCGAGAGTCGTATTTGTAGCGCGTTGTTCGGCCTAAGGCGTCTGTTTCCGTCACCTTATTTCCCGCTGCATCGAAAGTCGCGAGCGTGTATGTGCCGTCGGGACCGATAGCTCGGGTTTCCCGATCCCTCTTGTCGAAGACCGATCGTGTCGCAATTCCGGAGCTCAACGTTGCCGCCAGCAGATTGCCTGAGCGATCGAAGGAAAACGCAGTCACGACGGCAGTCAGCGGGCCCGGCCCGTCGGGATCGGGCGCTGTCGCGGTTGTCTGCCGGTTGAGGGCATCGTAGGTGAATGTGGCGGCGTTTCCATTGGCGTCCTTCTGCTCGGTGAGATTGCCGCAATTGTCGTAGCTCGAGTATCGAGTAACCGCGCCATCAGGGAGTCCTGCCGACGCCTGAAAAACAGCCTGGCCCGCTGCGTTGTAGGCAAAAAGAGTCTGGTCGCTTCTGGGGGTGATGATCTGCGACACCAAGCCTCGGCGGAGCCCGATGCTTTTATCGCCGTTGAAGTCTGTGCCATAGCGGCTTTCGGTCACATGGAAATCATCTCCGCCGTCGGTTGCTGCGCCATAAGAGAGGGTGTAATTCCATGCGCTGTCGAACTGCCAGAAATGCAGGAATCCCGTCGCGTGCCGCCAGACGATCGTGTTTTGTCCGAGCATGTTATCGGCGGCGACCGCCGTGTATCCCAGGGCAACGTACCACGAAAAGCTCACGGCGGAGCCATGGGCTTTCACGCCAATGCCATTAGCGCTCAGGTTTCCGGTGGCGTCGATCGTAAGGCTGAAGGCCCCTTGCTGCTCGATTACTTTTGGCCCCTGGGATGGCACTCCAATCCTTCCGTCACCATCGAAATCCATGCTGAAGGACTGTTCCGCTTGGTAGTAATCGCTGCTTGCGCGAAACGCTTGGCCATCCGAAGCGATGCTGTTCCACGATGTATTCAGCCGCCAGAACGTGAGGAATTCCGTAGATCCTGAAGCATAGCGCCACACGATCGTGGGCTGCCCCGTCCTCGCGTCAACATCCGCAGCCACCGCAGTGTAGCCCTGCAACACGAATGACGAATAACTCACGCCGCCAGCGCCTGCGTTGACCACACAGCCGTTCACACGGAGACGAGCCGTGCTGTCGTTTTCATAGGTCAGAGCCATCGACCCTATCGACTCTATGGGAGTGACACCCTTGGCTACTTTTCCATCGCCATCGAAATCCACCCCGAACAATCGCTCGGTGGCGTCAAACTCAGCGCTCCCCGAAAGCTGCGATCCATATGATGCCGTCCAATTCCAAGAGCCATCCAGGGCCCAGAAATGCAGGAATCCGGTCGCATGCCGCCAGACGATCGTGTTCTGCCCGGCAAAGCTCTGCGCTGCCACTGCCGTGTAGCCGCTTCCGATGAGGTTTTGGTAATTCACGCCGCCGCTGAGGGCGTTCACGAGAACGCCGTTGGCACGCAGGTTGCCCACATTGGCCGGAGTGGCATCCACGGTGAGTGGAACAACGCCGTTGGCACTCCGATTCGTTGCCGCGACAAACGTCGTCGTCAGATTGAGCCGGCCCGCCCCAGAATCGTCCGTCTTACTCGTAAGAAAACCGGTGGCGTCGTACTTAAAAGTCGTGGCCACGTCATCCGATGAGTCGCTCGGGCGATTGAGCCTCGTTACGGTGGCGATGTCCCGGAATGCCCCTGTGGTGTACGTCGTGGTCGTGATGTTGCCCAGCGGATCGGTCGCTGACGTGACTTTCCCACTGGCCGGTTCGTAGGCGAAAGCTGACGTTGCCCCGAAGGCGTCAGTGGAGGTAAGCCGGAGCCCGCTTGCGTCCCATGTCGACCGCTCCGCCGTACGGTCAGGCTGCAGGATTTCCAGCAGGTTGCCCTTGTCGTCGTAGGAGTATTGCGAGGCATTCCCTCGCTCATCAATGAAGGCCGACTGCAGTCGATAGAGATTGTAGGAGAAGCTGTGCTGCAGACTTTCGGTATCGGTAACGCGGAAGCCACGGCGATTGGCGTAGTATTCCCATGCCGTTACGAATCCGTTCGGGTCGGTGACTTTGGAGAGGAGGCCGCGCCGGGCGTTGTCAGGATGATATTCATAGCCGACCACAGGCGCTACAGGCGCGGTTGAATCCACCACAGCAACTGCCGGGGCGGTTCTGGTTTGCAAGCGAGCGTCTGTCGAATACGTGTAAGTCCAGACTCGGCCGGTAAAATCTTTGATCTGCGAGATGTGGGGCCGCGCCTCCGCGTTGTAGGCAAACGTGATCGAGCGTGTCGCATCGCGGAGATCGGCCACCTTTTGAATGCGGTTTGTGCCCGACACGTAGTCGATTTTCACGCCATTGCCGAACCGGTCGCTCTGGGAGACGATCGGGCACGATCCTCCCACTGGAGCACCAAATGACGTGATTACGCCGTCGACATCTCGCCACGTGAAGCCGGCAGTCGCGGATCCCGTCAAGGTGCCGAAAATCCCGGCCGGGTTCGTGAATGTGCCGGCCGTAGAATCCAAGTTGTTGAAGACCAGGCGCATTCCGGAGTCGGTAAACCACGTCACCGTGCCCGCGCCATCAGCGGCCACTTCAACACGATCAGAATAGGTGAACGACCAGCCTTCGCCCATGCCGCGATCAGACCATGCCTGTTTGGCTCCGGTAAGCCCCGACACCGTGTGAAGCGAGTCGTACCGGCGGCGAAACGCCAGCGGCACGCCGAGATTCGGGATCTCGAAGTCGGTTTCCTCGTGGTAGACGCCACCGGTCGCCATGTTGACGGGATCGCCGGCACTCAACCCGGGATTCCAGACGCTTACGGTAGACTTCAGATTCGGCGGTGTCGAAACCGCTCTTGATGCAGCGCCGCCGTACGTTACGAGCGTATTGCCGACACCGCCGCAAATGATGAAGCCCACGGTTTTGCCATTAAGATAGGCCTTCGCGGTTCCGGTCGAGACACACGCGAGCGTATAGCCGACTCCCCTCCACTGCTTGGCCGGGTCCACTCCGCCAACCGTGATCTCGTTCCTCGGTACGAGGGCCGTGAACGTGACTCCATCGTAATCCGCTACTCCCAGTCCCTGAGTCACCGCCTTAGCGATCGCTGCGCGGATCTCCGACCGCAACCCAGGCAACAGCAAATCGATCGAGACAGCATTACCTTTGTTGATCTCGACTAGGTTGGTCGGAATCCCGCCGGGAATTAGGCTCCCATTGCTCAGCTGAAAAGCCTTCATCGTGGAGACGCTCTCACAATTCGTGAGTTCCTCCAACACGAGGCCCTCAAGCGATGAGTTCGTGTAGCCCATGAGGAGGTTGCGACTGAGGTCGATCGCCGTCGTGCTCGCGTCGATCGCGAATCCGCCGTTAACGTTTGCCGGCACGTCGATTCCGATGTCAGCTGGCAGATACGGGAACTGAAGACGGGCTGCGTCCGACGTGGGATCGGAAAGCACCGCGGCGCTCGTTGCGATCCCGAGTGCAACGATTGTTCGGTCCGGCACGGCAGATGTAAGCATGGCCAGGGAGGCCTCGTCGGCGTCTGCAGCCGAAAAATACTGGGCGATCGCGAGATCGAGCAGTCCGCCAACGGCCTGCTCGTTGCCAACAGCGACCCCGTTGGCCTGATTCAGCTGCTGGGCGTTAACGACCGCCCGCTTTTCAACCAGAAGTGATTCCGAAAACTGATTTGCATCGAGTCCAATTGCAATGAAGCGATCGGCTGCGCGGGTGAACGAACGTGTGTAGGAACTCCCACCGACAGGCGCAGTCACGGTAATCGCGAGCGTCAACTGAGTCAGAGACCCATTCGATGCAATGACGGCGAACGCGGTTGGGGCAGTCACGATCGTGGCCCCATCCCGGCGCAGCGCCGGCTTGACCGTTTGGCTCAATCCCGTGCCGCCGAGTCCCGGGTCGATCGTCAGCCGGCAAAGGGAAACATCTGCCAGAGAAAGATTCGCTCCCAAGCTGCCGAAGAGTTGCGATTCGCCGCTGGCAAGTTTGATGTTGACGTTGTATTTGGCTGTATCCGGAATCTGGTTTGGCCTCGCCGATTCAGTCGGCTGGCTCACCGTGCTGAAGGGCAATTCCGTTGGAAGAGCCTTGAACGCCTGCTGCCTGATCGGCCCGTCATAGCCCACGTCGGCAATCGTAAGACCAGGCCGGTTGAGGGCCAGCCAGGTGGCGACTTTAGCCTCGTAGTATTCGGCTGTTGACTTCTTCTGCCACACTGGATTGGTGAGGTAATCAGCCTCCAGCGAACTGAACGGCACACTGGTCAACATTCCCGGCAACCCCGGCCGGTAATCACGCAGCTTCCATGACGCGTCGACCGGAACCCAAGCCTGAACACCCTTCGCGGGGACGTTCACCGACGCCTCCAGCCACGTATGCTTCAAGTGGTTGTAAGAGCCGTCGAATTGAAGACCAGCCTGCCATAGTATATTCCCCGCGGCCGCGGCGTCGCGTGTACCGACGTAATCCATGAGCTGCTGCGAAGTCAGTTCAGCAACGCCCTCAACGTAGCGAGTGTTGATACCGGCGGAGGCGTAGAGCGCGGCCAACAGCGAGTTTATATCCCAGTCGTTACCGGCCTTCGTGAGAAGCGTCGCAAGCGGGCCCTTCATCGCCCCGACATACGGTTGGTAGGCGACCGTGTTGGTGACATACTCGAGCATCTTGAGCGGCAGCTTGTAGAGGCGGGCCGCCAGATCCTCGATGGTCGTCGCAATGTCGGGACGGTCGGGGGCGATGTCGACGTCAATCGCTTTGCCTGCGAGTGCCGCCAGCCCGGCTCGTGGATCGTCGGCGAGCGACCAGTTACCGTGTACGAGAAGCGATCCCAGTCGCGGCACGCCTGCCAGCGGCAGGTCTGTCAGAACCTTAAGATCGTTGTAACGCACGTCCAACCGCTTCAGGCCGGAGAGCGCTGGGAGCGTAGCTAGGACGGCATCGGTGAGGCCTACGTGGCTGAGCGACAAGTTTGTGAGATTGGTCAGGCCGTTGAGCGGCGTGAGCGACTTGATTCCCTGCGGAGGGGCGGCGTAATCGGAGGGCACCAAATCAAATGATGTCAGCGCCGTTAGGCTTGCAATGCCAGTGAGGTCGCCAACTCCATTGCCGTCGACTGTGAGGGACATGAGCGGCGCCGATTGACTCAACAGCGCTGGCGTGAGCACGGCCTTCGGATCGAGCCCCAACGCCTCGCGGACGGCAGACGCC
>CAISJI010000053.1 GCA_903885565.1 uncultured Planctomycetaceae bacterium
CTTTCGCCCATTGCCGAAGATCCTCGACTGCAGCCACCCGTAGGTGTCTGGGCAGTGTCTCAGTCCCAATGACGCGGGTCGTGCTCTCACACCCGCTACCCATCGTTGCCTTGGTGAGCCGTTACCTCACCAACTAGCTAATAGGCTGCAGGCCCCTCCCAAGGTGGAATCACACCTTTGGTCCGAAGACATTATCCGGTATTACCTGCAGTTTCCCGCAGCTATCCCAGACCTCGGGGTAGGTACCTACATATTACTGTCCCTTTCGCCGCTTTCCCCGTATTGCTACGGTTCTCGCTCGACTCGCATGCCTAATCCACGCCGCCAACGTTCATTCTGAGCCAGAATCAAACCCTTCAATTTTTTGGTTCTTCATACACCCGCAGCTTTCGCCACGGGCAATTGTTTCGCCAAGACCTCGAAAAGGCCTCATCTGTGCTATTGTTCTCAATCCAACTGCTTTGCTGACCCCAAAAACAAAAAACGAAGCCGAAGCTTCGAATATGCTTCCGAAATCCCTGCTAGCAGCGCCGGTCACGATCGCGTGCCGGCCGAAACTAAAAGAGATCAACTGCCGAATTGTCAAAGATCATTCTTCGCTGCGGGCGACTTCGAAAAGCACTCGCAGCGAGAGAGCCAAATCTATCAATCTCTACGCCGAGGTCAACGCCTCTGTTCGGAAAAATTTAGAATCGTCCATATTTGCCGGGAAAATTGCGGAAAAATTCTTTGGCGGCCCTCTTTGACACCCCTTCCTCCGCCGCGAATTCCTACTCCTCGGCAGCCAGGACGACCGGGATCTCGAGCGCGTGGTTTTCCCGTTCCACGCGAATCAGGGCCCTATCTCCCGGATTTTTCGACTCAATTGCGGTCAGGAAGTCGTCTGCGGTGAGGACGTTCACTCCATCCACGGCCACAATCAGGTCGGCTCCCCGGCGATCGATCCGCTCAAATTCAGCCAAAAATGGTCCCTGCCGGCGTTTTTCCCGCACCACCTTGAAGCCGCGCATGCCAGCCCGCTCCGCCGGGCCGTCGGGCGTCAGTGAGGCGACGAGGAGCCCCCGGTCGGTCTGGTAGACCCGCGTAATTCCGGCCTCTGGCCGGATCACTTTGCCCTTCTGGATGAGCTGGGGCACCACCCGCGACAGCGTGCCCACCGGGATGGCAAACCCCACTCCCGAACTCTGTCCGGTGCGGCTGGCGATGGCTGTGTTCATGCCGACCAGACGGCTCTCGCTGTCGAGCAGAGGGCCCCCGGAGTTGCCCGGATTGATCGCCGCGTCGGTCTGAATCACCGACTTGACCGTGCGGCCGCTGCGGGTTGGCAACGAGCGATTCAGGCTGGAAATGATCCCCGTAGTGAGCGTGCGCTCCAAACCAAAGGGGTTGCCGATCGCAAAGACCCGCTGCCCCACGCGGAGATCGTGGGAACTGCCGAAGGCCACCGGATAGAGCACCTCCTCCGGCGCTGCGACCTTGATCACCGCCACATCGGTAGCCGGATCAAATCCCACCAGCGCCGCCGGATGGGAGGATCCGTCGTAGAGTTGGACGAGCACCTCCTTGGCCCCCTCCACCACGTGGTAATTGGTGAGAATGTGCCCCTGTTTATCGACCACAATTCCTGATCCGGCCCCCTCGGAGGGGACCTCCAGGAAAAAGAGTCCCGAGGGGACAGTGGCCTTGGTGTTGATGTTGGCCACACTGCGATTGACGGCCTCGTAGACGGCGATGTTGACCGCCTCTTCGCCAGAGAAAACGCGCACCGGTGGCTCCGCCGTCGCGGTCCGTGCAGGCACTTCGGCCGGAACAGGCAGCGGTACGACCGCCGCGGCCTGCGGAACTGCCGGCCGGGCCGGCGATACCGCCTGGGAATAGCCGACTCCCCCCCAAGCCGCCGCCAAAAATACCACCCCGAACTGCCCCACACCCGCCAGTGCCATCCGCTGCATAGGTAGCCGCGCTCCTTCCCCTGTTTTTTCCACCGACAGGCCAGCAGGCTGTGGATTTCCTGGTGCGCCGCTGGATGCAGCGACGATCGCCCCGGAAAATCCTCGACGCTTCCCACGGTCGGCCGAGTGGAATGTTTTCGCGCCAGAGGGTCATGGAGGACTTTTTCCACGGACAGCTCAAGCCGAGCCCACCGCGGTGAGTATGTCGCCGTGATAGGCTCGAGTCCAAGGCCGATTCTGGGGGGAAATCACAAAGATTCACGTCCCTACACCCTAGAATCCCGCACAAAACGACGTTGGCGGCAGCGGCTGTTCCAAATATGCTCACCCCGAGGCGGGAGTTGACTGGTGCGGCCCGCCCCCCCCGAAGGGAAAATGTCCATGCGAGCTTTTTTACTGCCCGCGGTTGTTGCGGTCGCCACCTTGACGGCAGGCCAGCAGATTCAGGCCGAGCCTGCTGGTGTGGGGGTTTCCTTCGTGGAGACATTCCAACGGGGCGAAGCCTACACCCCCGTCACGGCGGTCGGCCTGAAGCCGACTGCATCGCCTCGGGCGGCAGCGGCCACCGATGTGTTGGTGCTGGTCGACACCTCCGCCAGTCAGGCCGGGGCCTTCCGCACCGCGGCCACGGAGGCACTGCGTGGTCTGCTGGAGACTGCTCGCAGCACCGACCGCTTCCTGCTGGCGGCAGTCGACGTCAACTGCCTGCCGTTGCAGGACCGCTTCGAGCCAGCGGCCAGCCCCGCCCTCGCAACCGCCCTCACCACCCTCTCCCACCGCGCGCCGCTGGGGTCGACCGACATCGTCACGGTGCTCGACGCCGCGGCTGAACTCTTTTCAGCCTCCACAGCCCCGCGCTCCATCATCTATATCGGTGACGGGCCCGGTTTGGCTGGGGCCGACACCGCCGAATTCCGCCGTGTGCTGACGATCCTGCGTACCAAACGGATCAGCTTCACCGCTCTGGGAATAGGACCCGACGTCAACTGGCAGTGCCTGGCGGCGATCGCCAACGCCACCGGTGGAATGCTGCTGGTGCCCGAGAAAACGATCGCCCCCGCTGATTCCGGCAGCCGCATCGGCGCCTTGGCCGTGGTGCCGGTGCTCTGGCCGGAGGATGCATTGCTCTCGACCGACATTCCCGATGCCCGCCTGCGGATGCTTCCCGGCAGGCTGCCGCCGCTGCGGAGCGACCGCGATTCGGTGCTCCTGGTGGAGGGGCCGCTCCATGAGGCCCGGCTGGAATTCATGCTGGAGGATGCGGCGGAAGGCCACCCGACTGAGATCAAACAGTTTCAGTTGGCTCTGGAAATCCCTGCCGCTGAGCCCCACTCCGACAACGCCTTCATCGAAGAACTCTTCCGCAATGCCCGCGAGAGCGACGGCATCTACCTGCCGCTGCTCGGCCGCGAAGGGCTCGATATCGCCAAGAATTACATCCGCTCCGAGGCGGCGACGCTGGCCGCTCTGGCCCGCCAGGCCGAATCGGCCGGAGCCCACGAATCGGCCATGCGGCTGGCCTTCGCCTCGCTGCGCCGCGATCCCGACAACGCCGACGCCTCGACGATGTTCACCGTCGCGCAGCGGAATGTCTTCGCTGCCCAAAATGGCGCTGCTGCCGGCCTGCCGGAGGGGGATGCTGAGGAACTTCCCGGCGTGGCCCCTGAAGCCGAGGAGATGCCAGTCGGCCCCGGCGGCCAGATCGGCATCCTGCCTGGCGACACCCTGCCCGATGGAATCGATCCACGCAGCCTGACGGGCGAGGCTGCTCAGGTGGATCTCGATCCGGAGCGAACCGAACTGGCTGAATTCAACCAGATGCGGAAGGTGCGGGCTCAGCAACTGGAGCAGGAGACCGCCGTCACGCTCCGCAATGCCCGGCAGACCTGCGCCGTCGATCCCGAGACCGCCCGGATCAATCTGAAAGAACTGCAGCGGAACGTGCTCGCTTCGCCCGATCTCGATTCGGCCACGCAGGCAAGGCTCTGCCGCCAGATTGAGATCTCGATTCGCGAAACGATCCTGCGTTCCAAGGAAAAAGCGGAACGCGACCTGGTGGCCGATCGCAATCGGGCCATCGGCGCGGAGCGGGCCCGGCTCGATGGCGAACTGCGCCGCCGCGAGGAGCGGTTCAAGCAACTCACCGATCGCTACCACGCGCTCTGCGAAGAGGGGATCCGCGTCGGCTATCAGCAGCCGACCGACAAATTCCTCGAGGCAGAACGGGTGGTGGGTGTGGAGATGGGCCTGCAGGCACCGCCACTCTACGCCGAACAGGGCGTGCCGGTGATGGCCCGCGAAGTGGCCGTGACCGCCCCGCTGGTAGCGCGGATTCTCGACTACGACACCGAAAATGTGCGGATTCGTCGGGAGATGCAACGCGGATTTATGGATTCGCTGGCCCAGTGCAATGTGGCCGCCATTCCCTTCCCTGACGAGCCACCGATCCTCTACCCGAGCAAGGAGCGGTGGGAGGAAATCACGCGCAACCGTGAGAAGTACAAGGCAGTCGATCTCGCCAATCCAGGTGGAGCGGAGAAGAAGATCTACGACGCCCTCGATAAGTCGGTCGACAGCTTTGTCTTCAATGAGACACCGCTGCGGGATGTCATCGCCCAGCTGAAGGACTCGCAGGGCATTCCTGTCGTGATCGACGAGAAGGCCTTGGAGGAGGCGGGCGTCGACATGGAGGTGCCGGTCACCAAGAATATTTCCGGCATTTCACTCCGCTCGGCCCTGCGACTGCTGCTCTCCGATGTCGACCTCACCTACATCATCCAGGATGAAGTGCTCAAGATAACCACCAAGGAAAAGGCCTCGGAGAGCCTGGTGGTGAAGGTCTACCCGGTGGCCGATCTCGTGCTGCCAATCAATGGCACCGGCGGCATGGGTGGCATGGGTGGACTCCGGGGTGGCGGCAAGGGCGGCGGCCTGGGCGGCGGTGGCGGTGGTGCCGGCATGGGCGCCGGCGGCATGGGTGGCATGGGCGGCGGCATGGGCGGCGGTGCGTTCCAGATTTCCGACGCCCGGGCCAGGCTCGGCAAGCCAGCAGCCCCAGCTCGAGCGTCCGCTGCTCCAACCCCCTCCAAGGCACCAGCCCCTCGGCAACCAGAGGCGGCACCGCCAGCCAAGGTGGCAGCCAAGCCGCAAACTGCAGCCCCGCGTGCGGCTGCGAAAGCAACTTCTTCCCAAGGCCCGGGCCTCCCCCAAGAGGTGGTCGGGGCGGCCGATCTTCCCGCGGCGCTCAACACCTATTTAGCGATCACGTCCCCGTCGGCAGCAGACGCTCCATCAGAAGCCGACACTGCCCAACTGCAGGCCCGGCTGGCGCAGCTGCGAGTTTCGGCGGTCACGCTCGGGGATGCGGGAGAATTCAGCCGCGCAGCCGACCTGATTTCGGCTGCCATCGCCAGCGGGCACCCTGAGCCCTGGATGTATGAGGCCCTCGGCGTGGCCTTGGAAGCCGCCGGCCGGCCCCGAGCCGATGTGGAGAGGGCACTCCTTTCCAGTGCCGACTTCGCCACGTCGCCGCTCGATCTCATGACACTCGCCCAATATCTGGCCCGCTACGGCTCGCTGAGACAGGCGGTGCGGATCTGCCGAGAGGTCACGCTTCTGGAGCCGACCAACCGCGAGGCCTTCGCCCTGGCGATGTCGCTGGCGGCCCGCGCCGAGGATCTTTCAGCCCTCCGCTGGGCCTGCGCCGGCGTGCTGGCTCATGAGTGGCCGAGCGATCAGCAGGAGATTTTCACGCGGGCGTCACGGCTGGCAAAGTCGTCGATCGACGCTTTGGAAAAACAGGGGAAGATGGACGAAGCCGAGGCCTTCCGCACGGCTGTCAACGAGGCGCTGGTGCGCGACATCGAATTGGAATTTTCCTGGAACGGTGACGCCGACATCGACCTGATGGTTGAGGAACCGGCCGGCACTGTCTGCTCGCTCGCCTCTCCCCGCACCCCCTCAGGCGGTGCGCTGCTGGGTGACATGGCCATGGCCAGCGATCCCACCAACGCCACACAGCGTGAGCGGTATGTGGCTGCCGAGGCGTTTCCGGGCACCTATCGCATCCTCGTGAGGCGAGCCTGCGGAAAGGCGGCGGCTGACACAGTCACTGCACAGCTCACGCTCTATCGCGGCACCGATCGCGAGCAGAAACTGCGGCGGCAGATCCCGCTCACCTCCGACGAGGTGATGTTTTCCATCGATCTCCCCGAGGGCCGGCGGAGGGAACTGCTGCTCGACGCCCAGATCGCCCAGGATGTGGCGCTTCAGCAGGGGATCGGCAAGACGATCCTCGCCCAGCAACTGCAGAGCATGGCTGATCCCAGCACCGCCGCCTCGCTCTCGCAGAGCCGCGGCGGCTCGGGCAGCGGGCCGACGGTTCCTGGTGGCGGGTTCACCCGCGGCGGGGCAACCGGCTACCAACCGGTGATCTCAACACTCCCGGAAGGCACCAACATGTCGGCCCATGCCGTGGTCTCAGCCGACCGTCGGTATGTGCGGATTACAACGTCCCCGCTCTTCTCCGGCGTGGGCGCGATCACGCAGTTTAACTTCGCCGGTGGTGGCGCTCGCGGTGCCGGCGGTGGCGGCGGCGGCGGCGGCGGCGGCGGCATGGGTGGCGGCGGTGGTATGGGCGGTGGTGGCATGGGCGGTGGTGGTATGGGCGGCGGTGGTATGGGCGGCGGTGGCATGGGCGGCGGTGGCATGGGTGGTGGTGGCATGGGTGGTGGTGGCATGGGCGGTGGTGGTATGGGCGGTGGCATGGGCGGTGGGATGGGTGGCGGCATGTGCTGGGTCGCCCGCGAGGTGTACGGTGCCGACAATCCGCGTTGGCTCCAATTCCGGGCTTGGCTCACCTCCGACGCCCCGGTCTGGCTGCACGATCTCTATGCCCGCGAAGGAGAGCAGTTTGCCGTCTGGCTGCACGACAAGCCGGTCGCCAAGGATGTGGTCCGCAGCCTGATGGATGCGGCAATCTCTGGACAGACCGTAAGCGGCGCCCAACACTGATGCTGTTCGTAGGCCGGCCATGCGCCCGGTTCCTGCGGTGTTCCTGCTCGTCAGTGTGAGGCCCACGTCATGCCAACATTCGGAGTGATCCTCGCCGCGGCCGGCCAGAGCAGCCGCTTTCAGGATGCCAACTACAAAAAACCGTTCGCCCCTCTGGCGGGACGCCCGGTCTGGATGCATTCGGCCGAGCGCTTTCTGGAGCGGTCAGACGTCAGCCAGATAGTGATCGTCGTGGCCCCGGAAGACCGCGAAGGTTTTCTGGAGAAATTTGCCGCCAATCTGGCCTTCATGGGAATCACGCTCGCCGTAGGGGGCGCCCAGCGCAGCGACTCGGTGCGGTCGGGGCTTGAAAAAATGGGCCCCGACATCGACATGGTGGCGATTCACGACGCCGCCCGTCCCTGCCTGGCAACGGCCTGGATCGACGAAGTGTTTGCCGTTGGCGCTCGCACAGGCGCCGCGATTCTGGCAACTCCTGTGGTCGGCACGCTCAAGCGGGTGGGAGCCGATGGGGTGATCACTGAAACAGTCGACAGGAACGGCCTGTGGGAAGCGCAGACACCGCAGGTTTTTTCCCGCGACATTCTTGAGAAGGCGTTTGCCATTGAGCACGCCCACGCCCCCACCGACGAAGCACAACTCGTGGAGGCGATCGGCCAACGGGTAACGGTGGTGCGTGGCTCTCCGATCAACCTGAAGATCACTTCAAGGGAAGACCTGCGGTTGGCCGAGCAGGCCCTCAAAGCACTCCCCCAACCAAAGCTCTCGGGTCCCACGCACCCCTTTGCCGACGACGAAAAGTGGCGCTGAAAGCGCCCCGCTGCTGTTGGCGGCTCGGGCGGGCCGTGGGCCCGGCTCCGCATCGCTCCGTTTCCCCGTTCAGGAATTGTTGGTGATGACACACGATCTGTTTGCCGAATTTGAGAACCGCGGGCTCGTTCACCAGTCGACCGATCCGGCCAGCCTGCGAGCCTGGCTCGCCTCCGGCAGCCGGCGGGTGTATGCGGGATTCGACCCCACGGCCGACAGCCTCCATGTCGGTCATCTGGTCGCCCTGCTCCTGCTGCGGCGGGTGGCGGCGGCAGGGCATGAGCCGGTGGCTCTCATCGGCGGCGCCACGGGAATGATCGGCGATCCGAGTGGACGCAGCGAGGAACGCAATCTCCTCTCGCCCGAGGAGCTCGCCGCCAACGTGGCGGGAGTGGAGCGGCAGATCCGCGGCATCCTCTCCGACACGGGGCAGACGGTGCATGTCGTGAATAATGCCGACTGGATGCGGGGGGTCGGCTACCTTGCCTTCCTGCGCGATGTGGGCAAGCATGTGCCACTCTCACAGATGCTCGGCAAAGACTCGGTGAAGAGCCGGCTGGAGCGGGATGGCGGCCTCTCCTACACCGAATTCAGCTACATGCTCCTGCAGGCTTGGGACTTCGTCCACCTCTCCGATGCCTTGGATTGCCGGGTGCAGATTGGCGGCAGCGACCAGTGGGGCAACATCACCGCCGGCATCGAACTCGGCCGCCGGTTGCGGTCTCGCGACCTGCACGGGATCACCTGCCCGCTGCTGACGAAGTCGGACGGAACCAAGATGGG
Organism: uncultured Planctomycetaceae bacterium; assembly: GCA_903885565.1. Taxonomy (GTDB): domain Bacteria; phylum Planctomycetota; class Planctomycetia; order Pirellulales; family UBA1268; genus CAISJI01. The sequence goes on from CAISJI010000053.1 coordinate 8,559, forward strand.
GAAGACCGCCTCCGGGGCGATCTGGCTCGACCCCAAACGGACCAGTCCCTACCGCTTCTATCAATACTGGATCAACCTCGACGACGACGATGCTGGCCGCTGTCTCCACCGCCTGACAGAACTGTCGCTCGATGAACGGCAGGCACTCGATGCCAGCCGGGCAGCCAATCCCGCGGCCCGCGAGACGCAAAAGCGTCTGGCCGAGGCACTCACGCACCTGGTGCATGGACCGCAGGGGCTCTCAGCAGCCCAGCAGGCGACGGCGATCTTCTTTGGCGCCGAGATCGGCAGCCTTGACGATGCCCAGTTGGCGGAGATTTTTGCCGAGGTGCCCAGCTGCGAATTTCCCCGGGCATCACTCGACGGCGAGGGGTTGGCACTTCTGGAGGCTTTTGAGCTGACGAAACTGGCCTCCAGCCGCTCGCAGGCCCGCCGCACGATCGATCAGGGAGGGGCCTACGTCAATAACAGACGCATCAGCGATCCTGCCTATCGGCTCACCAGCCGGGATCTGGCCGGGCAGGCAACGCTGATTTTGCGCTCGGGGAAGAAGGCTTACGCTCTCGCCCGGTTCAAGGAGGGGTAAAGCCACGAGGATTGGCTAGCCTCAAACGCCGGCGGGCACTGCTGCCCCTGATGGCCTCGGAGGCCACTCACCCAGGCCCCACCACCTGAGCAATGAGCAGGCTGTGGATAATTTGCAGCATCGCTGGATGCGATGCCCGTCGACCCAGGAAAACCTCGGCGGTTCCTGCAGTCGACGTCGTGGAAAAAGTCCATGGATGGCTTTTTCCACAGCCAGTCAGCGCAAGCGACCGGAAGCGTTGGCTGCCGGAGTCATGCCAGACAGCAATCAGCGGCGGCAGCACCTGTCAAACACCCACCCCAAGGCCCGCTTCATGGGGCGCGGTAGATGGGAATAGCTCGAGGCAAGGGCCTTTGACAACCGCCAAGGCCGGCTGCCAACGAGGGTGTCGTACTGCAGTTGAAGACCCGAGATGTCTGCCTCACGGGACTTCAGCGCCAATTGAAGACGAGCGACCTGAGTTGCTAAGGCCTTGGCAGTAGCCTCCTTGGCAGCCAGCCAGGGCGTGGCGTGACCAAACTCGGTGGCGACGCGGGCGAGCGTGCTCCGGGCGGCGGCGTCGGCCTCGTCAATCGCCAATGCCGACAGGGCCGCAAAAGTGTCGGCGATCCAACCGGCCGCCAGAGGATCCCGGCATAATTCGTCCGCCCCGATTTCATGATGCCTCAAATCGCGGCGCACGGCGTTCTCGATTTCAACTGCTACAGCCTCTGACGGTGGCACCATGCTGATGCCCAGCCGGGCCCCCAGGCCGTCGACTGCACCAACTCCCTCCGCCAGCAGACGGTCGTAGCCGAGGATCACGCGGGGCAGGCTGCGGCTGCCGCGTTCGGCGTCCAGCACGCTTCTCAGCCACAAGAGCATGCCATCCACCTTCGGCACATTGCTGCGGACGAGAAGCGACGCGGAAACCTCGAGTGGATTCCGGAAAGTGCTCACCGCGCACACGGCGATTCCCATCTCCGCGAGGATGTCAACGTACAGCGGCACGAAGCGGCACACGCGCGGATCCTTCAGCACAAACAGCGGCTCGTCGCCATACTCCTCTGTAATGAGTCGCCGCAGCTGGGCCTTGTGGTGGGCCAGCCGCTCCGGTGGCAGATTCTCAAGCGGCAGTGGCTGCCAGTCATGCCAAGGACTACCCACCTCAGCCAGCAGGGCATCATGAGCCTCAATCAGCCGCACAGGCTCCCAATGCCCCATCGGGTTCCCTAAGGTTGCCCCGAGGAGCTTCTGCGGCAACGCCGCCCCCATCAGGCTCAGCACGTGCGTCAGCGCGCTCGTCCC
>CAISJI010000054.1 GCA_903885565.1 uncultured Planctomycetaceae bacterium
CGGCAGGATATCGCCCACTGGAATGACTGGCCGGTGCGGCAGCCGTGTCTGGTTTTGGCGGGCGTGCAGTTGCAGGAACCGGCGTATATTCGCATCTGGGAGCGGCTCGAAGCTGATCCGCAAGATACGGAGGTGCGCCGCAACCTGCCGCTGAGGCACCCGCTGTTGTGGTTGCTGCCGGCGCCGACGCCGCGCTGAAATACAGTCCGCTATTCGCGTGACCGGCGTTCCCGCTTGGCGATCGATTCCTGAGCAGAGGGATCGGCGTGGTGGCCGTCTCCCAAGGCTACCGCCTCGACAATGCCATCGGCGGCGGGACCAAACAACAGTTCTTTGTTCTCAAACAGGCTTTCCGGATCCTGATCGAGCATCCGCATCCGCCGTTTACGAAACCAGAAAAAAGCCACCACAGCCAGGACGGCCAAAGAGATCGCCGCCACCGTGAGGCCCCGTTCGGCCGACCGGATGAGCCCGCTGATGCGGTCGCCAAAGGCATACGACAACCCAAAAAATCCGCCGATGACGATGGTGGCACAGATGAAATCGGCAAACAGAAACCAACGGTATTTCACCTTCAGCATCCCGGCCGTGAGATAAAAGGGACTGCGAAGGCCAACCAGGAAGCGAGCGACAAAAAAAGCCTTGATGCCGTGCCGCTGGATCAGGTCTTCAATCGTCTTTTCGCGTTCGGGGGTGAGGAATCCCGACCACCACGGATGTTCCCGTAAAACCTTGGCGCCAAAAAACCGCCCGACGGCATACATCAGGCTGTCGCCGATCAAGGCGCCCACCAGACAGGCGGGCAGGGCATAAAACCAATGCAAAGCCCCGGCGCGACTGGCCACACCGGCCGCCACGATCGGGACCTCCTCAGGCACGGGCAGACCGATGCCGGTTAGGGCAAGGAAAAAAACAATGCCGAGGTAGGAACCCCGCTCGACCCACTCGATCATGTTTTTTGTGCGTTGGGAACAGGAAGAACGCGGGTCTGATGGGCACCGCCTGAAAAAAGAACGCCAAGCACCAAGGATTGTACCCCACGCCGGCAATTGCGGCAGTCCGACTCGTTTCGGCGGCGTTAGTTGCCGAAAAAAGAGCGGCTCACCGCCCATCGGCCCGCCTCAAATGGCCCGCGCCACCTCGACCCCCTCGGCAGGTTCCAGCTCCCATCCCTCAGGGTCCACATTCGCCGTGAGGAGCCGCACAGCCCCTGCCTGCCGCGCTGGCACCACCAGCCAGGCCGCAACAGGTCCCCCGGCAGGGGCGATCCGCTGGAGTCCGGCAGGGCCCAACACATAGAGGGCCGTGGACAGCGCATCGGCGGTGGCCGCCGTGGGGGCAATCACGGTGGCCGACAACACCCCCTCCGCCGGCAACCCCGTGCGGGGATCGAGGATATGCCCCAGCCGGCGTCCCCGGTCAAGGAAGAATTGCGTTCCCGAACCGCTCGTTCCCAACGCGGCATTGGTCAGCCGTACGGTCGCCAAACGCCGCCCGGGGCGGAGGGGATGCCGCATGCCGACCCGCCACCCCTGACGTCCTGGCAGGTCGGGGCCCTGGGTGCCCAGCGCACGCACACTGCTGCTACCACCATGAACAAGTGCGCTGGCCACGCCCGCAGCAGTGAGCTGGTCGATCACCTGATCGAGCGCCCAGCCCTTGCCGATCGCCCCCAGATTGAACTCCACGCCGGGACGCGAGAACCGTACCCGGCACCCCTCGGGGTCGAGTTCGACCCACTGCATACCGGCGGCAGCACGGGCAGCGGCCAACTCCTGATCGGTCGGCGTGCGCCCCTGACGCCGCAGAAAACCCCAGACGCGAACCAGGCTTCCAGCCGCAGCATCGAATGCCCCCTCGGTCTGATCAAACAGCTCACGGGCCCGCGTGAGCAGGCCAAACAGATCTGGGGAAACGGCCTGCCAGCCGGCAGCGGCGGAGGCATTCACGCGGAGAATCTCGCTGGTGTCGCGATAGACCGTGATCCGAGCCTCGATCTCCTCCACCAGATCGAGAGCCTCAACAGAGCGCTCCGTGGCATCCGGCACCTCGCCGGCATTGAAGACGATTTCAAACTGGCAGGCCATGGCCTCGCGTCCGACCACCAGCGTGTGAAGCTCCGGAAGCGCGGCCGGGGGGGGAGGCTCTTCGGGCATCATGGGGCGATCCTCATCCGGAGCGTTGTGATCCCTTCAGGATAGCACTCCCGCCCGCCGGAGGGCCGGGCGGTCAGCCGCAGCAAAAAGCCCGGCGTGGTCCCCTGGGATAACGCCGGGCGCAAGCTGGAGATGTCTCCCGCAGAGTCTCAAGCGGGAATGCGTGTCACTTGGAACTATCGCTTCCAGGGGCGGCCGGGCAGGTTTGTCGGCCAGGCGTCGTTGGTGAACCACACCAGCGTGGTGGAGACTTTGTCCAAGCCATCGGCCGCCGCAGGCTGCGTCACCGTAACATTCGCCGTTGGAGCATCGACACTGAGGCGGAGATGGCGGAAGTCATTGTCGCTGGTGACAAGACTTTGGTGATGATTCGGCCGGAAGCCATTGGGGATCTTGCCGAGAATCCCCTTCAGACGCCGACTGCTGCGCAGCCCGGCCACCGCCAGTTCCACGGAGTTTCCCACGCGATGGAGCACGGCGTGGTCGAGCTTGGCTCCCGCGGGCAGCTTGAGGAAGGAAGTAATCTCCCGCGCACCAGTGGCAGGGAAATCGGCTGCCTTTCCGGCGGGGCCGGGATCTCCCTTGGGCCCGACCGGGCCACTCTTCCCCGGCGCACCCGCCGGACCAACACCGCCGCGTTCACCCTTGGCACCAGCCGCGCCATTCTTGCCAGCCGGACCAGCAGCGCCATTCTTGCCGGCCGGGCCATTCTTGCCGGGTGCACCCGCCGGGCCAACGCCGCCACGTTCACCCTTGGCCCCAGCAGCGCCATTCTTGCCGGCCGGACCAGCCGCGCCATTCTTGCCGGGCGCACCAGCCGCCCCTGGCTTGCCATCTTTCCCGGCAGCTCCGGCCGGGCCGGCGGCGCCATTCTTGCCATCGCGGCCACTCTTTCCCGGCGCACCTACCGGACCCACGGCACCGCGCTCACCCTTGGCACCAGCCAAGCCATTCTTGCCGGCCGGGCCAGCAGCGCCATTCTTGCCGGGCGCGCCAACGGCCCCTGGCTTGCCATCTTTCCCGGGAGCGCCGGCCGGGCCAGCGGCGCCATTTTTGCCATCGCTGCCATTCTTCCCCGGCGCACCTGCCGGCCCCACGGCACCGCGCTCACCCTTGGCCCCAGCCAGGCCATTCTTGCCCGGCGTTCCAACGGCTCCTGGCTTGCCATCCTTACCGGCCGGTCCAACCGGGCCCGGCTTGCCGTCCTTACCATCCTTGCCGTTGGTGCCATTGAGACCATTCACACCGTCGATGCCGTCCAGTCCATTCTTGCCGACCGCCCCGTTCACTCCGGGCTTCCCTTCCTTGCCGGCAGGCCCCACCGGCCCTTGCGGCCCGGGCTTTCCGTCTTTGCCAGGCGCCCCGTCGCTGCCATTGCGGCCAGGAACGCCATCTTTTCCGTTGCTGCCGTCCTTGCCATTGATCCCGTCGCGGCCCGGCTTTCCCTCCGGCCCCGGTTCCCCCTTTGGACCAGGCTCCCCCTTCGGCCCGGCCATACCGGCCACTCCGGCGATCCCCGCTCCCGCCGTCGCGTTCCCCGCGCCGTGCCAGAGATTGAGGTCAATCCAACGCTGCGGTTCGTTGTCCCAAATCCAGAGCACACCCTTGGCTTGTTCCAGCCAGGCATCGCCCGTTTGGGCATGCGGCGGCAACTGATTCTGATCTTCCACGACACCCAGAACAGTACGCACCGGCGGAATCTGATTGAGACGATTGACCACGAACGGCTCCCTATTTTCTCAAAACGCGCAGACCACCTCAAGGCCCGCAGGCCTCCCATTCAACGCAAACTACTCAGAGATAATCGGCGTTGCAAACCGCCAACGCGAGGAAAAACGCCGAGCGACTGGGAAAAGCCTGCTGGAAAAGCGCAGAAAGAGGCACAAACCCACATGATAAAGGGGTTTTGAGCGTTGGCAGAGAGGAAGCAGACGGCGAACCGACCACCCCTAGCGGGGGGCCAGCCCGCGATCGAAGGCATCCTGATCCCGGCGGAACACCGCCAAAACGGTTTCAAACCGCTCGAGCGGGATCCGATAGACCGGTTGCTCACCGGTGTGGGCATGACAATGCGCCACCAGCAGGCGGTAGAGGAATTTGAACAGTTGCCTCGGCACCCGCAGGCTTCGCAGCCCCTCAAGCAGGCGCCGCTGATCCACCTCCGGCTCAAACAGTTGCGAAAGCGTGGCGGGCGGCTGGCCGACACTCGCTGCCCTCACTCGCTGCGAGGCAATGTCGTAGAGCGACTCGCCCGACCACTCGAGGGACGGAACAAGGTTTTGCTTGTCGAGCCGGGCACGCTGATTGAACTGCTCATCTTCCCGTTCGATGAAGCGGTAGAGTTCGACCGGCAACAAGAGCTTGAACCCCAGTTCGGGTGACTTCAAAAACTTGTTGTCGAGCATCGGCCAAACCACCTGCTTCATCCGGTCTGCCGAGCCGTTGATCAGATGAGGCTCATCCAGACGGTCGACAATCACCACCATCCCGACATAGCCCTGTGCGGCCAGAAGGGCCTGGAATTTCGCCAGCAGTTCGTAACGATCGTCGCTGCGGGAAAACGCCGGCATCGGCTGACCGGCCAGATCGACCTCCGGCATTCCCGCCAGAGCTGTGGCCATCTGACCCACCGTGCGGTTCCCAGTGCGCATGCTGCGCACCACCCGGATGGCTGTCCACCACGACCGCGCCTGACGGAGCAGCCACGGGGTCCACATCCCCAGCAGCAGCAGCCATGGCCACACCTGGCTGGCCCATTGAGTTGTCCCTTGAGCCACCCCCATGCCGAGGGCGAGCACCATCAGTGCCGTGCCTGAGAGCCCCAGACAGAACGGCCAGATGCCGGGCCAGAAGTGGTATCCCACGCGGCGCATCAGCCGTGCCCAACGGGAGGGAAATGTTTCGCCCGTCGACTGGTCATAACAGGCGGCCAGCAGAGCCATATCGCGGGCCTGCGGCGCCGTAAAATGCATGCCGCTTCTGGCGGGGGCATCCACAATCGAGGTGACCAACTGCGTGACGGCCAAGGAAAGGATCGCGTCCATGTGATCCCATAGTTTCCACTGCGCGAGCACCCGCTCCACCGGCTTGTGAGGCCCGGCTCGGCTCACAAATCGATCCAGAAAGGGATTGAAGTCGTCGTAGAGCACCACAAAGGTGCGCTGATCGGGATGCTGCAGATTGTGTTTTTGAAACTGCCGCACCATCTGCAATTTGAGGGCGGTCTTTCCCGCCCCCTTCTCGCCAAACACGATTGCCGTGCTGGGGTCGGCGGGGTTGCCATAGATTTTGTCCCACGCCGGATGGAATGTCGTCTCCAGGCAGGTTCGCTTAAAGACGGTGTCGTTTTGCGAGTCTTCCTCGGCAAACGGATTACCGGAGATGCCGTGATGTTCCAGGAAGTCTTGGATTTTCATTTTTGCCCCGCCAGAACCATGCTCTCAATCATCGTGCGAAACCCCTCGGAGTGCTTCCCAACCGTGGCGGCAGGGCCGTAGAACTTCAAGAAGGAATTCCCCTTTTCGGGCGTTTCCACAATCGCCGCGAGCATTCTGTAATCGGGCCGATCGACCGCTTGCCCGCCTGCGAAGGGGCCGGCCGGCATGTCTTTAAAGGTTCCGGGAATGTCGACAAGGGTGACGGTGCACCCGGCGATTTTCATGGTCTTGGTAGTGGCCTTGTCCTTCGTGCTGCCGCCACCCGGCTGCGTGAACTGGCCATACCAGCGATCGATGTTGGCCTGCACGCTCCCTCCAGCCCCCATCACGGTCATCCGCCCTGCCTGAGTCGCTGCGTCAGCCGAAGGGATGGAGAATTCTGTTTCCACGATGCCCGACTTGGGCTGCACCCGCTTCCAGCCCGGTGGGGCTTCCAGCGCCAGCGATCCGTCTGCAATCACAAAGGCCCTGGTTCCGGCATCGGCATCGGCCGCTCCCGCCACGGCAGCCTCGGCAGCTCCGCGCACCGCCTGCACCGCCCCTTGCGCGCAAGCCACAGCCGGCGCACAGAAAAGCCCTCCCCCAACGAGCAGCGCCACCCAGCGGTTTCGGCCGCCAGCCCGGCCCAACTTCAGACACCGCTCCACATTCTGTGCATCGGCAGATCGCGTCATGGGAAATGTCTCCAGAGCCCAACGAACCGAAACCGGAAAATCTGCCCCCTACTGTAGCAGGCTCGGCACAAAGGAATCCCCCGCCGGAGGCAGCAGTCGCCCCATCCCGAAAAAACCTCGTTTTTTCGGGGTGTGGTTCATGCCGACTCGCCATCCGGGGAGCCGGCCGGGGCTGGGCTTCCTGAATCCACCTCCTGCTACGCCCTTTGAAACAGCTCGGGGAGCGGCTCGAGTCCGATCATCTCCGCCAGCCCCGCCTGCACGAGCTCTCTACCGGTGACATAGCGGTGGGTTTTGATCCACTCCGCAATCAGCTCCTCCGCGGTGCCAAACAACTCCCCGAGCAGGGCATCCATTTCGGCTTCCAACTGGCCAAAATGCCGCGACCATTCCCGGGCCTCGGTGATGCCGATGTGTTCCTCGCTCTGCCACTTCATGGGATGAAACAGGAGCACGCTGTAGGGCGTCACCAGCCGGCGGCGGCAGGCCGCGAATGGCCAGATCGCCGCCGACGAGCATTCTCCGGTGACGATGCCGGTGGCGCGGATATCGCGCAGCCGCATCAGCGTCACCATGGAGATGCCGCAGTAGGGGCTGCCCCCGGGGGAATCGAAATAGATCGTGCAGTTTCCGCCAGGCTCGATTCCGAGCAGCCGATCGGTGAGTTCCCCCCCGTGGTCGGTGAGGTCGCCGATGATCGCCAGCTCCGCCGGCCCCACAGGCTCGTCATCCCCCTGTCGCTCCCGATTGGACCGGCGGCTGGTTTCCGAACGGGGCCGAGGGGACCGAGGCGATTCTGCCATGAGCGCGGGTTTCCTGTGAGTGACTCGAGAAGCGGCCGACATGCGGATGAAAGAGGCTGGTGGCTAACGATACTCGGCATGGCAGGAATCGCATGATTTTCGCAGGGCGCCGAGAGCCGACTGCAAGCCTTCCGGGCTGGTCTTCTCCTCCAGTTCTGTTTGAGCACGGAGGGCGGCGTCACGCATGCCGCCGGCGTGCCGCCGATAGAGATCCTCGTCGTGATTCACAAAGTCGGGCCATTGGATCACCTCTCCAATAGCCGCCACGATTTCCAACTCATGCCGCAGATGCTCCCGCTGGCTGAGCGACTCCGGTGGCGTGGCAGCGGCCAGCAGTCCAGCGGCGGACTCCAGCCGCGTCATGAGTGCCGATCGGCTGGCCACATCGCTCCAGAGACCTGCCCCCGCGCGGTCGCTGCGGCCGTCGGGATCGACGCCATTGACCAGCTTTTCCAGATCGGCCGCCCGCGCCCGCGCCACCACAAACGCCTCGTCAGTTCCCACAGCGCAGCTGGTGGCCGCCTGGGCGAAGAGGTCGCAGGCGCTGGCCGCCTGATCCTGCCAACGGGCCTCCCCGTCGTGGGCCGCGATCAGAGCAAACATCAAGGCGAGCACGCTGCAGGCATTCTGAGCCTCCGCATAGCGTCCCCCCTTGAACTCCGTGGCTGAGGCCACCGCTGCCAGCAGTACTTTCCGCTGCGATTTCACTTCGTCAACCAGCGTGTCGGCGGAGATCAGAGCAGACCAGGCACCCTCTTGCGGGGGTTTGTATGCCGCTGCCCCGCCGATCGCCAGCGGCGCCGATCCCTGCTGGCCACCGCCGAGAGGCGGTTCAGCAAGGGGATGAGGGCCTTCGAGAGCCTGGAAGGCGTCGACAAAAAAGGGAGTCGGGGCATCTGCCAGGGGGACCGGTGGAGCGGCGCGGGAACGGGGCGCGGTTGGGGGAAGCGCAGCGACCCGCCCGTTGTCGACACCCATGCCGACCAGCAGAGCAAGTCCCCAAGGCCAGAGCGCGGGCCGCCGCGGTGGCCCTTCCCCACACTCCCGGGTGGATGCTCTGCTCAAGGATCTGCTTCCCCGCAACACCATGCCTCCGACTCCGAAAAAACCCTTGCTGAAACCCCGAGCGACTGTCCCCAGGGGCTGGAGCTCAGCGTCCAGGCTCGGGCGGCCAAACCGGCGCGGCCACCCCTCGCCATGCGCCTGATCCCGCCGGTCAATTCTACCGCAAAGATGGCAGAAAGGCCCCATTTTTCAGGTTTTCAGGCTTCCTTTTTCGGCTTGACCAGACCGGCCAGGGCCGTCACTCTCCCGCCCTCGAAACGAGTCGATCCTCAGGCGGGCTGGAGCCTTTCACGGCGGCCCCAGCCCCCCGACCGCACTTCCCCTGGCCATGGAGCCCACCACGATGCTCACCCCCCGCCCGCTTCCTTCGTCCATTTCCCAGCGTGTCTGGTCGCTCTGGGCCCTCTGCTTTCTGACCGGCTGCCTCGGAGCGGCCGCGCTCACTGGATGCTCCGCCGGGGGAACCGCAGCCAAGGCCACAGCTGGTGCCGAGGGCCCAGCCAAGGCGGCGGTGGTGGAATTCCTGGAGGCCATCAAGCGGGGAGACGACACCGCGGCCAGCGGCATGCTCACCAAAGTCGCGCGGGCCAAAACCCAGGAACTCGGCCTGACAGTCGCTCCCCCGGTCAATCCCACAGCCACCTATGAAGTTCGGGCGTGCGAGGTTGTCGGCGAGGATGGCGACATGGTGCATGTGGAAACGACCTGGAAAGACGTCGACGCCGATGGCTTTCAAAACACCGATCATGTGGTGTGGGTTGTCCGGCTCGACCCGGAGGGCTGGCGACTGGCGGGCATGGCGATGAAGATTTTTGACGACATGCCGCCGCTGCTCCTCGACTTCGAAGACCCGGAAGACATGATCTACAAGCAGGAACTGGTAGCCGCGGAACTGCAGAAGCGGGCTGGAGCCGAGGCCGAAAATGGCGAGCCTTCCCAGCAGGCTCAAGCTTCGCCAGCGGCTTCCCCGACCTCTCCGACGACCGTGACTCCGGCTCCTGCCGGTGCCACCCCTGGCCGAACGGCCCGGGGCCCGAGTGGTCCCCCCCAGCGGGTTCAATAGAACCGGCTGTCCGTGGAAAGAGTCTTGCCGACCCTCTGAATTGCAGAGAGCCTACCTGGTCGGCCCGAGGAAAGGCCCGTTGAGGGCCCGGCTGGCGTTTCCTGGGGCGCCCGCCGCCCCCGCCCCATCCGGCGCCCCTTTCTCTTTCGCAGCCTGGCTGAGTGGCTTTGACAAAAGCCCCCCAGGCTGAGTCTGCGCCCAGGCGGGGCCCCTCTGGCCCTGAGTCTCACCGGGACTCGCTGGGCTGGCACGCCAAAAACGGTTATTTTGGCGGCAGAAACCTCTTATCTTGCCCGCTTTAACGCAGTTCTTGACACCGCACCAGCCGCTGTTAGCCTTACAGCCTAGATTCCCTAGGCGGAATTCTTTCGCCAACCCGCAGCGCTTGCAGGGGAGTGCCGCTGGTTGTCCGGAGGAATCCCCCCGGTGGATCCAGTCTGAACAGAAGGCTGAAATGTTTGTTGCGGTCCGGTAGCCGTCCCGGATCGAGTTCGGTTCGTGACGGCTATCAGGAACGCATGTGCGTTCGATTCTCTACTTTGGAGGTACGTGATGAAGCGTTTTCTCGGATGTGCGGTTGCGATGTTCTTCGCGCTGGTCGCCATTGCCTTGGTTGGCGGTGACTCCGGTGCTGTGGCCGGCCACGGCTGCAACGGACGGAAGTCCTGCCATGGCGGTCTGTTGGCCAAGCTCCACGCTGCCAAGTGCGGCGGTCGTGAGAAGTGCCACGGTCTGTTCGGCAAGCGGAAGGCCAAGAAGTGCGGCGGCGAAGTGGCTGCAGCTTGCGACA